>NZ_AEIU01000069.1 GCF_000165125.1 Vibrio caribbeanicus ATCC BAA-2122 | reverse complement strand
AATGTAAACCACAAATTGGGGCAAAAATTATCTTGAAAGGCCAACAGCCCCTAAAAGACAGGCATACTGGCACTGTGACTTAATATGTTTTGTGTGTAACAATGGGTACACCAAACTCAAGCTCATCATTAGTACTCATGAATTTCCAAGCTGCTATCTTTGATATGGACGGGTTACTGCTCGACACAGAGCGACTGTGCATGCGTGTATTTAAACAGTCTTGCCACAACGTACAACTTCCCTTTTACGAAGACATTTATTTATCTATCATTGGCCGAAACTCCAAAGGAATAGAAGAAATACTTCGCTCTGCTTATGGAAATGAGCTCGATAAATTACATGCTGATTGGCGAGTGAATTATGATGCCATAGTAAAAAATCAGCCTATACCGATTAAAAAAGGTGTCATACCTCTACTCGAGTGGCTACAAGCGAACAAGGTTCGAACTGCTGTTGCCACTTCAACCCAAAAGGATGTTGCATTGGTAAAGTTGAAACTGGCTGGGCTGGATTGCTACTTCGACAATATCACTTGTGGTTGTGAAGTCACACAAGGGAAGCCTAATCCCGAAATTTACTTACTCGCTGCACAAAGACTTGGTCTAAAACCACAATGCTGCCTTGCATTTGAGGACTCAAATAACGGAGTGAAAAGTGCCGTAGCCGCAAATATGGTGACATATCAAATCCCAGATTTGGTTACCCCCTCCGAAGAAATTATCTCTCTTGGCGTCAAAATTAGAGACAGTTTAGGAGACGTGTTGGATGAGCTAAAAAAATACGGCTAAGTAAACTCAAATTTGGCTTTTTAGAGATCCCTTGGGAATATGAAATAACATATTAATTTAATCTTTTTTGGCCTCGGCTCTATCATTATGCACTCATGACCGATAAGTTGTCTTACAGGGACAACCAACGGAGTACGTTATGAGCTCAAAATATACACCCCCTAGCGTTTGGCAACCAGAAACAGAAAATGGTGGTCAATGGTCTAGCATCAATAGACCAGAAAGTGGTACACGCCATCAAACACAATTACCCAAGGGCCCCCATCCATTTCAGCTCTATTCCATGGCGACACCAAATGGACAAAAAGTAACTATTATGCTTGAAGAGCTATTGGCACTGGGTGTTAAAGAAGCAGAGTACGATGCTCATCTGATAAAAATCGGTGAGGGAGATCAGTTTGGATCTGATTTCGTTGCAATCAATCCAAACTCAAAAATCCCAGCTCTGGTTGATCAATCCACATCACAAGCTATCAATATCTTTGAGTCTGGCCATATACTCATTTACCTTGCAGATAAATTTAACCAGTTGATACCCGATGACCCTATGTTGCGAGTGCAAGTAATGAACTGGTTATTTTGGCTTCAAGGCTCGGCACCTTACCTTGGTGGAGGCTTTGGGCATTTTTATTCCTACGCCCCAGAAAAACACGAATACCCAATCAATCGTTTCACGATGGAGACAAAACGCCAATTGGATCTTTTGGACAAACAACTGGCCATCCACCCGTACATTGCGGGCTCGTCATACAGTATTGCTGATATTGCGATTTGGGCATGGTATGGCAATTTGGCTCTAGGCAGACTCTATGATGCGGCTCAATTCCTCGATATTTCAAGCTATACTCATCTTCTCAAATGGGCGAAAAAGATTGATCAGAGAGAAGCCGTTCAAAGGGGGCGCATTGTTAATCGCTTCTGGGGCGAAGAGTGGGAACAGGTCCCAGAGCGCCATAGTGCGATAGATATAGACAAGGTAATAGGTTTGAAACGCTAGTCAGTACCTACAAAAATCTGCAGACACTCCGACGAAAGCGTTGGAGTGTCTTCAATCGAGATAGCGCGACAAAACAAGAGCATACGATAGTCACTTCTTTTCTTATTTGATAGTAAAGTTATATTAGTACCTAGCGCTGGAGTTGGCTTAAGATAAGTTTCCTAGAATACTCGCCTATCAAATTGAAAAATTACTTGTGAAATACACAACAAAAGGTTGATTCACACCTCTTGATTGATAATAATTATCATTACAATTTCGAGAGGTCTGTATGGATAACCAAAAGCAAGTTTATAATGCATTTTATAAATCTCAGGATCGTTTCCTCGAGAAAGAATGTCAATGTGGCTTCGAGCCCGACATCATCTCTGAATACCTTCATTGGGGAATGATTATAGCCTCGCGCTATGAGCAGGGCTCAAAGCATGAGAATCCGCTGATGTGCGAAATGTTTCTTCGTCAAATCTACTTTCATCTTCTCGAGGCAATTCGAGATCCTAATAGAACTCATGTCTTTCGCCAGATTTGCCTTGATTCAATTCATACGCCCCTATTGAGTCTAAAACGCTACTATTCCCACTGGGAAAATGGCGACCTTAATTTTCTGAAATTGCAACAACTTTTGCAGCGCCTACAAACGCCGCTCGACGAATAATAAAAGGATTACAACCATGTCCCTACCAGACAATGATAAAGAGTTTCGCATCGAAAAAGACAGTATGGGAGACGTAAAAGTTCCATTCAACGCACTGTATCAAGCGCAGACTCAACGAGCTGTGGATAATTTTAAGTTTAGCCAGCACAATATGCCTGTTGGTTTTATCAAAGCTCTGGCTCATATCAAGCAAACCGCTGCACTAACCAATGCACAACTCGGTTTGCTTGAAGGTGATATTGCTAATGCCATCAATGATGCCGCCCAAAGTATTATCGATGGCCAACATATCGAACAATTTCCTGTGGATGTCTTTCAAACCGGCTCTGGCACCAGCTCAAACATGAATGCGAATGAGGTCATTGCCACACTAGCCTCTCAATTACTGGGTGGCGATATCAATCCAAATGACCATGTAAACATGGGGCAAAGTAGTAACGATGTTGTTCCAACAGCGATTCAAATCAGCTGTGTAATGGCAGTAGAAAAGCAGCTTATTCCAGCATTAAACCATCTTATCAACACACTTGAGAAAAAACGTTCAGAAATCGGAGCGATTGTTAAAACGGGCAGAACTCACCTAATGGATGCGATGCCAGTTACGTTCGACCAAGAACTCGGTGGTTGGCAGTTCCAAATCGAACAAGCCAAAAAAGGCATTGAGCATGCTCTTGATTCGGTCAGAGCATTAGCCCAAGGCGGAACAGCCGTAGGTACAGGAATCAATGCTGATCCTCGTTTTGCAGCAAAGTTTGCAGACAACCTTACCCAATCCACTCGTATACAATTTAGCTCAAGTGACAATTTCTTCTACAACTTAAGTAGCCAAGATGCAATCGTTGCTCTCTCAGGACAGCTTAAAGCAGCGGCCGTGGTAACAATGAAAGTCGCCAATGATTTGCGCTGGATGAACTCAGGTCCACTGGCTGGATTGGGCGAAATTGAATTGCAGGGCTTACAACCTGGCTCATCAATTATGCCTGGTAAAGTCAATCCGGTTATTCCTGAAGCCGCTGCGATGGCTGCTGCTCAAGTGATCGGTAATGATGCGACCATTACTGTTGCCGGGCAATCTGGAAACTTCCAATTAAATGTTATGCTACCCGTCATCGCGCACAATGTACTTGAAAGTGTTGAACTACTGACGAATAGTGCTATTGCTCTCGCTGATAAAGCTATTGAAACATTTAAAGTACGTGAGGATAACCTCAATGTTGCTCTAGCGAAAAATCCTATTTTAGTGACAGCATTGAACCCTGTAATAGGGTACTTGAAAGCAGCCGAGATCGCGAAGCTTGCCTATAAACAGGGAGAAGCAATTATTGATGTTGCTGAGCGTGAAACAGATTTGGATAGAGATACCTTAGAAAGACTGCTTAATCCGGCTGCGCTCACTAAAGGTGGAGTTGCAGAATAAGATATTCATTATATGCTCACCCAATAGGATACAAAGCACTTGGTTTACCCCAAGTGCTTTTTTATCGGCTCGTCATTTGCAAAGCCTGTAGATACTCATTTTCTAGCATTTAATTATTCGCTGAAAAAGCCACATATACTCAAGTAACCTCAAGATGCTAGGTTCAGCGAGAATGGCTTGGTATGAGTCGACTATTCCGCTGCGCTATATTGTCGAATTCAACACTGTAGCATCGCTCTGAAGCCTGCATTTTGAAGTCACTTGGGTATAGGACTCAGATAAATAGAATTTTTTTTGGGGGGGAGAGCCTGCACACATCCATGTGCATTTACTGGTTTTTACATCCAAACCAAGCAAACAAAAAGAAAAGGAACGGCTAATGCCGATGCCATTTTTGTTAATGCAAACAACTCTCTCATAAGTACCTCGCGTTTCGGAGATACAGATTCAGTGGAGAATATTGTTGCTGATGTGGGAGTATTCATAAGCCCTCTTTCACTTTAGTGGTTAAGGTGTAATCATATTATCTATCAATATTGGCATATTCAATCCAAAACACTGCAAAAATACCATTTACACAAGATATATAACCACGAATTTACATCGCTGACATTTTTTTAACTTTCAGTTTTTTCTTTATCGCGAGGAAAACCGCACGCAATATGTAAATAAGTATGATATCATTCGCTGCTAATTTGACGAACCTCACAATTCTAACGAAAAGGAGTGGGGGCAATGCACTCGCCAATTGGTAAATATTGGCGCTGATATAGCGAAATTCTTAATGTCTAACTCGATGCAGTCAACTGCGAGTACACAATCTCAAGTACTCGAGACTGTGCAAAAAAAAACTTCACCATCTCCTCATCATTTAACTTCAGAATCAATGAAAAACCCTGTTCTCTGGATCAGCGGTAGCTTTTTAGTCGCATTTGTTGCAATGGCAATATCTGACGGGAATCTACTCTCTAGCTGGGTTAACAATGGTTTTTCTTTTTCAGCAGGGTATTTTGGCGCTTTTTGGCAGATTCTACTGCTTGCAAACTTTATCATCGGACTCGGGCTTGCTATTGGTAAAACTGGTTTGGTACGACTTGGAAAAATGAGCCAGCCGGAAATTGACACCTTTAAATGGCTATCGATAATTCTCTGTACTCTCTTAGCTGGAGGGGGCGTTTTCTGGGCAGCAGCAGAACCGATAGCACATTACGTAAGTCCACCTCCACTCTATGGTAGCGCCAAACCCCATGACGCAGCGATCAATGCTTTATCCCAATCTTTTATGCACTGGGGTTTCCTAGCTTGGGCTATATTAGGAGGGTTATCTTCTATCGTTCTGATGCATCTACACTATGACAAGGGACTACCACTAAAACCTAGAACACTGCTTTATCCTGTTTTAGGCAATAAGGCAATCCATGGTTGGATAGGACACTCTATTGATGCTGCAAGTGTTATAGCCGTTGCCGCTGGGACAATTGGCCCGATCGGTTTTCTGGGTTTACAAGTCAGCTATGCTCTAAACTCTCTCTTTGATATCCCTGATAATTTTACAACTCAAGCATTAGTGATTGGTTTAGCGATCTTAGCGTACACCTTATCCGCATTAAGTGGTGTCAATAAGGGTATCCAGATTATTAGCCGCTACAATATTATTCTCTCCCTCGCTTTGGTCATTTATGTACTCATATTCGGCCCAACCAGTTTTATATTCGAGGGCTACTCTAGCGGTGTTGCGACCATGCTCGAAAACTTTATCCCTATGGCACTATTTCGAGGTGATAGCGACTGGTTAAGCTGGTGGACTGTATTTTTCTGGGGATGGTTTATTGGATATGGCCCAATGATGGCTATTTTCATTGCTCGTATTTCCAGAGGCAGAACCATTCGCCAACTTATTCTCTCAGTGAGTATTGCGGCTCCCCTTATTACCTGCTTTTGGTTTAGTATTGTGGGCGGAAGCGGACTTGCATTCGAACTTAGTCAGCCCGGACTCATCTCTGAAGCATTTGAGGGTTTTAACCTCCCCGCTGTTTTATTGGCAATAACTCAAGAATTACCCTATCCAATTTTATTATCGGTTCTTTTCTTGATCCTCACCACAACATTTATCATTACAACAGGTGATTCAATGACTTACACAATCAGTGTTGTGATCACGGGAAGCTGCGAGCCTAGTGCATCCATCAGAATATTTTGGGGATTAATGATGGGATTAGTCGCGCTTGCTCTTATATCAATGGGGTCGGGAGGCATTTCAGCACTGCAATCGTTTATTGTCATCACAGCCGTGCCCGTTTCCTTTATCTTACTACCCTGTTTATGGAAAGCGCCCATGTTGGCAAATAAAATGGCTCGTGAGCAAGGCTTAAAATAATCTACTTTTGTGGCCCAAGTGAATTAAATGAGACGGTCGCTTGGGCACACATTACATCATTTAGAACCTAAAAATGGCGATATTTACAATAGGGTTACAAATCGTGGTGAAAAGTCGCTAACCTATTAGTATATTCTCATTTCTTATCTTGCTAATGCAAAAAGCCTACGCCACATTTATCCTGCTTGTTATTGCTTCGACTGAACTAGGTGCCTCACCAGTAGAGCCTTTATGGCAAAAAATTCTGGGCGAGCTTGAGCTGGAGGCCCAGCTAAAAATCCCGCAATACGAGTTAGTAAAATACCCCCATGAACTGTTAGCAAGTTACGCACAGTTACCTAACCTCTCACATTTTACATGGCTTGAGATTTATCAAATCTATCAAGTTCATGAGACGTGCCAAAAACCTAAAGGCTTCTCACCAAAAATAGGGGCGGCTATTGAATTTGAACTCTCCCAATGTCGGGGCAGCAGCCTACCTGTTCAATGGTTTTCTGATCATCACTATCTCCACCCTGCGGGCGGTAGTTATGCCGATCGCTATTTTGAACAAGGTAAAAGCTATCAGGGCTTAGTGCATTTATTGACAGGAGATAATCCTCAACATCCCTTGTTCAATAGTCTTCGAGCTATTTCTCCAACTGGGCGCAATGCATTGTTGGCAGGATATAAAGTTTGGTTTGAAGAAAACAGTCTGTGGTTTAATACCGAGCAGGGTTGGAAGCAACTCAACAAGGCGAAGTGGCAACCGATAGCTAAAGAATACCAAATAATAGTAGGTTCAAAGCAATGTGAATTTCGATATGGTAATTTATGTATGGCTCGTTCTGGGTCACATCATCATTCGATTCTCTATCTTTCCGCTGCTGTTCTATTTTTACTGCTTTTTCTACTTATAAGAACATGGCAACAAAAACTCCAACACAACCGGAGCAAACGCTTTGTTTTTCAACTGCTCACACATGAACTTAGAACGCCTGTCACAAGCTTGGGGCTTTCAATTGATCTTCTTCGCCAAGAATTTGATAACCTCAACGATAATACTCAAATTGCGCTCTGGCGTTTAATCGAAGACTACCAACGACTACTTCAACTTACTGAAGCAAGTAAAGAGTACTTGTGTATGGATAAAGCACAACTTCTAACACAACAGCAAGGGTCAATCAAAGATTGGCTTGACCACATCTGCTCTCAGCACAATGTTCAATATGAGATAAAGGATGACCGAGTTTTGGAACTACCATTTTATTGGCTGACCATTTGTCTTAACAACCTGCTAATGAATGCCAAACAACATGGTAAGCATCCCATCCATGTGTTGGTAAGCAATGAAAAGTCGCTCACTATCGTCGTCTCTGACCAAGGCTTTTTTCCTTCCTTTTTTCGACGCTGTTGGCAACAAAGGAATAGTACAGAGGATAATCTCGGAATTGGCCTTAGTCTGGTAAGCCATTTAACTGGCATTATGGGTGGTAAAGTTTCGATTCAAAGAAAGCCGACTCGGATTAAATTGGAAATACCACTATGAAGCAGATTTTATTGGTGGAAGACGACCCACTAATTGGAGAAGGACTGGTTACTTTTTTCCAGCAGAATCAATTTAACTGTCAGTGGGTAAGGGATGCAAAATTAGCTACCAAAAAATGGGTGACTGCAGACCTTGTTGTACTTGACCGTCAGTTGCAAGATGGCGATAGCCTGTTACACCTTCCAGAATGGCTACTAATCAAAGCTATTCCTGTCATTATCTTGACAGCAAAAGTGGATGTAGATGAGCGTATCAAAGGTCTGAGCAATGGTGCCAGAGACTATATGACTAAGCCTTTTTCTCAGCATGAGCTGCTTGCTCGTATCAAAACCCACTTGCGACCCGTAGGCTCAAGTCAGATTACTTATAAAAATTTATCCATTGATGTATCCAAGAGACTCGTCCATGTGAATGAACAAGCTATTATACTAAAACCTAAGGAGTTTCAGTTACTTTTGCTGCTCGTTCAACACCGTGGACGAGTGTTCCACAGAGAAGAGCTATTAAACAAGATATGGGGTTATGCTACTTTCCCAACCACTCGCACTGTTGACAATCATATACTAAGGTTACGCCAAGCGATTCATTGTTTAGATATTGAAACACATCGCGGTGTCGGTTATCGGTTGGTTTAAATGATGATGAATTTACGATACCCAGTTCTCATTCTGCTGCTGTGTGGTTTTACTCAGCCAAGTTATGCTAAAGAAGCAGCCTTGTCTTGGTTTCGAACCACGCCACTGCAACTCACACTCAATGCGCTAGTCAGAAACCAACCAAAACTCGCATGGCAAGAATTGATTACAGCACTTGATAAACATCCACTACCCCATCAGTATTGGCAGCCCATAAAAGAACAAATTCTCAGTCAGACTGATTGCGGAAAACAACTTACTAGTACTAAAAAACCCGCAGCGATAACACTATCTATCATCAGTAGGGCTACGTTTTCTGCACTCGACCATCAAATTAAACTTTCTGCTGAGCAAATTACTCAAACAGCGTCATTTGAGCTGAGAGAACCATCGGAAAGTATCATTTTGTCAGGTCATCTGAATCCGAATCTCAGCTATCAAGAATGGGAAACCAGTGATTTGTTAGCAAAGCCTGAACCTGGCATTTACACTCTAACCATAGGGCAAAATAGCTATGATATTCTCATTTCGAGTTACTCAACCTATCAATGGCTAGAACGCTCAACAAGCGAAAGTTCACTGCTCAACTCAAAGCCACCCCAGCTTACTAATCAATGCCCGCCAATGACGGTATTTCAACAATGGTTTGATGCTGAATACCGTCAAGTAGGAACACAACATGCCTTAGCGTCTCAAATAAACCAAATACACATTCCTCCTGAAGCAGTCCCTGAACAAGCTAAATTCCAACGAGTTTCTGCCCGTATATTCGAGTACCAATCTGATATAAAAATCGAGTATTTACATAGGGTTGCGGTACCATATATATAACAAGTTGAGGTATATAGGTAGCAATGAATCACTTGGAGCAAAATATAGTTTCTAAAAACTATGTTCAACAATGACTTACTTTTAACTTTTCTAGCATTTCTTCTATTAATAACTGTACTTGATAAGCATCATAGAAAGAGGCAAGGTTTGCACTGCCACTTTCTAACCAAAGAGCGACTTCATCAAGTTGTCGATTCACTGGCGGTAGATCTTTTTCTAAAACAGGTTTCCAATCGGCGCCATGAGTTACATACACTTCTGACCAATTAACGTATCGATAAGAGGCAGATGTTCCGTATATGGTCATTTCGTTCAATTCAGGTGCACACCTTCCTGTACCTGCAACAATCGACACTTTAATCCCAGACTCAGTCAACAGCACGCCAAATAGCTCTGTTTCCGATAGCCCACTTTCTCCAAAGACTATATCTAGAGATTGAATGGACAGTTTCCCCCAAATACTCTGCATCATGAACACAAAATGAGAGAACATTTCCCTTATAAAGCCTCCCTCTTGCGGACGAGAAAGCCATTCAGTTGCGCCTCCTTGCCACTTTCTCGGCCATTCATTAAAGCTATGTCGAATTTCTATGGCCTGAATCTGGCCGCCATTATTTTGAATTAGTTCATTCCTAAGCCAACTAACAAGTGGAGAGTTCATCAAGGTGAAATTCACCGCATTGGGAATATTGAAATCATTTACTAACGAAACAAGGCGTTCACTGGAACCTAAATCAACACCCAAAGGCTTTTCACATAAGATACTTATCCCTAACTCGCTTGCCAATTCAGCATAGTAAGCGTGCGTAGACGGAGGCGTAGCAATATACACACAATCAATATCACAATCTTGCAATAAAGACTCTGCTGTTTTGGTGATGGTCAAATGAGGCAACATTTTCGAGGCCTCCTCACACGCTTCTTTCGAAATATCCCACCCACAGATCACATTAAACTGTGGATGATCAACCATGCTCTCCAGCATGATCTTCCCCATACTTCCTAAACCTATAATTGCTATCTTAAACATTATTATCCTTAATATGACTTTTGATTTTTAAGCCTTCTGACAATCTAATCAGCGTAGGGGCTAGCAAGATGCCACATGGAATGAAACACTGCCCCACAAAAAACTAATATATTTCAGACAGATAATAGCCAAGTTAGTATGGCAGGACAACAACAAAACATACAATAGGGGGGCAATTTGATTTTCGTGTTCTAGCCAAATTCCGCCGAGTTTCTGCCCGTATATTCGAGTACCAATCCGATATAAAAATAGAGTATTCACATCGTGTTTCAGCACCATCTCGATAAACAAATGAGACATATAGGTGACAATTAATCATTCGAAGAAAGATTTAATCGCCGTACCAATACACTTAAGGAACTTCGAATGATAGCCAAACGCCTAATTTTTTTCTCACAAATAGCCCTAATAGGTCTGATCGCTTTTTCAGTTGAAGCCAAGCAATCTCTATTCACCTTGGAGTCTCAGAAAGTAAAGGTAACTATCGAGCCATCAACGCTGTCCATTCAATGGAATAACACATCATTAAATAAACCCACTCTCACAGTGAACGGAGTCAAACAAAGAGCGTCTCAGATCAACTCAACTCGCAATACGCTAACTTGGACACTATTACCTAGTGGCCTTGGTGTTACCGCCACACTAACGGATAAACTGTTACTGTCTTTCTCAGCTCAAAATATTCAGGGCATCGCCAGAGAGGAACCTCTATCCCTCACTTGGTACCGCTTAAACTCAAATAAGGCACAAGAGCTCTACCTCCCTTTCAGCGAGGGGATGCGTATTCCGATCGATAACTTGAACTGGGTAAACTACTTGGAGAAAAATTACTCGGGTACCAATACCACTCAAGATCTGAAAATGCCCTTTTGGACCGCGAAACAAAACAGGCGTTATTTTTCGTGGCATCTAATCAATCCCACCAATAACCTTTTGCACTTTTCAAGCGACGTAAATAAACTTCAGATGACCGCCTCTCACCAGTTTACAGTGCTAAACCAACAGCAACCATTTGTCGTCTCTATCCAACAAAATAGCGATTGGTTGGGTGGAGCAAAGGCATACAGACAATGGCGTATCGATAATGGCTACTCAATAACGTTGTTAGAAAAGGCTAAGCACAACCCTGATGTAAAAAAGATGATAGGAGCAAGTCAGGTTTATCTGTTTGGCAATGCGGGTATCAGTATCCACGATGTGAAAGATTGGCAAGGGCTCAATGTTTGGGCGTTAAAACAGTCGATATTCACTATCAAAAAAGATTTAAAGCAGGCCTTGCTATCGGCTAATAGAAAAAAATCCTACCTCTCCAAATATCATCAACACTCATTAATCAACACTATCAATCAATACTTATCTTCAACATTTAAAGTACCCAACCCAACCATCACCGATAATTCAATTGAAAAGCAATTCCAAGCAACTCAGAAGAAAAAACAATGGATATCCGAACACTTAGGTCTATACCTTATTGAACCCACCAAGTGGGGGCAGGCATTATCACAAGATGTGCTAGATAGCCTTTATCAATCAGGTCTAAAGCGACTGTGGCTGGGGTTTGATAACTGGTTACCTGCTTTTTTCCAGCCACAAGTTATCGAAGATGCCAAGCGTTTAGGCTACCTCATTGCGACTTATGATTCGTATAATACATCGATCCCTCCTTCCCATAATGATGGCTGGCTGACCGCCCAATTACCATTAATGATGATGGAATCATGCACAATAGAAAATGCCGACAAACAAAAACAAACAGGATTTCGCGGAAACGGCTTTTACCTAAACCCAAACTGCCAACTTGAATATGTGCTTGAGCGGGTGAAAGATATCCTTCGCTTTGGTCACTTTAATAGTCTTTTTCTCGATGTAGATGGCACCGCAATGGCGAGAGAAGATTATCACTCAAACCAGAACGAACAAATGCTGCTTAATGGCTTTAATAATAGAATGGAAAATATCATTGAAAGTACTGGCATTATTCTTGGCTCTGAAGATGGAAACGCGCTGACTACAAAGGGGATTGTTTTTGCCCATGGTCTTGAGAGTATAGGATTTGGTTGGCAAGACTACGACATGACCAAAAATAAACGTTCACCCTTTTACTTGGGAGCTTGGTACCCTGACTACGGGCCTGCATTTTTCTTTAAACCAGCTCGCGTCAAAGAGCCCTATAAAACCTTACTGTTTGCGCCACAGTTTCGCATCCCTCTTTATCAGACCGTCTTCCATGACGAAGTCATCAACAGCCATCATTGGCACTCTGATAGCCTCAAGTTCAGTGACGTAAAGACCAACAGAGATCTCACTATGATGCTATTTAATACCCCTGCCATGGTGCACTTGAACCGAGAAAATGGACAGACTCCTTCTAGCCGCAGAATCAAAGAACTCATGCATTACCAGTCGGCCTTCAAACCAATCCATCAACAACTCTGGGACAAACAATTGACCGACTTCGTCTGGTTAGACGAGTCTGGACAAGTACAGCGCACCTCGTTTAGTGATGGAAGCCAGATTACTGCCAACTTTTCAAATACAGCTTTCAAACTGGAAAGTTCAGTGATAAAAGCACACTCTATCTACGCTGAAATCAAAGGAATCAGTCCCTTTACATGGGAACCAATGTAAGAGTGTTCTGTTCAAAAGCGACTATTCATCCCGCGATGATGGGACATATAGTCATCCATACGCCCACCTTTCCAGGTCGGCGCATGGATAAGTTTCATAATATCAATGGCTGAGTAGTCGCTTCCTAAGAAAAATTTATGCTTTATTTCATCACGCAAGTCAGTAAACAAAGCCTCACTGATCATTGGTTTGTTAGCAAGTGATGGCTCAGTCTCACAGCAAAAGAGTGCCAAGTTGTACTTGAAATAGCGCTTGGATAAATCTAGGGAGAGAGCTGTTTGATAGACTTGACCAGCGGAGTAATAGTCTCTAGAACCATACCCCTTTATCAGAGCAGGGCTCATTTTGGATATAATTCGAAGTAGCGCTCGACGTTTGAAAAACTCTCTTATCATTAACATAACTCATCTTAATTTCCCTGATTGCGTAACATTAGCATTATATTACGTGAATACAGAGACGATTATATCGAATTCAGTTTACCCTATTTTCGAATTGTTGCCTTGCCTGTAAAGCAAGCCATTCTCGCTGAACCTAGCATCTTGAGGTTACTTAGTTATATACATAAATGAAATGTATCTTTCCAAATTTAATCATTAAATACTCGTAAAGAAAGTGTTAATGTCCTTAATATTGGTTGAGCTGATACATAGACCCGATACATAAAAAAATCTCTATGGCAGCTGAAATATGGATATCCAACCAATATCTCCAGAAACAAACTAACAGAATGTTGTCTTTAGCCCGCATAATTGCCCTTTATGCGGGCATTTTTCATTTTAACGCATGCAAATGTAAAATTATCCAACTGGCTAATTCTTTGGCATGACATAAAATGATTATTTAAAGCGGACCTCGGGGCCCGCCTGAGGTTCAATGACGGCTTGGCGAGAGCTTTTTACCCTGCTTGATAAGCGTGAGCTTGAATCGATTCACCAAAGCTTTTAAGTCATCCAAAATCAAGTACAAGCACGGCACTAAAACTAACGTCAGTAGTGTCGCAAACAGCACGGAGAAGCCCAAAGAGACTGCCATTGGAATTACGAATCTTGCTTGTAAACTTGTCTCGAATATAATGGGTAGCACACCAACAAACGTAGTGATTGAAGTTAATGTGATTGCTCGAAAACGTGCACATCCTGCCTCAACTACGGCATCTTTAATTGCAACACCTCTTGCTCGAACCTGATTCACATAATCCGTCATCACAAGTGAATCGTTGACGACAACACCAGCAGCTGCGATAAGACCAAAAGTCGACATCATACTCAAATCATAACCTAATAATAAATGTCCCCAAATTGCGCCTGTTAGAGAAAATGGAATAATGGACATAATAATTAACGGCTGTGAATAACTCTTCAAAGGAATGGCAAGCAAAATATAGACAACCATCATTCCAGCGAGGAAAAATATCATCTGCTCATTTTGCTGTGCTTGTTGTTCTTCAATCGTCCCACCCAACTCACTCTTAACGCCAGGATAAGTAGCAATAATCTGCGGTATGATCTCATCGGATACTTTACTGATCACTTGCGCGGGTTCGACCATACTGTCATCAATCGCACCGTACACGTAAACACTGCGGTATCCACCTTCGCGACGTATACTCGTCACACCAGGCTGTTGGTTAATCTCAACCACATCCCCCAACATTACCTTTCTCCCTTCCGGGGTCGTAATGATCGCATAACGAAGCGACGAAAAGGCTTCACGGGTTAATTTGGGGTACCGCACCATGACTTTAGTCTCTTCACCATCTCGAAGAATACGTTGTGCCTCACCACCATAAAAACTGCTGCCCACCTGCTGAGCAATCATAGAAAGATCTAGACCGAGATCGTAAGCAACAGGAGTAAGAGAGAGTAAAACTTCACGGCTGCCTGAATCTATTGAAGAAAAAACATCCGTTAGCCCTTTCTCTTGTTTAAGTGCCTGAACCAGTTCACGCCCTGCCGCATTCAGCTTGGTAATATCTTCACCAAATAATAGAAAACCAAAATCATCTCCTTTACCATCGTCATTGAGATTATCAACAATAGTGAGAGACTTGAGCCCTGGAATGACCGAAAGATGTTCTCTCCATCGTCGAGCTAATTCAAAAGTATCAATAGGCCGCAGTTCTTCATCAACCAATGGCAGAAGAATCTCACCTTCTTTTCTTCCTTTGGTGAAAGCCAAGCTATCACGCACCATTTCTTGGCCTGTTTCTTCTTTTATCTTCTGTTCAACTTTTAGAACTGTCTCTTCGATTGATTTCAATGCATTAATGGTTTGTTGACTGGACACATTATCGTTCATGGTCACCTTAATACTCGGGAAATCATGGGGTATCTTTGGAATAGGAACCATGCGGATGTAGTTTCCGACTACAACAGCAATGCTTACCCCCAATACACCGATAAAAGTAGCTAGAACGCTCCATCGCCAATATACGCAAGTACGAAGTGCCCTCTTATATCTCCCATTAACAAAGTTGTAGAAACTTCGGTTAAACCTATCTCTCCAACTTCCTTCTTTTATGGGCTTAAATGACGAATGAGCAAGATGGGAAGGTAAAATAAGCTTAGACTCAACCAGACTAAAGAATAGGCAAAGCATGACGACCACAGAAATACCAAAAAAGGTTGCACTTTCACTGCCCTTCGACATCAAAAAAGGAGCAAAAACAGCCATGGTAGTGAGAACTCCAAATGTCGCAGGCGTGGCAACGCGGTGTGCTCCGCGCACAACGTTTTCAACCCCACCACCATGTTTATCAATCTCATTACAAGCACTTTCACCAATAACTATGGCATCATCGACCACAATCCCCAGCACCATAATAAAGCCAAATAACGTAGCGATATTTATGGTGACACCAAAGATCGGCATTAACATCACTGTACCCAAGAAGCAAACCGGCAAGCCAACCATCACCCACATTGCGAGCTTGAAACGTAAAAATATCCCAAGCATCAAAGCGACTAATACAATGGCTTGTAAGATGTTTTTATGCACCATATCAAGTCGACCATTGAGATAGTAGGTCATATCAACAACGCTTTCGATTTGAACATCAGAGGGCAACTCTTGGTTTTTCTTATCGATATAGGCTTTCACCGATTCAGCTACATCGGACATATCCTGATCTTTGGTTGCCTTAACGGCAACCCAGATAGCATTTTTCCCCGAGAACTTAAAGTAACGATCTTCCTCAGTAAAACCATCCCGAATCTTCGCGATATCTTGAAGTAAAACTTTACCGCCGTTCCTTCCGACTTTGACAGGTATATCTCTGAATTCTTCGCCAGTGTAAAATTGATTTTCGATCCGTACCGAAATCATACCCGCTTCAGTTCTCACTTCACCCGCAGAATAATTGGCCGAATAGCGAGAAATTGCTTGGCGAACATCCTCAAGAGTAAGTCCATATTTCTGTAAATCTCTCGGCTCTACTTCTATCGATATTTCGTAATCGGGAGCATACATCTCTACCAAGGAGACATTGTCGAGACGAAGTAACTCGTCGACAACTTCTTTCGCCTCAGGTTTCAAATCGAGAAGCTTCCTATCACCAAATACAGCCATTTCGATAACGCTTTGACGAAATGGTACTTGATAGACTTGCAAGGGTTCCATTCCATCAGGAAAGTTGGAGACGCTATCAGTCTTTTGTTTGACCAAATTCAAGACATCTTCGGTATCTTCATTTTCATCTACCTCAATCTCAATGTGACCAAAACCTCTTTCAGAGGTTGAAATCTGTTTTTTTATACCTGAGACATCTTTTAGAGACTCCTCAAGTTTAATCAAAATCCCTTCCTCAATTTCCTGAGGTGAAGCGCCTGGGTACTCAGCGCTAATATTGATGTAATTGATCTCTTTAGTAGGAAACATCTGCCGTTGAAGCAACGAGTAGCTTACAAGACCGATGATAATTAAAAAAAACATCAGCAAGTTTGCTGCAACGGGATTGTTTGCAAAGTAGGCGATTAAACCTTTTTGTTGGGAGCCTTCCATCGATTATTGCTCCTTACCAAGATCAGGCTTTGCTACTTCTACTTGTAAACCTTCTTGTGGGTAGTCCGGAACAGTTAAGACAACTTGATCGTTGTCTCTAAGGCCCTTATTGATCAACATGAAGTCCTTTTCTGCTCTTAGCACGTTTACAATTCTCGGCTCTAATATGTTGTCTTGGTTTACGACCCACACCTTTTTGTTATTAACGATCTCTTGGGGCAATCGATAAATGTGCTTGAGTTTCTTGCCAATAAACTGAACTTCAACGTACGAGCCAAATTTAATCGGTGTCTCATCACTCTTCATCGAATAAGGGTCACTAAGGCTAACGATAATATTTGTCATTCTTGTGTTGCTATCTACGACGCCCAGATCACGTTCTAACCGACCAATACGCTCTATAGCCAAGACTCCTTGAAGAGTTATCTTCGCTTCACGCCCTATAAAATCATCAGGTATAAATGCACTATCAAAACCCGCAATCGGAATATGTATTTCACCTGATTCAATATTGTTCAATATTGCTACGTTGGTTCCAGCAGATACAAACTGACCTACCCCAAGTTCACGACTGACAACCAGCGCATCGTAAGGAGCAACAATATTACAATTTTCAAGATCTCGGCGCGCTCGCTTCAGATCAGCAAGCGAAGACTTCACTTTTGCCTCAGCACTGAGCAACTGAGGCTTTCGCAAATACAGCTCAGTAACTTGTGATTTTGGTAATCGTTTTGCCTGTTTTTGAGCAACGTTAGCCTGCGCTTGTTCTTCGATTAGAGCAGCTCGCGCACTCGCAACATTGGCTTCTGCTTGAAGAACCGCAGCCTGATAGTTTTCACTCTCTAAAGTGAAAAGCACCTCTCCACGCTTAACAATCCCCCCAACGACGAAATTAGGATGCCAACTGATTACTTCTCCAGAAACCTGTGCGGACAACCGTGTGACCTCAACGGGAACGATTTCTCCATGCCCTATTATAACGACATTATGGTCGCCAGACTGAACCTTAGACACTGTTACTGTAGGTGGTGCCTTAGCAGCACGAAGATTTTTACCCTCTTCACTACTTGAGGTAATAGCGGAGAACGCCGCGTAAGAGCAGCCTAGTATTAAAAATGGAACGAGCCAACGTAACGACTTACGAGTCATATAAAATCCTTTTCCATAATTATTTTTGGAGTATGTTCGACGCTCAACGGTAGCTTGTTATACGTTTCTCGATGTCTAAGAAACCAGATTTCTACACCGCCAATTGCTGTCAATTAGAATACTATATGAAATCACAATTAATTATCAGCTTGATAACGCAGAAAAAACATATTTTCAGAGTATTTAATATCTTACAAAATTTATATCTCAATAATCTCAAAACGTTTAATAAATATCGCCAAGTAACCTCAAGATGCTAGGTTCAGCGATAATAGCTTGCTTGACGGGCAAGACAACTCGCCCTTTAGAGAGTGCATTTTGAAGTCACATGGAAATAAAACTCTTTACCTCAAGTTAAGTTTAGGTATTACGCTATCTGGGTTTTTATAAATTCAATAAGGAAGTCATTGATGAAATCACTCGTAATATTCTCCAGTGCGAACCCAAAAGGTAACACCGCCAAACTCATCGAACATCTTGCAACAAATATTAACCTAGAGATCATAAACCTTGATCAATGCAAAATCAGTCCTTACCGCTATGACAATCAATATGAAGCCGATGATTTTTATAGAATCTTTGAGAAAATTTTAGAATCAGATAATCTCATATTTGCTTCTCCTACTTATTGGTATTCAGTGACTGCACCAATGAAAGCATTTTTTGATAGAATGACAGAGCTGACTGATAAAGCAGAATTAAAACCTAAAGCAAGGGCACTGGCCTATAAAAGAGCATTTATCCTTACCACTTCTGGACGCAATCAAATCTGTCCGATCTTTGAAACTTTCTTTGTTGAGATATGCAAATATTTTAAAATGGAATACAGGTCATCTCTGCATGCCAAACAAGATGAAATAAATTTGCAGGAAATTTCTCAATTCGCATCATCTTTAAAGAGTCTCGGATAACTTTTCGTATATGAGAGCCCAAATTGATTAAAGTAAAATGTCGTATACCCAAGTGACCTCAAGATGCTAGGTTCAGCGAGAATGCGCTTTAAAACACAAGTCATCCTCGCGAACTACAAACTCTAGAGTCTCCTTGCCCACTGAATGATTAGCTCACACGTGTATCTTTGGATTGTTTGTGCTGGTACATTGCTTCATCAGCCAATACTATTAGATCTTCTTTGCAACGACTTTGATCCGGAAATCGAGAAACCCCGATACTAGCGCCAACTTTGAGCGCTTGTTTCTCAAATTCAATCGACCTAGCGACCATAGACAAGACATTCTCAACCTTCAACAACACATGATGAAACTCGTTCGCTGACTCTGTACAAATAACGAACTCGTCACCACCAAAACGTGCTACAAAATCATTCCCTTCAGAACAATCCTCAAGTCGACGTGCTACCTGAACAAGAACGTGATCGCCAGCATCATGGCCAAATTGATCGTTTACTATTTTGAAATCATCCAAATCTATAAACAAAAGAGCCAGCTTACTGCCTTTTCGTTCAGCATCTTGTATCGCTCTATCCAACTTATTATCGAATGCTCGACGATTGAGTAAATTCGTCAGTGGATCGTGCTCGGCCAAAAAAAGCAATTGTTCTTGTTTATGTTTCAACTGAAACGTTTGTTGAGCGACTTCATCTTCTAATTCTTGACGAGTCACAGTAGAAAGTCGTAGCGATTCACTCATCTGATTAAAAAAATCCGCCATGATTTTAAATTCGCTGTCCATTTTTTTACACTGGACTTTCGTGTCTAATTCACCGCGAGAGAGAGCGATCATCGCTTCTTTGATCGCATTAGAATCAGTTTTGAACCGATACAAAACTAACCACGCGATAGCGCTGACAATAATTGCAAATACAACCAGCCAGAATGCGGCTGCAAATATAAGACTTTGGAGTTTTTCTTTGTGTAATTTAACGACCGTCTTGTGTATTGCAGCAAGCTCTTCCGTCATGCTTTGTGCAATAGAGCTATAACGTGAGTATAAGATCCCACTGACTTTAAAAGATGTTCTATCGCTAACAACTTTATTGTTAAGATCTGACAAATAACGCTGTTTTTCATACTTAATCAAACGCTGAAGACTTTCGTTCATCACTTGAACATCGTCGAGTTGAATTCCCAAAACGGCATCTTTTTCCCGAAGTTGTTGAGCGATACTATCTTGTATTTCGTTGAGCTTTCCTGAGGCTAAGCTATTCCCTTTCTGTTTATAGGTCCAGAGTTCACCTTTTAGTGAATCAACGTCTAGTTGCAAATCAACAAGGTAGTTGATCTCTACTTGAGTCGATTCCTGCTCTGACTGAATCTGAAAAAAAGCAACCAACACAACCAGTACAAACAGTAACGTCATCGTAGATAGAGCGAGCATTTTATTTGATAACGAATCAAGCATTTCATTGCTCCAGCGTATTCACAATACTTTTACCCAGCATACATCGAGCTTTTTTATATCCGCTCTGTTTAATTAGATTGGAGTGACTTTTTTAGGCTCGGACGTTTAACTTTAGCCTATGATTGTTCGAAAAATCACCCACTGTTCAAAAAACACCCACAAACCGCGAGAATTGAGCCACAAATGCACCACAAATCTCAAAATTCAATCTTTTTATTGTTAGATAATTCACTAAGAATATGGTGGTATTTGCTACTCTTTACATTGATACAAAGAGCAAAATTTTTCGTATGTAAAATAACAATTTGACAGTGGTAAAACCAAAATGAAGTTACTCATTTTAAGTGCCAACGGCGGTATCGGAAATGCAGTCGTTGGTGAATGTTTACGTCGATTCCCAGAAGCTACTATTATTGGCACTTACAGACGCTCTTACAGTGAGGTCACTCATCAAAATATACTCTGGTTTAGAGTTAACCTCTCCTCTGAGGAAGAGGTGGAGCAGCTTTCAAAAGAAGTAGGGAATGTTGATTGGATCATAAACTGCACGGGCTTTTTGCATGGTGAGCATAAAGGGCCAGAGAAGAACATCAGCTCCTTAAGCCAAGAATTCTTTATTGAAAATATCAACAGAAACACCGTACCTACCCTTTTATTGGCTAAATATTTTACTAAAACTCTCAAGCAATCTTCAAACCCCAAAGTGGCAGTATTGTCAGCAAAAGTCGGCAGCATTGATGATAACCAACTAGGCGGCTGGTACAGTTACCGCTGCGCAAAAGCTGCTCTAAACATGTTGATAAAAACAATATCGATTGAGTGGCATAGGGTCTTACCCAAAGCCACTATTGTTGCCCTACACCCTGGGACAACAGATACGTCCCTTTCCAAACCGTTTCAAGCTAATGTGCCACCAGAAAAATTATTTTCCACGGAAAAGGTCGCTTTCGACCTTCTCAACGTTATAGAAGCGACAACTGCAGAGTCCAGTGGTGAGTTTTATAATTATGCTGGGGAAAAGCTACCTTGGTAGCTAATCGTTAAATGATTTTCTGGTCTTACGACATCGCTCCGAGCAATATTTGACATCATCCCAACATCGCGCCCACTTTTTTCGCCAAGAAAAGGGGCGCTCACATACCTCACAAGTTTTGTGAGGTAAATGTTGCTTCTTAACTCGAGGTGGCATGACGTCGCTTACGTCGTTTGATATTCGACTCTTTAACTAATACATCAAATAGTGGTGCAAACAGATTTGCGAAGAGGATGGCGAGCATTATACCTTCAGGATAAGCTGGATTTAATACCCGTATACCGATGGCCATGACACCAATCAAAATACCATAAGCCCACTTACCCGAGTTTGTGAAGGCCGCTGATACTGGATCTGTCGCCATAAAGAATGCACCAAAGGCAACTCCACCCAACACAAGGTGCCAATGGAATGGCATCGAAAACATTGGGTTGGTATCAGACCCTATCATATTAAGTAATGTCGATGTTGCTGCCAGCCCAATCATAACGCCAGCGACGATACGCCAAGACGCAATTCGCATCCCTATCAGCATTAATCCCGCTAGGGCTATCAGCAAAGTAGATCCCTCTCCCATCGAGCCGGGCAAGTTGCCTAAAAACGCGTCGGACCAAAGCAAGGGTTGCCCAGTTGCGTTGTTAATTAGTCCAGCACTGCCACTTTCATACCATTGACTCAATGGCGTCGCTCCCGAGTATCCATCAGCAGCAACCCAAACCAATCCGCCTGACATGTTAGCGGGATAGGCAAAGTACAAAAAAGCGCGACCAGCGAGTGCAGGATTGAGGAAGTTCCGGCCTGTACCGCCGAAGATTTCTTTCGCTACCACAATACCAAACGTGATCCCAAGTGCAGCTTGCCACAAAGGCAGAGTTGGAGGGAGTATCAACGAGAAAAGAACTGAGCTGACAAAGAACCCTTCATTTACCTCATGTTTACGAATGACTGCAAATAGCACTTCCCAGAAGCCGCCCACAACAAAGACAGTGGCATATATGGGCACAAAATAGGTAGCACCAAGCAGCATCTTCGATGCCCATGTTGCTTCCAAAACTCCTTGCGCATTGGCGAATACCCAAGATAACCGCCAGCTCTCTGCAATTACTGGCAACATATCAGCGGCGGAGTAAGTAGACAGCAACGCCATCACCGTTTGATTACCAATGTTGTACATACCCCAGAACATAGTTGGGAATGTTGCCAGCCACACCATGATCATGATGCGTTTGAGATCGATACTATCTCGTACATGGGTATGCCCCTTGTTAACGCTTCCAGGGGTATAAAAGATAGTGGCGACGGCCTCATAAAGAGGGTACATCTTCTCGTACTTTCCACCCGCTTCGAACTGAGGAGCCATATCTTCCATTATACTTTTGAGACTCATGAGACCACCTTTTTTCCTTCTTATAGCTACCTTAAGTATTACGCAGAATTTCATAAAGCAGCGCAAAAAATTCTTAGCCATTTTGAATCACATCAAGCCAAGAGTCGGAGGACAATAAAATTTGAGCGGAAACACGACTTTTCAAGCGATTCGTAAGCGATAAAAAGATAAATTTTGATCATTTTTAAGGTGCATCACTACCCGAAACACGATGGAAATTACAATAAAGTCTGATCAATCTTTAGCAAGGTTTTGGACAAGAATAATTCATAACACACCAACAAAGCCTAAAAGTAACACGTCCAAAAATGAACATTCTAAACATTATTCTTTAAATTTGGAGTTCATAAGCTTACGAAGTAAGTTGTGGAATAAAAAGTTCAGGGTGCACACTCGCGGAAATCCAACTTATTGGCACCTCAAATAAGTACTGTCTGCCACTGTTAGGTCAGATTAGAAATCGTAGGGGGAAACGTGCTTGGCTAAACTTTGTAGATCTTTTAATCTAACTCATTTTGGGGCACTTTCGAGCTAGGAAATTCGTGTTTATAATTGCCTTCTATCTCATTTTTGGCTGAACCATCAATCTCGTAATTTATCTGGCTATACTGGAGGCTTTTTAATAAAACGTAGTGGAAATATGAGCATGAACTTAATTGGTCTGATTAGCTGTTTGCTGCGTAAAACAAATAGTTGATTTTGTTACACTGAACACACATTACTGCCTCTCTTCCTTTACTATCATACCTCGTAGGCATTTTATCTGAAAGACAAGCATGACACTCGGTAACACCAAGGGTTTTGTAGTTCATGATTCTGCATCGTCTTTTGATGCCGCGGCAGTTCTTTTGGTGTATGTCCTGAATTATCCTAAATAATTCAGAATGTCCTAAAAATAACAAACAAATCAGTTAATAATTATTTACCTAAACACAACTGCGCCTTGGCGCAGTTGTGGTTGTTGACCCTAGGGCGCTTTACCCTCTAATGCATCGTTTCACTTAAAAAAGCAAAATGAGCAAACACCAAAGATTCAACGCGAAATACCGCGTATTATTCTGAGACGCAAGAAACGTAATTGACGTTACTCGCAGTATAGGGGAAGGTGTAACCATTGCCGAGGTACACGTGGTAGAAATCGCTTTCAGAATCGCCTGGCGAGGCCGACCAGTAGCCGGAGTCAGTCGGCCAAGATTTCGCTGTAAACAAAGCAAGACTCGCACTAACAGCTATATATTCGTTATATAACGAGTCTAACGCCTCTTTCGTTGGCAGTTTCCAGTCACTACGACCATAGTAATGAGTATCCGCTAGATATTGGCACCATCGCTCCGCTTGACCGGTGTGATTAAATCTCACCGCCTTAAACCCGTCTAAACCATTTTTCCCATTTTCAGTGTATGTATCCGTGTAATCTGAACGAGGGTAGCTAATTTTCTTAAGGTAACTCAACTCAGGGTCTGGGGTATACCACACATCAGGGTTGTCGGTTGATGGCAACACCGGTAAACACGCAAACCCACCGCCGGGACACGGATAATTGCCCGAGAGCACATCCGCAAACGTAACACGGGCTGTGGTTGAGTCCATAACCTCGCCATTAGGGCGCTTTACATGGGCGATAATATCGACCGAGCCTTCCTCTGTATCACTGACCTTTACCACAGTATGGCCATCAACGTCTGTCGTTGCTGGGCTCACACTTACACTCGCGCTGTCACTGGACGAACTTTCTGCACTTATCAGTAATCCCGCCACCGGGTTACCGTTGGCATCTTTCAACGTCACTTGTAACGTATCTTGCGCTTGACCGTCTGCGGCGGCATTATCTTGGGTAACCACTAATCCCGTCTCTTCGGGGAACGTCGCCGTGTCTGCATCAGCAAGGTATGTCACCTCTGGGCTGATTAACACATTTTCTGCATCCCCGTTGTCTGTCACTTCAAAACGGTAGCTCCCTGCTTTGGTAGTGGCCGTGGTTAGCGTAGTGACCTTGCCTCGACTATCGGTGCTAATGTCCACATCGGTATCCGACAAGCTGCCACTTAACTTCTTGAGCGTGATCCCTTTTGAGTCTATCGGTTGAGTCACCGTCGCTAATACCACTCTGTCCCCATTGGCCACTACGCTGTCACGCTTCATGTTTAACGTCATTTCGTGACTCGCTAAACACGTGACGTAATACGGAATGCTTGGGTCATAGTCTTTAGTTTGTCCATCGTCTATCCAAAACCCTTTCATACTGTCACCGTCAGAGGCCAAATACGGTTTCTTTGATGGCCACAAATCTAATCCCTTGTGCTTGTCGTCGTTTAAGTGCGCTTGACGCAACGCTGTTAAGTCCTGTACGGTCGGTAACATTCCCAAGCTTTTACAATACGAGTCACCTGATATCGCATTGAACCCTGCTAATGTATTATTCGCGTGACTGTCCCACACCGCGCTCACGTTGTACCCTTTTCTATAGATATCTGAATATCTCTCCGGCGCTGTGAACGTGTTCTTGTTGTTATCATCCAATGACGTCCAGGTCATTGGGCCCTCGCTCGCCTTTACGTTCAGTTTTAATAGCCCTGAAGTAAACCCATTGTATTCATCCGCCACGATGTAACTGATGTAATGATCCCCCACCGTTCCTGCGCTGAACGTGAACGCTTTGTTGGTGATCGATTCTTTATCTACCAGCGACACATCGGCAGTGAAACTTTTCACTTCCAACAGTTGCCAATCGCCCCCCTCCGGATCGGTGATCCCTAAATCCGTGAGCTGAGATAAATCCAACGTCAGCGATTCACCCGAGCGCGCCGTTATCGCCGGGTTATTGGCATTAATGTCATATTTCGGCTGCGCAATGATCGGAGCTTGATTAACCACATCAGAGAACGTGATGTAAATCACCCCAAGCTTATCATCACCGCTTTGGCTGTTTTTCACCGTGAACACCACCCGGTTCCATCCCGCTAAGGCGGGCGGCGTAAAGGTAATGGTGGTACCATCAAGCGTAGCGGTGCCTTGGTTCCCTTCCATGCCCTGTACTGACACAAAGTCGGCCACTATCGCATCGCCTTCTTGCCAGTCGCTGCCCAATAGAGCGGCCACATCAAAGGCTTTCGGATCGTCATTTAAGGTCATCGCACCGGATATCGGCGGCAATAACGCTTGGCTCGCCGAGGTGGCCAGCACTTGTAAATGCACGCGCGTGCTTGGGGTCCCGACTTGATTGGCGGTGTACTGGTAATCACAGTGCGCCCCCTGTTGCGCGGTTAACGTCAAGCTCAACCCACTAATACCCGGTTGACCACACCCTTTACCTGTTACTGTGGCATCGCTCAGCTGGATCTGATCGCCGCGGACAAAATTTGAAACGTCAACATGCGAACGTACCCCCGGCTTGACGACACTGAAACCGTCCATCGCCAACATTTTTACTGTGGGTGTCGGTGGGCTAGGCGGCACAGGAGACGGCGAGTTGCCATCACTACCTCCGCCACAGCCGGTGAGTAATACCGCAATGCACGCGCCTAGGGTGTGCAAACGAAACGTGGTTTTTTTCATTTTCTTTTCACTCATTAAAACAGAGAGCTATTTTCTAGCTCACTGGTATTGTTATCTGTCGTTCATTCAAGCGCTTCGTTGTCGGTTATAAGCCAGCTTCAAACATCAAGACAAAGGTGTCTCGGTACGTCCCACTTATGAGCGTACCCATCGGTTGATTGCTAAAACCCACCTTTAACCGCACTTGTGCTTGTGTCAGGTTAGGCGCCAAGAGGGTGGCTTTGTGCTTACTGTTATCTATCTTTGCCATTGACATTGAATAAACGGTATTCAATACCACTTATCGACAACGGCACTTGCACTAATGGTTAATTACCGAAAACGCCAGTGAAAAAAATCCTTCACAAAAGCGGATAAATTAGTAAGCCTATATTCATTAGCGATTCCGGAGCGTTTTTTATGCTTTTTCTAACCCAAAATAAAATAAAAAATTTTTTTCATGTCGAAAAAATATTTTATCGAATGAGTGGCAGACTTCTTGATTATATAAGTTATTTTTTAAAACAATGCGTTGGGTAGACTTGCTTTGCAATTCACTTTGTAAATCCAGCCGGTAATCGCCCCACACGACAATTTTTTAAGAAAATTAAGGGAGAAAATTAAGGAAAAATTAAAAGGAAAAAATTAAGGACACACACCTTTAAAAATACACACCTTTAAAAATAATGCCAAATCACTCCTCCCAGTTTGAAGTTTCTATTGAGATATTATGGCGCTTTAGCGATATCGTTGCCGATTTGGATTAAAAGATAGCGTATTTGATTGAATATCTTAGTATTTATAGAAAACGAATTTCCAGCTGTTGAGCCGTAAGCATCTATCTTCAAGCTACTGCAAGTGGCAACTACTCAAATACGTATAAATGGAGCTTTTTCTTGCGAAGCACATCTCTAGCGATAATGGCTTTTGCTTGGCTGCCCACTGCAGTGGTGTGGGACTTTTCTAATTGGGTGCACACTTTTAGCCAATTATTTATGTTTCCCCCGAGCCTTCCTAATATAGGCGGTAGGCTCTCGTCTATAGAAGATTTATGTGGCCTTATTTGGCGGGCTGTCCAGTCGACCAATTCTAGATAATCCATCAATCGAAAAGGAATGCCATCGAGTTTTAAGTTGCTCTCATGACCAATAAAGGGATGAAGGCAAGGGGCGGTGGCAAGCTGCTTATCTAAGGCATTAATGCGAGCTTGGATGGAAGTAAAGTCGGAGTTTTCGGGTTTGTCGGCGATGCCAGCACGAACCGGGTTTAAGTCTACGTAGGCCATGGCGGCAGCGAGGGCTTTTTTATCGAGCAGAGCTTGGCTCTTAAATCGGCCTTCCCAGAAATGGCCCGTACAGTTATCCTCATTATTGGCTTTACACGCTATATCATAATTGAGTTCTTTCATATACCAGCTCAAATCCCATAATCGTTCCCGCCAAATTTCAATGAGCTCAATACATTTTTCATGCTCACTTTGGCTGGTCAGTTGGCCATGTAGCCAACGTTGAATGATGAGCGGTAATTTATGAGCTGCCCCCCAAAGTTCAACCACTTGATGCTCAGATAAGGCTATCGCTTTGGTTTGATTGATATTAACAACCAAGTGATAGTGATTACTCATAATGGCGTAGGCACAAATATCGATGCAGTAGAGGCTGGAAAGGGAATGCATTTTATTGACAATCCACTCTCTGCGGTGCTCGTAACTGACTTGGTTTTGCTTATCTTCACCGCATAAAAAACTGCGTCTCACACAACGAGAAACGCAGTGATAATAAGATGTTGCCTCGATTGAAATAAGCTGTTTGCGTGCCGTTGTCATAAACATACCTCCCCAATGGATTATGAGAGGTTAGCAATTACCTAAATGAACGGTTGTAATCCGCTTATCGAAAAAGAACGAATCATACTTTTTTAGTTCTTTTGGTGTGTGTCCTGATTCTTTTCTGATTCTTTTTGCTTTCTTGCTGATTCTTTCTGATTCTTCTCCTGATTATTTCTACGTCGAAAACAATGTTTCTTACTTTTGGTTGAACCATATTTTATATCTGAATAAAGTGATCGTTTAGATATGCTGATACATCAAAATAATCCTTTGCTAACGTAACTCCCCTTATAGTCGGTTGTTTAGGCGCTACAGCGGTAATATTAACAACATCACACCCAGCGCTTAGCGCAGATTGCATACCTGCTAGAGCATCTTCAAAAACGAGACACTGCTCAGGGACTACTTTCAGCTTTTTGGCTGTTAGTTTGTAGCCTTCAGGGTCTGGCTTTCCTTTTTGTACATCCTCTACAGTAACCAATATTTTAGGTACTGGAATTGTGGCAGCTATCAATCGTTGAACAGCTAATTCTCTTGGTGCAGACGTAAATATTGCCCAGTCGTGATCGTTTAACTTGTTCAGGAAAGCGATCGCTCCGCGTATAGGTTTTACAGAATCAACATTGTCCAATTCTATTGCTTCCAGCTTAGCAATTTCTTGCTTGATATTAAGGTGGGGCATCACCTCTTTGATGACTTCATCTGCTGGTCGACCATGAGATATCGCTAAAATGCGATCAATATTGATGTTATGTTCTAGCGCCCATAGGCTCCATGCCTTTTCGACAGCGTCCTTAGAATCGACAAGTGTTCCATCCATATCAAAGACGAATTTTGCATAGTTCTTCATTCTTTCAACCTCTTAAGTCTATTGTTAGTTTTGTTTTCGAGGTTAGCTAAACTCTTGGGTCTATTATTCGATATATCTCGTGTTTTGAGTCGCACTATCTGGACATTAAATGATATTATTTCGACAACATTTAAAGGTTGCATTTATTGGTGCTAAACAGAATGAGACCCATACCTACGAAAAGCTTGATACGTCCAGGCTACTCTTGGAGACATCATTTAGATGATTCTCCCTTAGAGCTATTGAAAGCTCATTTTCACAGTGAATTTGAGTTTCTGTTGCTTGATCACTCCCAAGGAGTAATTAGGATTGGAAGTGTTGATATAGATATCACTGCGTGTTCTTTGTTCTTGATTCCACCAGAATTACCCCATGATTTAAGAGGGTTAGTAGCAAATAGTAATAAGCTTCCCCCCGAGAGGTACAGCCTTTGGATTGATAAAGACTGGGTGTCGAATATGTTGATGCACTGTAAGGAGATGAGAAAGCTTTCTAGCATACTTGGCGATGGTTTATCCATTCAATTTTCCACACCAACCGCTGTAGAAGTAAAAACAGTCATTAATCAGATTGATTACACAACCTCAAGTCTAGAGCAGCTATCGGTGCTGTTTCGTGTGTTTTCAGTGGTAACTCAAGACAAGAATCCCATGACTTTAGGCTCTTCTGAACATGCTAAATTTGAGTCAGAAAAAGATAGAATTGAAGCGCTATCTGAATATTTGAATCAGCATTATGCTCAAGATATATCGTTGCATGATTTGTCTCAGCATATTTTTTGTTGTGAACGAACGGTTAATCGTATTTTTATCCGTCATTTTGGCGAAACCTTTAGTCAAAGGCTAAAAAAAATACGATTGAGCCATGCAGCTAGCTTGTTGGAAACCTCTAGCCTTAAAATCAGTCATATATGCCAAATGGTTGGATACAATAATACCTCAAATTTCAATCGCTTATTTAAGATATATAAAGGATTAACACCGAGGGAGTACCGAGATAAATTTTCTAGTAAATAGGAGATAGGTGATAGAACTATGTATTCAGATAGATCTTCACCAGTTGGCTCAAGCAAGTAGCTTGCTCATTTGTCCGTTAACGCCTGATCTCGCCTAATGAAATCACACAAAAATGCAATCAGAGGTTGCCAGATAGAAGAGTCGGTTTTACACATAAATGGGAGAAGTTGTGAACCGCTGTTCCACACCAAGTCATAACTACAAGTATCGAACATTCAGCAGCGTGTTCCATTGCTTAGTCATAGCACTATGGCGGAATAGAGCACTTTCGAGCTAGAAAATTCGCATTTATGATTGCCTTCCATCTCATTTTTGGCTGAACCATCAATCTCGTAATTTATCTGGCTGTACTGGAGGCTTTTTAATAAAAAGTAGTGGAAATATGAGCATGAACGGAATTGGTCTGATTAGCTGTTTGCTGCGTAAAACGAATAATTGATTTCGTTACACTGGACACGCACTACTGCCGCTCTTTATTTCCTATCTCGTGGGCGTTTTATCTGGGGTAGAGGGCATGGCATCCGGTGAAACCAAGGGGGTAATGATTAACGATTCTGCATCGTCTTTTGATGCCGCAGCGATAAGCGTTTCCTTAACCGCGTTTATCGTTGCGTATTTTGTTTTTTACACTATCAGCCCTACCATTATCATCGCCGCGAAAGCGCGTTCTTATTAGTTTCTAGAGGAAACTCAAATAACTTGTCTTGTCACCCCAATGTTTGCTGTAATTGGGCTTCGTTAGCTCTGTGTGGATTAAAAATAATGATCGAAGAAGTTTATCTGGCGGGAGGATGCCTGTGGGGTGTGCAAGAGTTTATCCGTCACGTGCCAGGAGTTGTTAAGACAGAAGCAGGGAGAGCGAATGGTTCCAGCTCATCAACCACTGGCCCCTATGATGATTACGTCGAATGCGTCAAAACTTGCTTTGACCCAAGCAAGACAAGTATCGAGCGTTTGATGACTCATCTTTTTGAGATTATTGATCCATACAGTGTCGATCAGCAAGGAGCCGATGTCGGTAGGAAGTACCGCACCGGTTTATACAGTACCAACACCGACCATTTAACAACGGCGAAATCGTTCATTGCAAATAGAGAAGATGCAGACCGAATTACAGTCGAGGTACTTCTCCTAACAAACTACGTACCGAGTGATGCAGAGCATCAAGACCGACTGACACGTTTTCCCGACGATTATTGCCACATCCCAACTGATTTGATGAAAAAGTACCGCTCAACTGAGCCAAACTGATTTCAATCCATAGTGCTTTGATTGACTTTCCACTCGGTCTTTTCACCACTCACAGAAAGTGGCTCTAGCGCCTTATCGGGCTTGGCATAATCCAACCGATACAGGCGTTGAGTTACGTGATAACTGTCCAAACCACTTATAGTAACTAGATCCATCGACTCAACATCCAAATAACCATCAGGTTGAATGGCGTCACTAGGCACGCGCACTTGTTCTACTTCCCCGATGATAAGTTCCGTGTCATTCGCTTTTATTATGTGATGCTCTTTAAGCGTGAGGGCAATTTTTAAACCACTCTCAAGAACAAAAGGCGCAATAAAATCGTTATCAGTGTAGGGAGTCAAACCCACAGCTTGAAACTCTGACTGATTTTTGGGATAGCGTGCAGAAGTCTGATGAGCAAGCGCAGCGATATCCTCGTCAATAGAATTTAGAGTAAACGATTTTGTCGCAAGAATATTTTCTAAAGTATGCCTTTCGACTGAGTTTGGACGATTAATAAATCCTATAAGAGGAGGGTTGGACCCGATGTGTACAACCGAGCTTACAATGGCTAAATTGGGATTGCCTTGTTGGTCAACTGTCCCGACCAAGTTAGCGCTCTTAAAACCAGTTAGGCTATTGATAAAACGAGCTCGATAACGTGACTCCATCGAACCCAAATGCTGTTTAGTGATTTGCTTTTCTTGGCTCATAAATACCTGACATTTCAAAACGTTCATTTTTCTGTCTTAGCCTTACGTAATTGCGGTTGAAACGATCACCCTTTTCTAACATGAATCGCCAGCACACGTTTTGATTCCCGATACACATCATCCCGTTTCTTCCATGTCCATAGGCGATCGCGAGCCAAACGACCCGCATGTTCGATATCGATGATAGGATTAAGATAAACGCTTTCCGAGTCGAGGTCGTAAAGAACAGCTTCCATTGGAGTGATCTGTGATGGTGAGTAAAGCAGTGGTATCGGTATACCCTTTAGTTCGGGTACCCACCGAAGAATGAATTGCCCGTCTGGATCATGTTCTTGTGCCTGCTTTATTGGATTGTAGATTCTTATTGTGTTGATGCCAGTCACACCCGCTTGCATTTGAAACTGCGCATAGTGAATTCCCGGCTCAAAATCCAAGAATAAACTCGCAAGGTGCTCAACACCATAACGCCAGTCAAATCCCATATGATGAGTCAAGAAGCTCACTAGCATTGCTCGCATTCTGAAGTTGATATACCCCGTATGATGTAAGCACCGCATACACGCATCAACCAGAGGCACACCGGTTTGTCCTGATTTCCACGCCTGTAGTTTATCGAATTCTGTCGAAGAAGAGCTAGATAACAGGGGTTCATATGCCCTATTTAAACAACGAAATTCCATGTCGCATTCGGATTCAAATTTTTGGATAAAATGACAATGCCAATGCAAGCGAGATGAAAGCGCCGTTAAGCTACGACGAAAGCCTTTAGTATTCCAGTGCTCCAAAACGCGTTGGTAAACCTCTCGTAATGAAATGTTGCCCCATGCTAAATAAGGAGAGAGCCTAGAGCATGCTTTTCTCGATAAAGTTGGACTAGATAAGCTCTTGTAGTAGTTTTTACCGCGGCGTTCAAAAAAATCATCCAGTGTTTTCCAAGCTAAATCACTGCCTCCGGTCTGCATCCCTTGTGTTTTAGATCGCCACGCGTTCGGAATGTGACAGGGTAATGAAAGCGTTTTTTCACTGTAGGGTAGCAAATGTTCTTTCTTAAGATGCACAGTTGCCAAGGGAGAGCGCATAGTTTTTGCCCAGTTTTTATCCCACTTATCACGGCTACGAGCACCTCGTATGACTGCGCCTGTAGGAAACTCTTGCCAAGCAATTGTGTGTTGTTTGCAATATTGAGCAACTTCTAGATCTCTGTTAAAAGTAACCTTAAGCCCTATTTCCTGATAGGAATAAAGCATCTCTACATCATAGGTCGAGCAAACAGCTTCCAGAAAGTGAAAAATATCTGTGGTCGCGATGGTAATACTTCTGTTTAACGGCTCTAGACGTCGATTCATATCAACGAGAGACTGATAAACAAATCTCCAGTGACGCTCACTATAATGGGGATTATCCAAAAGAAACGGTTCGAACAAGTAGAATATGAGTGTAGGTCTACCCGATTGGGTTGCGGCGTACAGTGCTTCGTGGTCAGTTAACCTTAAGTCTCTTTTCAGCCACAGTAAATTAATCTTTTTCATAGCACCTCTCGTAACAAAAGTTATACGAAAATAGTTAGCGTGTGAGTCAAAACGCACTTAAAAATCTAAAATGAGGATTAGGAACCTATGAAAATGGAATTAAGTAAACTAGAAAAGTTTTTTGTCATCGATAAGCTGATCATTCATTCACTAGAGATGTCCCTGTACCAAGTGTCGGTAGAGGTCGATGGAGAGGAGTACTATGTTACCGATAATAAGGGCAACTTCCTCAAAGCCTTTTCCATTTTAGAATTGCAACGTCAATGCTCTAAGCTCAAGGTTGAAAAGCAGGTGTTACGGCATCAGAGCGCCTATGATGAAATGGTTGGCGGCCCGCAAAAAACGAGCTCAAACCAACTCGAAGTGCCCCTTATAGATCAAGGCTATTACTAAAATTTGTCCTTGCGAGATTAGTAGCAGCGTCAGTCATTGACAACGCGTTTTAGCTCGGCGACATTATTATCAATTCTTTTCTCTGTATAATAATCAAATAGGTGTATATGGTGCGGCTTTACGGCTATGCCTAACCTGTCACCTACTGCTACTTTTTCATGACCATCGATACGAAGTAGCACTCGGTCACAATCATAGCCTTGTGTTGTACAATGGATCAACTGGTCGGCACCCAGCACTTCGATTAATTCAACATCGGCATAAAACCAAGGATTATCTCGGCATAGATATAAATGCTCAGGCCGTAACCCGATGCGAATTTGGCCACCGACCAAGTGTGAAGTTGGCACAGAAAGAACTTGACCATTTAATCTAAGACCGTGACGAGTAACTTCTCCGCTTATAATATTCATTGCTGGTGAACCTATGAAAGTTGCAACAAATGTCGACGCAGGGAAGTCGTAAAGATCAATAGGTTTTCCTACCTGTTCGACCTTCCCTTGATTGAGTACAACCAATTTATCTGCCAACGTCATAGCCTCGACCTGATCATGAGTTACGTATATAGAAGTGGTAGACAAACGCTGCTGCAATTTCTTAATTTCAAGTCTCATTTGTACTCTGAGCTTAGCATCGAGGTTTGATAGGGGCTCATCAAACAAAAATACCTTGGGTTGCCTTACTATCGCTCGTCCCATTGCTACTCGCTGACGCTGCCCTCCAGATAGTTGTTTGGGTTTGCGATCAAGCAAGTGCTCAATTTCTAGCATCTGTGCCGCTTCGGTTACCAAACGTTTGATCTCTGCTTTAGGCGTCTTTCGATTTTTCAGGCCATAAGCCATATTGTTATATACGGACATGTGTGGATACAGAGCATAATTTTGAAATACCATTGCGATATCTCTGTCCCCAGGCTCCTGAAGGTTTACTTTCTCCGAATCTATGTATAAATCGCCGCCGCTTATGGTTTCTAGGCCGGCAATCATCCTTAACAAGGTCGATTTACCACAACCACTTGGGCCAACAAGCACCACAAACTCGCCTTCTTGAATATCAAGATCTAACTTTTTAATCGCTTGATAACCGTTCGGATAGCATTTTTCGATATTAGTAAGATTGAGCGTAGACATTTTATTTCTCCGAATCGACGAGTCCTTTAACGAATGCTTTTTGCATTGCGATAACAACGAACACAGGGGGTAACATAGCAATGATGGTAGTGGCCATAATTCTATTCCATTCAATCAGCCCATCTTCCACACCAAGCATTTGCTTGATACCCATGACAATGGTTTGATGTTCAATATCGGTTGTGATCAGCATTGGCCATAGATATTGATTCCAACCGTAGATAAACGTTATAACGAATAAGGCTGCAATATTTGTTCTCGACAAGGGCAACAAAATGTCGAAGAAAAACTTAATCGGTCCTGCCCCATCAATCCTCGCTGCTTCCACAAGCTCATTCGGAACAGTCAAAAAGAACTGCCGAAAAAGAAACGTAGCAGTCGCACTGGCAATAAGAGGAATAGTTAAACCGGAAAATGAATTCAACATGTTCAAATTAGTGATGACTTCAAATGTTGGCATGATTCGTACCTCGACTGGCAACATCAAGGTGAAAAATATCAGCCAGAAGGCCAACATTCTTCCAGGAAAACGAAAAAAAACAACGGCATAAGCGGACATAATGGAAATTGATAATTTGCCGAATGTGATACACAGAGCCATGATCATTGAGTTGGTCAACATATTTAAAATCGGTAATTGACTGTGGCTACTTGGATCTGATTGGTTCAAAAGATCGGTAAAAATGGAAAAACCCAATTCACCGAACCAAAGAGGAGTTTCCTTCACAAAAGCGCCGTTTTCATGCGTCGTTGCGACCAATGCGACCCATACGGGTATAGCAATTGCCAAAATTCCCAAGACTAAAATCACATGACAGAAAAAATCAAACAAAGGTCTACGTTCTACCATTAGTATTCCACCCTTTTTTCGACGTACTTAAATTGAACAATGGTCAATGCTGCTACGAGTATCATTAGAATGACAGATTGAGCTGCAGATGAGCCCAAATCTAGCCCAACAAATCCATCGTTATAGACTTTGTACACCAGTGTCGAGGTGCTATTACTTGGCCCACCTCGTGTCATTGCGTGAATGATCGCGAATGTGTCAAAAAATGCATAAACAAAATTGACCACCAATAAGAAGAAACTCGTGGGAGAGATCAGTGGAATGCTTATGGTAATGAAGCGCTTGGCTGGACCACTCCCATCGATAGCGGCTGCCTCATGCAGAGAACGTGGCACAGACTGGAGGGCTGCAAGAAAGAAGAGAAAATTATAACTAATTTGTTTCCAAACTGAAGTGACGATAACCATCCACATAGCATGATTACCGTTTAAAATAGGGTCCCAGACAATACCAAACCAAGCTAGTGCATGAGTCGCTATTCCGATAGTGGGATCAAATAAAAACAACCACAATGAACCAGCAACAACTGGCGCTACAGCGTATGGCCAGATCAGGAGTGTACGATATACCATGGCTCCACGAATGATGTGTTCTGCAAATGCTGACAGAACCAGTGCGATAGCTAATGCTAGGCAAGCAACAGCAACACTAAATTTCAACGTAGTAATCAACGAATCTAGGTAGTAGATATCTTCAAACAAATTACTGAAGTTTTCAAAACCGACAAATTCGCGACTCATACCGAACGGGTCTTCCAGTTGAGATGACTGGAAAATCGCTTGGGCAGCAGGCCAAATAAAGAAAACCAAGGTAATGATTAATTGTGGAGCAATAAGACCTAAAGGAAGCCACTTATTGTTAAAAATTACAGGTGTTGACATAAAATTTCCGATATTCGATAAGCTTTCGATCGAGTCATTAGCAGGGCTATGCCCTGCTTTATAACATTAGTTCTGTGTGCGCTCGAAACGGCGTAACTGTTCATCACCTCGACGCACTGCATTATTCAAAGCAGTTTTAGCTGAGGCTTTACCTGCCCAAACAGCTTCTAATTCCTCGTTGATAATGTCTCGCGTCTGCAAAAAGTTACCAAAGCGGATACCTTTTGAATTGACGCTAGGGGTCGATGAAGTCATCTGTAAAATTGCAGTATCCGTCCCTGGATGATTTTGGTAGAAGCCTTGCTTTTTGGTGAGCTCATAAGCTTTTTTCGTTATCGGAAGATAACCCGTAAATTGATGCCAATCGGCTTGTACTTCTGGACTTGATAGATAAGAGAAAAACTTTGCAACACCCTTGTATTCAGCTTTTGAATGTCCATTAAGTACCCACAAAGAGGCACCACCTATGATGGTGTTTTTGGGTTTAGAGATCACATCAGCATCATAGGGAAGTTCGGCGACACCAACCTCTATTCCTTTCATGCTCTCTAAAATACCTGACAAGCTCGCAGAAGAGCCTATCGTCATTGCACATTCCTGAGTGTAAAATAAAGGCATACCACTCGACTGTCGCCCACCATATTTAAAGATACCATTTTTCGCCCACTGCCCCATCTGATCTATGTGTTTAACAAACGCTGAGTCATTGAAACGGAAAGAAGTATTTAAGCCATCAAAACCATTGCTTTGGGTACCAACAGCCAAATCATTTCTCGCAGCAAAATTTTCAATTTGTGTCCACGATTGCCAAGTGGTGCTAAAGCCACATTTCGCACCGGATTCAATTAGCTTCTTAGATGTAGTCTCCATTTGTTGCCATGTCTTTGGAGCCTCAGTCAGGCCAGCTTTCACAAACATCGCTTTGTTATAATACAAAACTGGAGTCGAGCTATTAAAAGGTAGAGAAAGCATCTTACCTTCTTTTGAGGTGTAATATCCCGTAACGGCAGGTAAATAGTCGATAGCATTAAAAGGCTCTTTGGTATCGGCCATTAATTGATAGACAGGATAAATAGCCTTATCCGCGCCCATCATTGTCGCTGTACCAACCTCAAAAACTTGTACAATGGCAGGTTGCTGTTTCGCTCTAAATGCAGCGATAGCACTCGTCATGGTCTCCGAATAACTCCCTTTGTAAACCGGTTTTATTTCATATTCGGATTGGCTCGCATTAAAATCTTGGGCTATCTGGTTCACTTTTTGCCCCAAAACTCCACCCATCGCATGCCACCACTCAACTTCAGTTTTTGCCTGAACTTGTGCGGTAAATACGATTGTGGTCGTCACTAACCCTAAGATAGTTTTTATTGCCATGATAATCCCTCTTATCATCTATTCCATTTTAAAGAAGTAATCTGTTCGATTACGTTGGGATGACATTAGGCGAGAAGAGTGACGTTTCCGTGACAATTTGGTGAATTTAAAATAGTGTTAGATTTGCCTTAATAACTTCACAATTTCGTCATCGAACCTTCATATGTTAAAGAGATATTTCAATAAAATAACTAGTGGACTAAAACCATGAAACTAACAGCGCACCGTGGCTTATCAAGCTTAGCACCAGAAAATACATTATCGGCATTCAAAAAAGCCATTCAGTTTGGCTGCGATTCAATTGAACTCGACGTCCAGCTCTCGGCAGATCATATTCCGGTAGTTTTTCATGACCAAACCGTTAATCGATGCACTAATGGTCAAGGAAAAGTGTCAGATTTAACATGGCATGAGCTAAGGCTCTTGGATGCAGGTCTATGGTTTAGCGATGAATTTGAGGGAGAATATATCCCTTCGTTAGCTGAAGTCCTGTCACTCGCTGCCAGTAAAAAAATCAATATCAATATCGAGCTTAAGACTTTCCCTGGTTGTGATATTGACCTGCTTTGTGAAAAGGTTGCTCTGGTCATTATGGAGTCAGAAATAGATGATGAGCAACTGCTTTTTTCCAGCTTCAGCACCGATGCTTTACTCTGTATTGCTCAGTATGCTCCGACAATTAGACGAGGCCAACTTTGGCAAACCATACCTTATGATTTCTTGAATATTCTTCAACAAATCGATGCTTATAGCGTCCATTGCGATTATCGTTTCCTTACTGAGCAGCAAGCAGTGAAGGTAAAATCAGCAGGCTTTCAACTTCACTGTTACACGGCAAATTTTCCTGAGTTAGTAAAGGAACATGGGAACTGGGGAGTCGATAGAATTATCACAGACACACCCCAAAACTTTGTGAAATCTAAAGCATTAGAACCCGTCCTAGATATTTAACGATAGCATGTTCAATTGCGAAAACTTTTTTGCACAACCCTAATCAGGGTTACAACGGCTGGCCCCATTCTTCGGGGTTAGTCAAACGTGTTTCACCTTGATAGCTTTTTGCTCGGATATCTTTAGGATTGTAAAGAGCGCACGAATCCATCGAGAGGCAGCCACAGCCAATACACCCCTCTAAGTCGTCTTTTAATGCTTCCATTTGTCTGATTTTATGGGCAAGAAGTTCTTTCCAGCCTGCCGCCATTTGATCCCATTGCTCTCGACTAGGAGCACGATGTTTTGGTAGTAAGTCGAAGTAATCACGAATATCATCCAAACTCAAACCAACTTCTTGTGCTGCCTTAATGACTGCAATACGACGCAGAATACTACGGTGATATCTTCGCTGATTTCCCTGGTTCCTCCAGCTATGAATCAATCCTTTTTGCTCATAAAAATGTAGTGCAGATACATTAATACCTGCTCGCTTTGCAACCTGACCAACACTCATTTCCATTTTGGGCTTCCCAAGTAAACCTCATCTCCCGTTGAATAGTGTAACTTCTGCTTTTAAGTGACACAACATGCGTATTTACAGGATTAAAAAATTCAAACACAAACTAATTCTCAGTGCAAACAACGTTAGTTTAACGCTATGCAGATTTGATCAAATCACGTAAAATTTAAGGCCCTGAATAAGGTTAGTGAACTGTTAATAATGAAAAAAACATGTATTGTTACTGGTGGGAGCTCTGGTATCGGCCGAGCGGTTGTCGAACTCTTCGTTAAAAATGGCTATCAAGTCTTTAACCTAGATATTACAGAAGGCAACTCTGGTCGGTTTGTATGTTGTGATATTACCGATCACGCAAGCGTCGTTGAAAGTATCCAAAAAATTGCCGAACAAAACCCAATTAACGTACTTATCACCAGTGCAGGCGTTCACTTTTCTGCCACTATTGAAGAGACCACAGAACAAGATCTTCAACGCGTATTTGACATCAATGTCAAAGGTACATATTCAGCAGTGCAGGCGGTTCTTCCCAGTATGAAGAAGCATGGTTCAGGCTCCATTATTGTTATTGCATCCGATCAATCATTGATAGCAAAACGTAACTCATTTGCCTACAACCTGAGCAAAGCAGCCCTTGCCTCATTAGCCAAGACAACCGCATTGGATTACGCGCAATACAATATTCGTGCTAATGCCCTTTGTCCAGGAACCATCGAAACACCTCTCTATCACAGAGCAATCGAAAACTACTGTAATAAGTCCGGTGCGAATATTGAAGATGTTCACAAGAGTGAAGAGGCGTTACAACCCCTTGGTCGACTTGGTCAGCCAATTGAAGTTGCACAATATGCTCTGTTCCTTGCCAGTGATAAAGCGACCTTTATCACTGGGAGCACCCAGGTTATTGATGGTGGCTACACAACAGGCTAAGGAAAATTCATGCTGGAATTGATTGATGCACACCTTCATTTTTTTGATCTCGATAAAGGCGATTATCGATGGCTTAAAGCAGAAAACCCACCATTTTGGCCAGATAAGCCTCTGATTGCTAAAAATTGGGGAGAGTCTGATCTCACTCTCCCCTCAGAGCTTACACTTACAGGCTATGTTCATATCGAAGCTGGGTTTGATAATGTTCAATTTTGGCGCGAGATAGAGTGGCTTGAAACCTACAATAAGCTACCTTTTAGGTCCATTGCCTGCGTTGATCTAACAAAAACAACCAGTCAATTTACTCAAGACTTAAACAATCTACGGCAATACCCAACTGTTGTTGGAACAAGGCACATCTTGGATGATGAGGCCTGTGAACTATTTGGTTTATCGAACGTGCAACAGAACCTAAAACAGCTCGCCGCACACGACTTAATATTTGAACTACAGATGCCGTTCATAAACACGGAAGCGGTCAAACAACTCGACTTATTATTAACCAGTATACCCAACCTAACCGTTATTATTAATCACGCTGGTTTCCCACCCAATACCAATGACAGCCTATATCCTGTTTGGGTGAATAATTTACGCTTAATCGCTAAACATCCTAAGGTCGCGATTAAGTGTTCTGGTTGGGAAATGGGAGACAGAAGATACCAATCAAATTGGGTGTTAACGGTGGTCGAAGAATGTATCTCAAGCTTTGGTCTAGATAGAGTGATGCTTGCAAGCAACTTTCCTCTATGCCTTTTCTCTCAAAGCTATTCTAAATACTGGCAGTCATTTAATAACTTACCAGATAAAACAAAAAAGGCGCTGCTTAGCCACAACGCCTATAAATGGTATAAATTCTGAACTATTTTTTTACTCTCACATTTGGAGATCGTCTTACAACTTCATCATTTAGTTCAATGCCGATTCCCGGAGTATCTGGGGCTTGGAAAAAACCATCTTTTGGTTGAGGATCTTGGATACAAAGCTCACGGTTCCAGTCTTTAATCGCGTAAGTATGATGTTCATGGATCAAGAAGTTTGGGATCGCTGTTTCTAAGTGTAGTGATGCCGCAGTCGCAACAGGACCACCACATACGTGAGCTTGTACCCTAATGTCATAAACATCGGCGTAATCACAAACTTTTTTCGCTTCAGTAAAGCCACCACATAGACCAACGTCCGGTTGCAGTACATCAATACTTTGGTCTTCAAAATAAGGTCTAGCATCCCAACGATGATACAGTCTTTCTCCACCCGCTATTGGAACTTTGACATTGTCTGCCACTTTTTTATGGATGGCCGAGTTTAAGTAGTTCACTGGTTCTTCATACATCATACAGCCCACTTCCTCAATTACCTCTCCCATTTGAATGGCAGAGGCCGCTCCCATCAGAGAATGAGACTCAAAAATGATATCAACATCCGGTCCAACCGCATCCCTGATCGCTCTGAGCCTATTCCCAAACAAACGCATTTGTGGTTGAGTGAATAACTTAGTGCGGTCAAAAGACGATTGACCATCAGCATCGTAGACTATCGGATCAACTTTAACGGCATCATAACCTTGTGCAACGGCTTTTAGCGCAGCTTCCGCGTATTCCTCTGGATGGATCAGTTTTTTGCACTCAGTGTCCCAATCGAATTGAAGCTGACTCGCATAGGTACGGAGTTTGTCATTCGTCTTACCACCCAATAGCTGATACACAGGTAAGCCAAGAGCCTTGCCCTTAATGTCCCAAAGAGCGGTATCGATAGCACTCATTGCCGCATACAATACTGGTCCTCCACCTAGCCCCCAAAAGCTCTCTCTGAGCATTCTCGACCATAGTTTTTCAGTACTGAAGGGATCAAAGCCTATCAAAACAGCCTCAGCAATCTCCTTGATCATTGCTGCCGCAGCACTATGCCCCCAATCGTATGCGAGTCCTGCTTCTCCAACACCAGTGATACCCTCATCAGTGTGAATTCGCACAAAAACAGGATTCCAGGGTGGACGCTTAGGACAGTGAATATCAAAAATTTCAATTTCAGTAATTTTCATTTTTACTCTTGCTCTTTAGTAAGTTTGTGTTGGATTTTACTGGTCAAAATCCGGGTAGAGGCGTTTCACTTTTCTCATCATTGCTGGCCAAGCTTTTTGACCGCCAGTCAAACCAGAATGAACAATGTTGGCTTGAGCTTTGATACCATCAACAATCGCTTGATCCACCAGAAAGGCCTCTCGACCTGTGGACTGAATGTGAAGCTGAATTTGACAAGCTTGGGTAAGGTCATACATGTGCATAAATGCATCGCCAATGGTTTTCCCCATGGTCAAGGCACCATGATTTCTCAACAGCATAAAATTGGCTTTACCCAAGTCTTGCTGCAAACGGAGCTTTTCATCATGGTCGACTGCCAAACCTTCGTAATCGTGATAGCTCATTGACGCAAGAGCGAACATCGAATATTGACTTAATGGCAATAATCCTTCTTTCAAACTTGCAATAGCCACAGTCTCAATTGAATGAACATGGAGTGCACATTGGTCTTCTGGGCGAGCCTCATGAACAGCACTATGGATGGTAAAACCGGCAGGGTTGATATTGAAAGGCGTATCTTTGTCTACTACGTTCCCCTCGATATCAATCTTAACGAGATTTGATGCCGTAACTTCATCAAAAGATAAGCCAAAGGCATTTATTAATAAATCTTCAGTACCGGGAATGCGCGCTGAAATATGCGTATGGATTAAGTCGTCCCAACCGTGCATCACAAATAGTCTATATGCTGCTGCTAGTTCAACTCGAGTTTGCCACTCTACTTCCGAGACTTTCCCTTTGAGATCCAATGTTGGTAATTCATACATCTCAGACTCCTTGTCATAATCACTTTACATCTTACACCCAAGCGACCTCAAACGGATTAACAAAGTGAGCTCGCAGAGTACGGATTCAATATAACAACAATACCCAAGTAACCTCAAGATGCTAGGTTCAGCGAGAATGACTTATTTTACAGGCAAGGCAACGATTTGAAAATTTAGTCATCTAAATTGAAAATCGGTAACGACGTATGTAAAACAAGGCAACTCGCCCTTTGGGAGCGTGCCACAGCGCCGATTTCATCGTCAAACAACTTGGCAAGAGCCCACTATTCCGCTGCGTTATTTTCCTTGAACTCAACGCTGTGGCGTCGCTCTGAATCCTGCATTTTGAGGTTACTTGGGTATATGACGCTTACTTACACATGAAAATTTTGATAGTTAAGCAAATTAGATGGTCTATCACTAATTTCTATAAAACGACTCAAACACCATTCTTTAGTTAAATTTATTACACTGTAATTTTTCATGACCCAAACCTCAAATCAGATAAAACGTCATTATATACCCTTCAAAAATACTTTTATTTATTTAGTATTTAACCCTGATTTCAAACATAAATTATTATTGTCGAATAGATAATTAAATAGGGTCAAAACCTTGAAACCTTACCTAACTTTATTAATAAAAAAGAACGTAATAAGTCTAATTTTTTATTTAGTTTTTTGTAATACTCTTTATGCTTCACAAGAAAAAATACCGGAGTTGAATAGTAAGAAACCACTATATGATGAAACTCAAGAATTAGTTCGAGGTAATGGTGCTGAAATTATATCTGTTGACCCTCATCAGGCCGAGGGTATCCCAGACTTTAGAGTTTTGCTTGATTTATTTGAGGGGCTAGTAGGCATTAATCAGAGTGGTGAAGTCGTTCCTGCAATTGCTGAAAAATGGGACAACATCGAAAATAAAGAATTTATTTTTTCAATTCGTAAAAGCGCTAAATGGTCTAACGGTAAGCCCATTACTGCAGAAGATTTTATTTATAGTTTTCGACGAGCGATTGATCCCAACACCGCAACTCCCTATGCTTTTCTCTATAAAACTGCCCAGATTGTCAATGCTAAAGCAATACTTGACGGAAAACTTGCTAAGGAAAGCCTCGGGGTATCAGCCTTAGCTGACAACAGAGTAAAAATTCTTTTAGAAAATCCTGTCCCTTATTTTACTAAAATTCTTGCCCACTCGGTATTTTATCCCGTTGAACGGCATACTATAGAAAAACATGGCGACCATTGGACCAAACCCAATAATTTTGTCGGCAATGGAGCATTTATTATCTCTAACAGAGTACCCAATGAGAAAATTGAGCTCACACCAAACCCTTACTACTGGAATAAAAAGCAGTCACAGCTTAAAAGAGTTACCTACCTGTCACTCGATGATCAAGTCGCAGAAATGAACCGATTTCTGAGCGGAGAAATACATATGACAAGTAAGGTACCGCTTGAGCATTACCAAAAACTCAAAAAAGAACAGCAAGACACTCTCAATACATCCGATAGACTCTGTACTTATTACTATGGATTCAACACAAAAAAACCACCGTTTAATGATGGCCGCGTCCGTCGGGCTCTTTCTCTAACCATCGATAGAGAAATCATCACTGATAAATTATTAGGTCAAGGACAGAAGCCCTCGTACCAATTTACACCAAGTGCAACAGACAACTTTGGCCTACTAGACATAGAATACAGTCATATGACGGCCAAGCAGCGACAAAAGCGTGCCCAGCAACTACTGGAAGAGGCAGGGTACGGTAAGTCCAACCCTCTTACTTTCAAACTTCTTTATAACACCTCAGAAAACCACAAAAAAATTGCAATTGCGATTCAATCTATGTGGAGAAAAAGCCTTAATGTCAACGTTATGCTAGAAAATCAAGAGTGGAAAGCGTACCTAGATTCGCGTAGACGAGGAGACTTCGATGTTATGCGTGCAGGCTGGTGTGGCCTATATAATGAACCATCTGCATTTCTAACAGTATTCAGTTCAGATAGCTCGCTAAATCATGTGGGCTACCGAAATCAAACTTTTGATAAGCTTTTAAAGACTGCATTGTCCACTCAATCGCCTATGGAACGGAGCAAGCTATATCTCTCCGCAGAAGAGCAACTCATAAAAGACATGCCGATGATCCCAATCTTTCAAAATGTAACCTCTCGCCTTATCTCAACAAGAGTGGGAGGATTTTCACCAAAGATAGTGGATGATAATATTCCATCAAAAGATCTTTTTATTTTATCCAAGTAACCTCAAGACGCTAGATAAAGAAAAAATGGCTGACTTTTCAGATAATGTTCTGATTTTAAGAACTATATAAAAGTTTATTAAATATTTTAAATAACCATAAAAAAGAGAAATTATTTAAATTTCTCTTTTTTATTTCTACTCATATGATATCAATATAAATAATATGATAACTAATTTAACTATTTAATATGCTCCATATCTTGTATGAGAAAGAATAATAAATATTTCCCTTGTAAAAAACACACAAAAGATCTTAGCATTTTGCTACCGAGCATTTATAAAAATGAATCAAACTTACAAGGCTTTAGTATGTTTCAAAGAATATTTAATTCTTCAATAATTTTATTATCGATAGCCATAACACAAATAGGATATTGCCAAGGAATTTTTTTCAAAAATAGCTTGGAAGTGACTAATGAAGAAGAAAATTTTCAGGTGTTTTATGCGGTCAACTCAGGCCAGTGGAATGATCTTGATAGTATAAATATGAATGACTCAAACTCTCTATCTGATGTGATCCACTATGAAAGCGGGGATAGAGTAAGACTAAAAGTTATGACGCCAGACAAACGTTTCATCACAGAAAAATTTTTAATTCCTCATTTTAAACCTGATGAAATCCGTATGGTAGAAATCACTGGTGTGACCCTTCCTGAAGAGGTACATATCAAATCAGATTCAGTCTTTGGGAGAATGACTTTCAGGCGCCCCTTTAAAACAGACAGCGGTCGACAGTATCGAGTTGCCACTTGTGGGGGAATTGCCGTCATTATCGCTTGTGCAGTCGGTAACTATGGTGAGCTCGTTATGCAGTTTGCTGGTATCTCAACCATTCCAACCTTTGCAGGTTCGGCTTACATAGATGAAACCTTTTTCGACCAGCTAGAAAAAGGAAAACAAATTGAACTAAAAGAGAATAAAGGCCAATACTTCAGTGGGTTATTTTATCATGAGATTAAGATGTGGGATCGTGACAAAGGTGAGATCTTTGACCTAAAAGCTGGAGGCTTAGGGATCGGCTTTGGAGAGGCGGTCTCAATAAAATTCACTCGCTGGTAAAAGAAAAAATAATTTAATACTCCGTTATTTTTATAGCTAAATACTCTAACTAATTTTTCGAGAAAAAGATGAAAAACTCATTTTGGATAAGTGCCTTACTTGGTCTATTACCAAGTCTATGTATTGGCCAAAGTTTTGAGCAAGCTGATCAACCAGCTGTTCATGATGTCGCCCTAGGAAATTGGCTGTTACATACCATCGACGAACACAGCCCCTATGGTGAGCCCACCCTTATCATCACACATGACAATGTTTATGGACACACTGGCTGTAACCGTCTATTCACCGCTATTCGCTCTTTTGAGGCTGGTCAGTGGGACATCCACGCTCTCAATATGACAGAAAAGCTGTGTACAGCAGCCCTTTCTAACCAAGAGGAAAAATTAATCCTAGGGTTCGAAGCAAATCCTAATATCACTATTAACGCAGCAAAAAATGTTTTGACCTTTAGTACACATCAGACAACTCTCATCTATCACAGGGTAAATTAAATCCTAAGCCAAGAGGTCTGAATGGATCTCTTGGCTTCAAAATTACGGCTAAGAGAGCCTGAAACTCCCAACGATTCGAGTCAACTTTTCATTCATTTGAGAAATATTTTTTGCATCAGTCAGAGCTTGACGTCCATTGGTATCCAACTCACCAACAATGAGGCTAATTGCAGACATATTTTTACTCAGCTCTTGAGTCACACAACTCTGTTCTTCAGCCGCAGTTGCAATTTGCGTACTTAAATCGTTAATATCTGTGACAAATGTAGTCATAACATCCAAACTTTGCGCTACCTCACCCGCGCCATCTGCGGTATTAGCGCATTTAACCTTGGTTGAGTCCATAGACGCCACAACTGATTGACTTCCTTGTAACAGACTGGCCAGTGCGGCCTCGATCTCTTCTGTACTGCTTTTGGTTCGGCTCGCTAACTTTCGAACTTCATCTGCAACAACAGCAAAACCTCGACCTTGTTCCCCTGCTCTTGCCGCTTCAATTGCCGCGTTCAATGCCAGTAAATTCGTTTGCTCAGCAATCTCACCTATCTCTCCAAGGATTGCACTAATGCCGTCCGTTTTTGAGGACATGTGGGAAACATTGTCACAAGCTAGGGATACATCAGCAACCAGCTGGTGAACATTCGTTTGTGCCTGATTGACAATATGTTTTGAATCTGTGCTTGAGTCATTGGCTTTATGAGTAAGCTGTGCTGTGTTTGCTGCATCAGCAGCCATACATTCGGCAGTGGCATTCATCTCTTCAATCGCTGCAACAACTTGTTCTGTTTCCTCGACATGATTACGTAAAATAGTGCTGTTGCGCTGACTCTGTTCACGCATTCGTGACACATTATCATTGAGTTGTTCAGAGACCTGTCTGATGTCCAGCATCATATCCTGCAAGTTTGAAATGAAAGCATTAACGCCATCTGAAATTTGACCAAGATCATCGTTCGTTTCCACCTTGATGCGCTGAGTCAAATCGCCATTTCCTTGGCTAAGATCTAGAATCGTCTCTTTCAATGTCAGAATAGGTCGATACAGTATATTGATGATAGTGAAGGCAAGAATAACACTCATGATGGTGGCTACAACAGCTGTAACTATGGCGGTATTACGCGCTTGAACTAGATCAGAAAACACAACCTTCTTCTCTAAACCAACGACAAAATACCAGCTTTTTCCGGCAACATTAATTCTGTGGGAAAAGTATAACTTTTCTTTATTAAACATCAGGCCGTCAAAGACGGTATCTTTGCTTTTAAACGACTCTGTCGCGACAGCATTCAACCAAGGAAAAGACTCTGCTTTGTCACCTGCTTTCACGCTATCAAAAGAGGATGCTAAGATGCTCTTGTCATGATTGATGATTAATGCAATGGCTCCGGGGATCTCATTGGTATTAGCCACAATTTGGTTGAGAAAATCCAACTTCATATCAACAGAAATCATACCGTTAAGCGTTTTTCTTACTATTGATATCCAAAAGCTGCTTCCATCACTACTTGAGTAAGGTTCAGTGATCGTTGCAGAATCACTTTCACGACCTAATTGATACCAACTACGAGTCGTCACGTCCCCTGCTAATTTATGATTTGGCCAACTATCTGCGGTCTGGTTCCAGTAAGCATCGCCGTTTTTAAATGCAACAACAGAGCTGTTAAGGTTCATCCCCGCTGCAATATTATGGGTAAGGTTGATAAAGTCTTGTTCACTACCCGATATTGGCTGGTTTTGATAACGCTCACCCAGCTTATCCAAGCCACTGACTTTATCATTTAACTTCGTGGCGATTTGCTCAGCTTGATTTGCCACATAAACCTGATTATTTGTTGTAATAATATCAACCAACGTTTCTTTCTGTTGGATATAAGCAACATAACTTGACGCAGAGACACATAAAACAACCAAAGCTATGATCGAGGCAAGTAATAGCTTTTTAAACCCTAAATTCCACATTACAACCCGTTCCTTTTGCAGCCTTTAAATTTGTATGGCGACAATCATAATGGGTAAATTAAAAATTTACTGCCTGTGGAAAATACCGATTTTCATAATCATGATGCTATTCAATATATTCAGTAACATTTTGCAACAAATAAAACGCTAATTGGCTATTTTCGAGCATTCTATTATCCATCCTAACTATTTGACCAAAATCTTATCAAGAAAAGACGATTTTCGACCATCTCGCAAGCCCTGCAGCAACCGAACCAAAGTTATCTCCGTTTACGATAGGGACATCGGGGATCACTGAACTAATTGCATTACGCAAGATGGGTGAATGTGCCGAGCCTCCAGTCATAAAGACAACATCTGGTACTATCTGACCTTGAGTCATTGCTTCTTGAACAAGTGCCTGTATTTTTGCTGTTGGAACCGCAATAGCAGACGCTAGTTCTTGAGCCGACAGACTTATGTCTAGATATTCCTTACTTAAAGCTATTTGACTAGAATGAGTGTTTTCTGTGGCTAAAGCGATTTTAGCTTGCTCGGCTTGTCTGACAATAGAGTGCCCCAAAGTACAATCATAAAGCTCCAAAAGTCGGTCAAGTTTCTCTGGGTTTAAAGCCTCTTTTTTCATATGTAAGAGCTGGTTACGATTTTTAGTCTGATAAAACTCTCTTTGCGCTTGAACATCATTAATCGCGACAGGATTCCAAAATTGTGTCACTGGGTAATCTAAACCCAAACTATTCTGAGTACCTAAACCAAATAACGGCATAAACTGTTTAAACGCAGTAAAGATATCAAGATCGTTACCACCTATCCTTCGACCAGAATGAGCAAGAAGAGAATTGGTTCGGTCTTGTTTTCCAACCCAACTTGGCCCCATCTTTATAAGCGAGCAATCCGTTGTACCTCCCCCAATATCAACAACCAACACTGTCTTATCTTGGATAAGAGAAGCTTCATATTCTAAGCCAGCGGCAACCGGCTCATATTGAAACTCAACATGCCGAAACCCAGCTCGCTTTGCAGCACGATGGAGAATAGCTTGCGCTTGGCGATTGGACTCATCTCCATCTCGACCCAGAAAATTGATTGGTCGCCCAATGACAGTATCTTGAAGCTCTTTGTTAATTGATAGCTCTGCGCATGCTTTGATATTTACCATCATCGCGCAAACCAGATCTTCAAAAAATGCTATCTGCTGTTCTTTAAGACCAGAGACCCCTAAAAATGATTTTGGAGATTTTACATAAAACGTGTCTTGCGGATCCGCCAGGTATTGTGACAATGCGTCATGACCAAAACGAATATCGTCTGCCTGTATACCCAAGTAACCTCAAGATGCTAGGTTCAGCGAGAATGACTTGCTTGACAGGCAAGGCAACGATTTGAAAATCTAGTCATCTAAATTGAAAATCGGTAACGACGCATGTAAAGCAAGACACCTCGCCCTCTGGGAGCGTGCCACAGTGCCGATTTCATCGTCAAACAACTTGGTAAGAGTCGACTATTACGCTGCGTTATTTTCCTTGAACTCAACACTGTGGCACCGCTCTGAATCCTGCATTTTGAAGTCACTTGGGTATATATCTAACCCTTCTTCCGAATTATGCCTGATCGCAATTCTCAAGGCCGTTTCACCAGCTGAAGAGGAAGGCTTTATATCATAGTGACGAAATAATGCTTCAGAAACCGCATGCGAGGTGGGCGCAGATAAACTGGATGGCAGATCATAGACACCATGCATCAGAGGTATACGACTTGCCCAACCATCGACCATTTGAGCAACGGAGCAGTTTGCCGTCCCATAATCAAAACCAATAGACATATCTACAACTCCTTTTTGTCACGAACAAAAACCATTTTTTGCTCAAGCTTACCGCATTGGGCGCAGAAGAATACGTTGACTTACCAATCAAAGCAAGTCGTTAGCTTATTCACTAAACTTTGTATCTTAACGTCACCAAGACGCTTATTCTTACCAGCTCATGACTCCAAGTTCGGGTAAAATAGCCGGAGGTTAACTTTGGACAAGCTATCAACAAGATAAACTATTGAAGATTGGGATGACCTTAGGTATACGTTAATGCTTAATAGGATAAACTAACCACTGCCCAGTCAATATGATAAGATTTTGGCTACAATCTCCCACCCTATCCCCCTCTGCGCTGATGAGAGTTGTCATGTAACCTCTGATCTCAAGCACATAAAGAATCGCTATGAGATGGTGAATATTAAGCTCGACAAAACCGGAGGCCTGACTCATGCGATGAAACTTACCCATGAGGCACAAGCGCAGGGTCTGTCAATTATGATTGGCTGTATGTTAGGTACCTCGATGGCAATGAAAGCCGCACTGCCTTTGATTCAGTTTGCAGACTTAGTTGATCTCGATGGCCCTGTGCTACTCGGTAGTGATATCGAAGATGCATTTCACTATGATGCTGGGATGATTTCTATTCAATAGCTTTGCCAACAAACGTAAAAAGCAGTGGTTATACCCACTGCTCACTTTCAGATTCGTTATTTCTCCAACGACATGCCAATGTCACTCAACCTATCTTTAAACTCTTCAATACTCGAAGCTTGGTAGGTTGGAGACCCATTAAAGTATCGCGGTTTTTCAGGCAGCATTGCATCTTTAAGTGCTTTTTCTTGTTCAATATCATCATGGTAGACAGTCACACGATTTGGTATATCTTGTTGAAATTTAGCCATAGTGTTCTCCCGTTCACGTTACGATTACTTAAACAAGCGTAGAAACCACACAGGAAGAGTCAACATTGCGTGCACCAAACAAAACACTGCTTAAACAAGCGTTAAGTTATACCCCGTCTGTTGTGGCACACTTTTATAATCAAACTAATAAACTTTAACCAATCTAGAATTTTGTGAGCGCTCGCAAAGGCATCACATATAGCCAGTAGATTTTCGATTGAGCTGTTCAATCTGTGCAATCGTTTTCTGTGGAGATTGATAGTCGACCTTCACCTCAACCGTTTGTTCTTCATTACCGATAAACAGTGAAGGAAATTGATACCCTCCTAACTTACAAGCAAAGTCAAACTCATTAAAAAGCTCTTTATTCAGTGCCTCTGAATAGTATTCATCTTCAAAGCGCTCAACATCTAGACCTATCTCTTCGGCAAGCTCAACCAAAACTTCACATCTACTCGGGTTCCTCGCCTCTATATAGAAAGCGTTTTGGATCGCCGCAAGCATTTGCAGTTCTGCATTTTGTTTTCGCGCCGCTAAGACAGCTCGACATGATGGGTAGGTTGAGTAATAAGGTGTATTTTCCTCCCAAAAGTTATGATTGAACTCCGTCCCTAACTGCCACTCAACTTTTCGCCAATCGGCTTTGAGGTGCGTTTTCATTTCTTCTGATAACGGTTGATCATTGTCAGGTGCTAGCCCGCCAAGAATGAGTTGTATTTCAATTCGACCCTCAAAAATTTGCTTTATTTGCTGCCAAATCGGTTTAAAGCCCCAACACCAGGAACACATAGGGTCGTAAACATAAAAGAGCTTAGTAGCACTAGAAGGCAACACCTTTTGATTGTTCATAGTTCACCCCAGATTGTTGGTTACTCATTAAGCATAAACTGTCTAGATTGAAATGCACGATATTCGACCAAACTCTTTCAAGAGGATACTTTTAAAACATTTGGCTCTATGCAGAAGTGGTATTTCCGCACTATCATGGTTAAATTATGCAATGACTTAACACGACAATAAAAAGCCTCAAGGCGAAGCAAAAGAGACAAAGATAATGATTGATGACGACAGAATAATCTCAGACTTAGACGAATTAGAAACCTTCCTAGTTACCGTTGAGAGCGGATCTCTTGGACTAAATAATGCCGCTGGTATCGTCATGGCAACCAATAATAGTGATGGAAGACGATTCGTGGCTGTATTAGATGACAACCACCAACTTCTATTAGGCCGTTGGGTTACCGAGGAGGTATTTCAAACAGGTCAAGATATGGTAAAAAATGGCACCAATCGATCTCATTGAACTTAATATCACACAGTAAAAAAGCGCTCACTCTGAGCGCTTTTTGCTGTTAGTTTAACGTCAAGGTTAGCGAGACCTTCGCACCCTGAACCAACCTAGAGATTGGGCAATTCTCTTTAGCGACCTTACCCAATTGCTGTAAATCATCATCGGTCAAACCTTCAGCTGTCACCTGAGAACTTAGCTCGATGTGAGTAATTTTAGGGCCATCTTCATCTCCCAAGTGAACTTTAGCTTGTGTTTGAACGGTTGGTGTTAGTCCTTTTTCAGAAAGAAGTGCCGCTAAAAACATAGAAAAGCAGCCAGAGTGAGCGGCGCCGATCAGTTCTTCGGGATTCGTCGCATCCCCGTCTTCAAATCGAGAAGCAAAGGTAAAAGGGCTTACAACTTCACCATACTTCATCACGCCTTTTCCCGTTTTGAGTGTCCCTTCCCAAAGGGCGTTTGCCACCTGTACCGACATAATTCCTCCTCATGTACGGATTGAACTGGATACCAATAAAAAACGACACATCCCGTTGTTACTGATATCGTGTCTAAACCGAATTTAAGTTAAAATAAAAAGGTCTAAACCCAAGTCTATTAACTATAGAAAAAGTTGATCATTGATCAAGCAGGCTAAAAAAGCAGGCAAGCCGGAAACAAAAAGCTTGATGCAGAATAGGGTATTTGATGAGAAACGTTCTTCGTCAATTTTATCAGCTATCGAACTGTCAACCATAGAAGCTGCCACTCGCTCCGCTTTGTCGTTACCAAAACCAACCTCTGGAGGATAGATAAAAAATAACGCTGCTATTGCCCAAAGGAGCATCACGACCAAGAAAGCGTAGTCAGACCAATGATTCAAACCAAAGAATCCTGAAAACTCCTCAAAGGCGACCACGATCGTGAGAGTAATACAATTGCTAAAAACAAAAAACTTAAATAAATTGAGCATGTTCTTTCGAGATCTCCTAGCAAAATAAGGAACTTTAAACGGTACTCAGCTATGTATGTATTATGCGAGTAAACAGCTACCTCAAACATCAAAGCCTTTTGCGTATATAGTATCTAATCTATTACGCCCTACTCTTCTTAAAAAAACTTGTACTCTTTCCTCGTTGACCATAACTTATAACGCTAGATAGTAATACTATGGCCCGTAGCAAAGTACTCTAAGCGGTCGCCGAGTACACCTTTTAAAATTTGATAAGCTTTCATGCCCGTACAGTGACCTGTGTAAAGCTTATCTATGGGAAAGTCCAAAATTGCTTCACCAACTTGTTCGATCTGCTTTTTAGTACCACCAATACTATTAAACAGTGGCAGTCCAACTAAGTGAAAACCACCAACTACTGCTTTGATCCTTATATCAGGAAAATGCTTGATAGCAGTATCTATCATATTAAGAACACCACTGTGAGCACAGCCAGTGAATACGATAAGTCCATCACTTTCTTTTACGACAAGTAATAATTCGTGGTCAAAACTATCGGGTATACAATTACCATCTGATTCAGTGAAAAGATATTTATTACCTTCTGGCTTCGCAAACTTATTACTTATATCAGTGATAATAAAAATACTAGGAGAAATTTCAACCATCTGATTAACGAAGGTTAGTCTATTCATCCCCTTAACCAACAACTGTTTATCTATACCGACATTACTTTTAAAACCAAATGTCTTAAAGACGTAATTGGTTTCTTCACATTCACGAAAATAAACTTGAGCCCTCGAGTTGCGATCTAAAAAGTGAGTGACTCCATTACAATGATCATGGTGACGATGTGAAATAACGGCGGCGTCTACGTGGCTAATATCAATATTCAGTAAATTTGCATTATCACAGAAAGCTTCACTGCTTCCAGCGTCAAATAATATACTTTTACCCATAGTACTTGCATGAATAGAAAGCCCTCTTTCTACCGCAAGATCTGTTCGATTTTTCAATCTCGCATTATCAATTAAAGATGTCAGTATCATATAGGCCAGTTCTGGTTAGAAAGTCGCCCTTAGACTAAGCTTTTTGTCACCACATTAATAGCCATAAAGTCTTAAAAATTAAGTAAGCAAGGCCATATTTATGAACCGCACTATGTTTAATATCATAGGGCTTTGGAATCATTAAGATAAATAATTAAGGAAGGAATGGTAATTAAATTTTCGCAACACGTTTTTAGAAAGAAGTGAGACGCACGAACGCCGTTTTAACAAACCTAAATATCATTATAAAATAAATCAGATAATTGATAGAAAGGCCACCTTTAAGTGGCCTTAAAAGAATACATTAAACAGACATTATCATACTGTCGCTTCTTCAGGGCTAACTCCAGCTACCGTATTATCCTGGAGTAAAGTACCATCTTTATCGAATATCAAGATCTGAGAAGGAGATGACCTTTCTAAAGAGGCCTGCTTAGCCCCCTCATTCTGTGTTATTGGCGTTTCATTAACCCATAACTGAGACTCCAGTCCAACATCAGCATTTGCCTTTCCTACTGCATTAAAAATGGCATCACTGCCACTGGTGCGAAAACCATTAGGATTACCAAGCTCACGTATAACAGATGCTGGAGTTGGGAACCAAAGCCAATGAAGGTTGGAGCCACCAGGTATATTAAGATCTATTTTGTCTTTAAACCAAATGGCAACATTGCCCGAAATAGTGACATCAGATTTAAATGTTCCAGCCGATTTATTTCGATCGAGTATCCAACTTATTTCTGTGGATGACTTAGGTGGAGTCACAATTGTCTTATTAACACCCCACGTTTTTGTAGTCGTTTTACTCTCACCTTGCGTTGAGCTGAAATTAAACTCGAATGATTCTTCTGTCTCAGCTCCAATTCCCGCAAATTTGGCAGACACTTTAACCGAGGCTCCAACTTTTATACCTTCTGTTGTAGACCATGAAAAATTATTCGACACTGACTCTGAACGCGATATCGTTGTGGATACCGATTCCGACCCGTTATTAGTCACTCTATCTTTATAAAGCATATCTTGATTTACAGAAGGCGCATCCCAGAAAAATACTGGGTCTTGTACATTAACGGAGACCTTCATATCAGGGTATTGTTCCTTAATATGGCTTTGGCTTCCATCAATACAAATCCATTTGACTTTAGTGCCTCTTTCTTTGGCGATCTTGTCTGCATACTGCTGTACTAATGCTTCAAAGTCGGTAATATTACTGGACATTTCAATTCTCCATAAGAAGTTTAGATATTCACAAGCAACCTACAGCAGCACCTCAAAAGCAAATGATTGCATATGAATGGTAGCAGTGTTTTTCAATCTATACAGATTATCCTTTTGATATGTGTCCACTGTGCATACCCCGCTCCTTTAAAAAGTCGAAACCACAGCAAATAGATCCGATTTTATACAGTGTTAATCATCAGAAAAATTTGGCCTTAGAGAGATAATTCAAGCGCTCAGAAAAAGCAATTCAGGACACGCAGCAACATCGCCAGCGTATCCATTGTCAATCATCGCTATCAAGAGAAAGTATCGAGTTCTATATCGCCTTTCGATATCAATACTCTTTGAAGCTCTCGCTGTACCACCGCATCTTTTGTCAACAATTGTAGTCTGACCCCACTGACAAATGATGCTTGCTGCATTTCGACGTACTCCATCAAAGCGTCTGCTAATTCGAGATAGATCTGAGCTTTAATATAGATTTCTAAGGTCCCTTTATTTACCTCTCCGCGGATATCTTTGGCATAAATATCAGCAATATTGTAGAAGGTTAGCGCTTCATCAAGTATTTCTCCGGGTGTTTTATTGTGTACGACTTTTTTAAAAACCGTACTGACCGCCGAGCCAGCATATGGAACCTTACCCAAAAGAATCGCTATGAATTTTTTGGCAGCTTTCTTAGCATTTTCTTTACGCATACGCTCCGAGACCTGGAGTTTTGCCACTTCATAATTTTTTCTAAAAAACGTTTCAACAACATTACGGCCTGCTAGACGACTCTTTTCTGCTGAGAGTATCTGGGCTAACGCAATTTTAGATAACATCACTTTCCTCAGTCACATAAATAAAGCTTTGTGCTTCTTCATCTTGGCCAGAAGTCTCACTAAGCGACACTTTTTTCAAAGTTGACTATGGTTGCTGGCGAGTTGCAGCAACAACAATCTCACGAATACAAACGCTCTGCGGTTGCTGATATACAAACTCAACTGTGCGAGCAATATCGTCAGCCACTAGCACACCTTCCATGCTGTCTTTCCAATCTTCATAACCCGCTTTAATCTCATCTGAAGTCGTGTGAGAAAGCAGTTCAGTTTCTACCGCACCCGGTGCGATTGTCGTTACACGAACATTTGAATCTGCAACTTCTTCACGAACATTTTCAGAAATAGCGTGTACCGCAAATTTAGTACCACAGTAAGCGGCATGATTCGGGAATGTTTTACGACCAGCGATCGAGCTAACATTGATGATAGTGCCAGACTGACGCGCTTTCATAGGTGCAAGCACCACTTGCATACCGTTCATTAGGCCAATCACGTTTACATCGAACATAGTTTTCCACTCTGATGCGTCTTGGTCAGCTAGCTCGCTAAGTAACATCATGCCTGCGTTGTTAACGATACAATCTGTTTCACCGTAAACTTCTTCTGCTTTAGCAATTGCAGCTTCAAAAGAAGCTTTGTCAGTTACATCCACCTTCTCACACATTGTTTTTGGTAGGTTTAACGCTTCAAGGCGCTCAACACGACGAGCTAAGAGAAGCAAAGGGTGACCTGCAGCACTCATACGACGAGCGATAGCTTCACCAATACCAGAACTTGCACCTGTAATGACAACTAATTTTTTCATTGTGTATTCTCCAAATCGTAATTAATAAGCAACCTCGATAACCAAGCTGGTTTGTTGCGATGGAGGTATATTAAGAGAACTCACTTCGTTGATATATAGCCATTAAATCAAATAACTTTTTCCATGCTGCAACAATCATATTGCTGGCTCCAGGCAAAATTTGAGCGCCTTGTAGGCACAGCCAATAGAAAGCAAAAAAGCCACCACTTGCACGACTGGGCAAGTCCGGTAGCTTTAGAGATATTCGAAGTAAAGAGAGACTGAATCAATCTGATTTAGCGATAAATAGTGATTAAAAACGTGTTTTCCTAAAAGTCTGATTCAAACTTTTGCTTAACAAAATCGATGAAGGTTCTTAAACGCTTTGGTTGGTATTTATCTCTGTGGTAAACCACAGAAAAAAGCACCGATGGAATGTGCCATTTAGGCAGTACTTCCATTAAATCGCCCGCTTCAATCGCATCAGGGCAGTATATTCTCGGAACACGAATGATACCGTTTCCCGCCATTGCATTGGCGATCAAAGCGTGTCCGTTCTTGGATACTAAATTCCCCTCAATATTGACATCAAACTGCTCTGAAGGATTTTCATCCGACTCAAAACTCCAACGCTTAACCGACCCTGTTAAGCAGCGGTGCTCCGCAAGTTCGTTAGGGTGCTGAGGGTTTCCATATTTATGTACGTAACTTGGACTCGCTAAACTCACTATATCGACATCCATTAACTTCTTAGCGATGAAGCTTGAATCCTCTAACTCCCCCATACGAAAAGCGATATCGAAATCATCTTGGATTAGATCGATTCTGTTGCTACTAAAATCGAGGTGCACTTGGATCTGAGGGTGTTCCAGCATAAAGGCAGCCACATATCTAGAAATGATTTTCTCTCCAATATAGCCACCGACACAGTTCACGCGAATCAATCCGCGAACTTCTTTTGTATCGTCCACTGCTGCGATAAGCGCTTGGTCGATTCCGTTAATGGCTCTTTCACACTGAAGGTAAAAACGCTTTCCCGCTTGAGTAAGCTTTAGGCTTCGAGTACTTCGGGTAAGTAAAGTCACTTGCATTTGTTTTTCAAGCGAGTTTATCTGCCTTGATACATGGGAGCGCGATACATTCAGCGCTTCCGCCGCTTTCGTAAAATTACCTAGCTGTGCAATCAGCACAAAAGAACGAATATCCGCCAAGTTGATGTTGTTAATCACCACTTTCTCCAATTTTATTCGTAGCCATATGGCAACAGTAAATCAACTATTGCCATATATATCAACAAAACTGATTTATTTATTATCTACTTCGTTGAAACCTAGTCTAAATATCGAATCTTTTGGAGAATATAAAAAATGGCAATTCAAACTCTAAATCCCTATACCAATAAAGTTGAGCATCGTTTTGATGCAATTTCTGATGTTAAGATCAAACAAGCAATCGATGACTCTCACACCGCATTCTTAGAATGGAAAAACACATCTGTTGAACAACGCGCACAGCTATTGCTTAATGTGGCTGACTTACTCGAAAAGAACGCTCGCCAATACGCTGCTTTAATGACTAGAGAGATGGGAAAACTGTTTAAAGAAGGTATTGAGTGGGAAATTCCCAACTGTATAGATATGTGTCGATACTATGCAGCTAATGCGGGGGAGTTCCTAAAAGATCAGCCTATTTTAGATGTAGAGACTGGTTCTGCAAATATTGAAAGCCTACCAATGGGGGTGATCTTCGGTGTGATGCCTTGGAACTTCCCTTTCTACCAAGTTATCCGTTTTGCTGTGCCAAACATAATGGCTGGCAATACTGTGCTATTCAAGCACGCATCTAATGTTCCTCAATGTGCCATTGCATTGGCTGAACTATTTGCTGAAGCAGGCTTCCCTAAAGGTATTGTCACTAGCCTATTAATGTCAGCTTCTCAATCAGAACTAATTATTAGTGACAAACGAGTACAAGGCGTATCACTAACAGGTAGTGAACGCGCAGGATCTTCCGTTGCTGCTCTAGCGGGCAAATATCTCAAGAAAGTAGTGATGGAACTTGGTGGAAATGACCCATTTATTGTTCTTGCTGATGCTGATGTCGAAAAAGCCGCTGACCTAGCTTTGGTTGCAAAAATGTTTAACTCTGGAGAGGTTTGTACCGGCGCTAAACGATTCATTATTGCAGAGGAAATTTACGATGAATTTCTGGCTCTGTTTACCCAAAAAATGGCAGCAATGAAAGCGGGAGACCCGATGGATATGGCGACTGATTATGCGCCACTCGTGAGTGAGATAGAGTGTCAATCGTTGCTAGAACAAGTTCACCATGCAGTGGAGCAAGGTGCAACATTGGTGCTCGGTGGTGAACGCGAACCATTACCTGGAGCGTGGCTAAAACCAACTATTTTGACGGATGTAACACAGCAAATGGATATCTTTGATCGTGAATTGTTTGGGCCGATAGCGGTCGTTTACAAAGTGTCATCCGAGCAACAAGCCATCGAGCTTGCAAATAACAGCTCTTATGGCCTGAGCTCAGCGATTATCTCTCAAAATGAAAGTAAAGCTCGTTCTGTGGCATCGAAACTAGAAACCGGTGTGTCATTCATTAATAGCTTTACTATCTCTGAGCCATGTCTACCGTTCGGTGGAGTAAAAAACTCGGGGTTTGGGCGTGAACTAGGCCGCGCTGGTATGGAAGAGTTTATAAACAAAAAACTAGTTCGTTCACTTTAATCTCAAAGGAAGCCTCCGAACGGGGGCTTTATTTTTGGAAAAGATTGTATGAAATCATGAGCAAGTGAATTGTTAGTAGTATTAGCTACCTGTTTTGAAAATTTAGGACACACACCAAAAGGGGGCGCAACACGTTTTTGGACAAAAGTGAGTTAGGGTCGAAGCCCTAACTCGTTCCGTGAACATTAGAAAAAGTATTTTGAGTCTTAAACGTCTATTCTCTGAAACCGTAGATACGCAACCCTCTATCTGTGAGCTTCGTATCAAAGTGCCCAACCGAGTTTAAGATGCTCAATGCTTCATCTATATCTTGATGCCAATGTTTAAAGGGCACATTTTCATACCCACTAGGCTTGCCTACTTTGGGGATTTCTAACCACTCAATTCGCTTGTAGGCGAAAGGTCCTGAGCCATAGTCGCCCACATACTTTTCCATTAACTCGTCTGATTTGGTAAACCAGCCTAGAAACTCATAATCTTCATCAACAAACTTCCAGTAACACTGGTTCAACATCAATTCTGGCACATCTAATACCGTAAACACTTTACGCCACTTAGCATTTGACATTAGTGACACTGAAAATCGATTTTTAATAACATTATCTAGGTATTCATCCATTCTTGCTGGCATGCAAAATCTCCAAACGTATCAACGCCCAATAAGGTGTGAACCACGCGATACCGGAGATCCCGCACACCACCTTAATCACTAAATTCAACGCATAGTAAAAATACCACATAATTAAGAACACACCCTAGAGGGGCAGCACGCTTTTGGACAAAAGCTTCTTAGCTTAAACAACTTAGATACATTAGCTCACATAAGAAAAAGTATCTTTAAACCTTAAACGTTTGTTACATTAGCCAAATATGAGTAATTAAGGGACGGTTCCCAGTACATGATAAAGCCAATTTCACGGGTTTTCCGGCACTATATGCAGTTAACGCCATAGAATATATACCTCTACCTTTGTGCGTGTTTAAAAACACAGTGTTATACGTGCTGTTAATTCCTGCACGACACTCCGAAGGGATGAAATCACTAGGCACTCCACCCTCTATGATTATCAATGCTCTTCCGTTTTCATCACCTTCCACAATAATGCTAGATATCTTTTTTGCTGTAGGCATCCAACTCCCCGGATTTGCAGATGCAGATACCGATGTAAACACCAATACAAACAAAATTAGAGGTAAAACCTTCATAACCTTAGTTCCTTGAAATATTTTAAAAAATAAAACTTACGATATTTCGATCTAAAAATGTAACGCTTTCTATACGGCTTTCAGCCGTTTTTCATAATCCTATTATGCAATCTTTTTAAACGCAGTTCAATTGATAATCAATAGGTTAGTGAGGTGTGTTGAGCATTAGATTGCAAGATGACGCATAATTTTTAAAAAGCTTACGTCGGCACTCTCTCGGATAACTACAGATAAGGCAAACGTACAATTGCAGATTGTGGTTAGACTTTAGCGCTGAGAAGGAATGGGGCATATTTGATTTAGAAAATCCCAACTGTAACGTTTCTAAAAAATTGCGTTAAATTTTTGTAAGAGCTGTTTGGAACTACTAATGATACACTTCACCTTAACTAAATGATATTGAAAACTTATGCTATGAAGAAACTCCTATTCTCACTTTGTATTTGTGTTTGGTTGCCTGCTTGTACAGTAACAAATGGGGTTGCTGTAAGCTTTTAAGTAAACCTCTTCATATTTTAGGTTTCGTCAAAATCGCTCAATAAAAATATCGCCGCCCGAAGGTCGTCCCTTACTCAGATAAAACCGATCTTTCGTGGGGGTTCCTCAGAACTTAGCCATCTCTTGATCCCATCGATATACATAAACTTCAGAATAAACCTCTGATCTGATTACAAGACCAATTGGATTAAAAATCTATTAATTAAGATTGCCACAGCTTCGAAAGAAGTCATCCGTGGCAGTTTATATAAGCCACTTAATCTTTAATCTAAATAAATATTAGGAATGACTAATGAAAATTAAACAATGTATTGTATTGGCTATTACCGCACCATTTTCGTTTTTTACCCTTGCAGAAACGTCAATCACTTATATCAGCAGTTGTAGTGACTTATCGCAAATTGATGACAACCCAGAAGGCGAATATCAGCTCACAGCAGACCTCAGCTGTAGCCAAGACTTTGAGTCTCTCGGCTATTTCAAAGGGGTGTTCGACGGGCAGAATTTCACTATTAGCGATCTAAACTTATCGGGGACCGGAAACGTTGGGCTTTTTACTCAAATCAGAGGTGCAAAAATTCGTAACCTAACACTGCGAAATATTACGGTGGAACCTACGCATAAAAGTTCAAGCATTGGAGTACTTGCTGGACGAGCATATGACAGTCATTTAACTAATGTAAGGATTGAAAATAGTGAAATTACAACATCAGAAAAAGTGACCCATGGAGTTGGAATGTTATTAGGAACAATCGAAGACACAACCGTTGATATTGTAAAAGTCAGCAATTCAACCATAAATGTTGCTCATACCAGTTATCTAGGAATGCTATTAGGCCAAGCTAAGTATAGCGAACTCTCAAACCTAGCACACCGCAACAACATTCTAACGATTTCAAATGATGAACAGGAATTTGTTGGCGGGATTGTGGGAAATGCTTATGCCAGTAATCTAAAGAATATCCAGAGCAGTGGTAACCTCATTTCCGCTCAAATCCTAGAGAAGGGTAATGTAGGGCTGTTAACAGGACAATTAACCCGAGGTAGCACACTCGTGAATGCCGAAATTCGCAGCGACTTGTTGAATGTGCCTATACACGATAACCAAGTAAATAAGGGAATTGCAGCAGGATACATCCTAAAACCATCAGAGACAGCCGCGACTTTATCTAACATTCAAACTTACAGTGTTGATAATGGACTGTATTGGTACAATTCAAAACATGACACAGACATTATGACGGAACAAATCATTAAAAACTAACCAACTTAAAGGAGCACAATGTGCTCCTTTAACTAGAACAAAAGTACCAAAAGTAATAATTACTGAGCTATGAAGCACTCACTGAAGCGCTGAGTCAATTCATCTACCTTCTCTTTATAAAGTGGATGCTTGATAAGCATCCCTTGTAAGATTGCACAGGGTTGCCCTGCTATATTCTCAGCCTTAAAGAGTTGCTCTTTGTTATTAAAACGCTGATTAGTGAGAAGCTCCATAAATTGTAAGTTTGATGCTGATTTCACTTCTCCGGTAACGAGTTGTTTCAAGATTTTTAGCCTATCAGGATTTGTAACACCTTCAGGTAAAAGCGGTGCCAAATATACTTCTAAACGGTAATTATCAGGAAAAATGTACTGAAAAGTATTGAGCGAGCGCATAGCATGGAAGTTGTTGGTGATCACCAACCAGTCCCTGATATCTTTGAGTGACTCATTTTCAGTAATAGTAAAGTATGAAAACTCTGCGTTACCAACGGTATCTAGAGATAACGACTCTTTGTATAAGCGCTCACCATTGAGTCCCTTACGAATAAGGTAATTATACATGTAGTCAGCTTCTACAACGTCTTCTTTGCGCCCTTTTCCTGAGAGAATAATTGGCAGTGATTTGTCTTCTTCTGCCATTTTATAGGCATCATCTAAACGTCTTTCCAAAATGCCTTTTCCAGGTGTTGAGCCAAGCACAATGATGCCCTTTGGCGTAAAGTTGGCTGACTTTGGAAATTTTTTTCCAGTGTTCCTAAGAACTGTATTAAAAGCCTCATTTGCAATGACCGCTTTGTTTTCATCCAAGTTATCGATAACAGGAGTTGTATCTACTGCATTTGAAAATTTCTGCATTGCTTGTTGTTCATCATTAAGATGATTATACAGTTCGAAAACCTTATCAAATTGACCTTCAGTGATTTTTTTGTTCGATATTTTCTGGAGAGACTTTGATAGATACTAGCTCTCTTATACGCTGCTCTAGAGTCGTGTCGTTGGTAATAATTTGAGCATTAGCGCCGATAGAGAAAACAGTGAGAACAACTAATGAAAGTTTCTTGAACATTTGATTCCTTTTGAATTATTTAAATTTTATCCATTGTTATTACTTTTCGATTTGGATTTCGTCGGTTTAGCGATTTTTAGAGCATAAAAGTCAGATCCGCAGTTCTGACTCTTTTTAAACAAAAGCAAAAAGGATTGGAGGAATAAAAGGTGCCTTGGTCTATTAATTGGACTGATATCCCGTCTTCTTAGTGAACTTTTGCATTGCCTCAGAAAATGTTGTTGTTGTGCCTTTAGCTTGAACCTGCATTACCTTGTGCCCCATCTTTTCGAGCATTTGTCGCTCGGCCAAAACCGCTTTATCATCTATCTGGCTGCCATGAGCTGGCTGATGAATATAGCACCCTGCCAGCGAACCATCTTCTATCAATTGGTGGTGTTTAAGATCAAAATTCATATTCAGTTGTTGTTAAAAACAAACAAGTTTCTCTCGCTGGTTACATTCGCTTTAAAGGCTTAACGACCGTATCTAAGCCTTCAATTTTTAGTGCTAAGCAGAGCTTGAGCAGCTCACCTAACTCCCCTTCGGGAAAACCTTTTTTATCAAACCAAAGCAAATATTCTTCAGGTAAGTCAATCAATACGCGACCAGCGTACTTGCCAAAGGGCATCTTTATTCTCACAAGCTTGAGTACATTTTCTTTTTCTAGCACCGAAGGTTCCTGTGTGTTCGACAAAAAGAGCCCATAACTATATAAAAAATAGGCTTGCTAGTCATTAGCTCCGTCAACGGTGTGAGCATATTCAACCACAACCTGATTGCCTTCTATATAAGCATTTTGGATCTCACCATCAACCGTCATACGGCTCTTGAGATAAACGATTTTAGGGCCGTTGCTATGGTTCGCTTTTAAACTCGGGACAGTAACGTTGGGGTCAATGTGCAATAAACGACAGAACTGACTAACAAAAGACATCGTCAGAGGGGACTCTCCTCGCATTAATCGCGAAAAGCTCAATTGATTCATTCCGAGTTTCTTCGCAAACTCCATCTGCGTCAGACGCATCTTGGTTTTCTGGGACATCCAAATCGTGTTAAGCGCTTGTCTATCGTTGTCTGTAAATTCCATTCCCTCTCCTTGCAGAATTGTAGTTAATACAATAAGTCCATTTTGTTCAGGACTGAACTAAATACTGACCACAGCAATGCCCAAGTGACTTCAAGATAGGATTCAGAGCGTTTTCACAATGTTGAGTTCTAAGAAATTAACTCTGTGGAATAGTCGGCTCTTTCCTGATTGTTTAACGCTGAGATCATCGCTGTAACAAGCTACCCAAGGTAAGTTACCTTGTATCTTGATGTTACTTGGGGGTACATATAATTAATTTGAATATAATGCCAATAGGAAGCTGAGTTGTTGTCAGTTCAAGGTAAAGAGCGAGCAAATCTTGTAGAAAACAGAAAGTAAGGATGCAAAAAAACTCCAAAAATGGAGCTTTTTATCAATTCATTCAAACAGTTTGTGGCTTGAATTTATGCTGCGCCTTATCTTTGTGAGAGAACCAGGCAAATGTGGCAACAATCGAGAAAAATAAGTAAGAAAGAGCAAAGATAAATGGTGAGCTGATAATGTCTTGAGACATTCCCCAAGAAACCCCTACAACAGTAATTGTGATCTTTGAAAATAGTCCGGCAATCAACAGCAATAATGCCAATTCAGGAAACTTGGTACTACGGAATGCAAACCAGTAACAACTACCCACAGCGAGAGTTGATACATACAAACCAAGTAGAAAAGAATGGAAATGCTCTGCTGACGCAATACCTGCAATAATAGACATTACAAGTAATATAATCTTCTTCATGTATGGGCTCACAGTATAATAATTAAAGAAAGAATCCATTCGTTAGCAAAAACTCATTTTGCGTATATTTTCATCATTTTTTTATTGATTACAAGTGAATTTTTCTTCTAATTAGCCACATATGTTAGTTAAGACATTAACAAAAGATGAAATTTTAACTATATGATATTGATAAACCTTTGTCTTTAATGAGTATTTAAATGACAAACAAGATTGACACTTATAATTGTTACAATTTAATAACAAAAAATTTACCTCATAATTTAAATTTATAAATTACCACTAGCAGGATTTAGAAGACTCTGGTTTGTTATCTAAACTGAATGCTTCGCTGAGGACAACATACAAAGCTTTGAACCAACCTACTGGATATCTGGAGTGACACGTACAGCTGAGTCCTTCGTCGCACCGCTTAAAATACAATTTTGCATGATGCTATGGGGCTATTCTGGACTTGAAGGGGCATTGGCTTAATAAGCAATAGATACAGAGTTTTTGTTTCCTAAATTGGGTCATCAGTTGATCATGGATGCAATAGAATGCATGAGTAAACAATATCAATGTTGAAAAAAGAGTTAGAGGCAAAAGCCCTATTCAAACGTAACTCATGGAAAGTAACGTTTGAATAGGGCTCTTTACCCTTATGTTTAGCCTTACGCTTAAAACTACCCTTGCCCTTCTTAGGCACTTCTACTTTGCTTTGATAAAGCTTACTCGTCACCATAGCCTTTAACGCATTATCACGAATTTTGCCTCTTCCGATCTCCGCTGCCTGATCATGCTCAGTGCAGCAAAGTTTGGTTACAGTTATTTTGTTCATGTATCGGCCTCCTGATCAGCCTCATTATAATCTGTTAGTCTTCTTTATATCTCATTGATAGGCATACAGTTATGCACGCCGACATTAATGTTACATTATTTATAGCCAAATCAGTAATATTTTCGAAACTATACCTAGCGCAAATTTCTCATGAAAACACAGTGTTAAAGTATACAAAGCACCTTATTTTTATTGACTTAGTTGCACTTAGGTTTAGACTAGATGTCAGCTAGAAAACGGTTCTTGTTTACTTTCGCCGTTTCGTTGGATTTTTTAACGTCTACCGTAACGTCGTACGCAATAGCAATCTCCTTTTCCACGCTATCGGTGCCGTATGGCTTTTACAAGATTTATCAAGGATATACATTATGTCTAACACTGTTACTGGTACAGTAAAATGGTTCAACGAAACTAAAGGTTTCGGCTTCATTCAACAAGAAAACGGTCCTGACGTTTTTGCACACTTCTCTGCAATTACTGGCGACGGTTTCCGTACTCTAGTTGAAGGTCAAAAAGTTGAGTTCGTAGTATCTCAAGGTCAAAAAGGCCCTCAAGCTGAAAACATCAAAGTAGTTTAATCTGTATTACCAGAAAAATTACCAATAGCCAGCAATATGCTGGCTATTTTACTTTTATAAATCAGCTAATGAAAAATGATGACTCGCAATGTTAAATCCCTGCCGCAAATAAAAGCGATGAGCATCAAATCTTTGTACATTAGAGTCTAAATGGATTTGCTTGTAACCATTTTCTTTTGCGTAGCTTTTAAACCATTCCATCAAGAAATGGCCAACACCTCCAAAACGGCAATTTTCATTGGTTACCAAATCATCAATATAAATTGATTTACCCCAAGCCAACTTTTCTGTAACGATAAACCCCGCAACCGCTAAAACACCAGCATCTGACTGCACCGATACCAATTGGTATCCCTTCGCTTGCTGCTTCTCTATTTGTTCGGCAAGCGAATCCAAATCGTAGGTACTGCGAAGTTGCAACATCACTTCTAACACTTCTCGTTTATTCTGTACTTCTTCAAAAAAGACAACCTTCATTTTATACCCTCGTATTTTCTTCCATAGTGGGTTTATCCAGCCCAACACCACAAAAAAGTCAGGAAATGTTAAGCCAAGATAATCATAAAATTAACCGTAATTTTATGATTTCATTATATAAATCTTCTTTCTTGTGAAGCAATGAAAAATCTTCAGTAAGACACATCCGAACTAAAAGCTCACAAAACGACTGCGCTATCCACAATTCTCGTCATCTCTACTTTATCAATCGTGCAGATTAAGGTTTTATATCATGGTGAAAAAGTCTTAAGGACAAGAAAACATCTGACTCAAAAGGAGAAATTAATGAAGTCAATATTAATGAGTGGCATTGCTGTTCTGATAGCCGTTAGCCCCATCGCAGTGGCAAAAGAACAACCTGCTCAATTGGGGCCACGTCCCCTTTATCTTATCGATGATATGCAAGACAGTCCTCTGAAAGAGAAACTCCACAGCTGCAGCTCAGGCCCATTCTATCGCAGTGATTTTTCAATTGGCCATCGCGGAGCGGCGATGCAATTTCCAGAGCACACCAAAGAGTCTTATCTTGCTGCAATTGCCATGGGAGCCGGTGTATTGGAATGTGACGTTACCTTTACTAAAGACAAACAGCTAGTGTGCCGTCATTCACAAAGCGACCTTCATACCACCACAGATGTGCTTGCCCACCCGGAGCTGGCCAAAAAATGTTCTATCCCGTTTACACCTGCCGACCCTAAAACAGGTCAAGATGCAAAAGTAGAGTGTCGCACCTCTGATTTTACTCTCGCCGAGTTTAGAACACTCAAGGGAAAAATGGACGGCGCTAATCCTAAGGCCAAAACTGTTGAAGAGTACATGCAAGGTACCCCAGAATGGCGAACGGACCTTTACTCTCAAACGGGTACACTCATGACTCACGCTGAGAGTGCCGCTCTCTTCAAACAATACGGAGTCAAAGCAACGCCTGAGCTAAAATCTGCAAAAGTTCCCATGCCTTATGGTGACTTTAGTCAAGAGAAGTATGCGCAGAAATTAATTGACGAGCTAAAACAAGCGGGATTCTCTCCCAAAGAGACATTTGTGCAGTCTTTCAATCTTGAAGATATAAAATATTGGGTAAAGAATGAACCTCTATTTGCTCAGCAAGCTGTCTTTCTCGACAATCGTGTCTATGAGCAAAAGGACTTCACAGCCACGCTCGATAATATGAAAACACTCTCAAATCAGGGGGTAAAAATAATCGCACCTCCTATCTACGCATTACTCCAATTGGATAAAGAAAATAATATCGTTCAATCTGAGTATGCAAAACTTGCTAAACAAGCCAAGCTTGACATCATTGCTTGGACCCTTGAACGCTCTGGACCACTTGCACAAGGAGGTGGTTGGTACTACCAAACTGTAACCGATCAAATCAAAAAAGACGGCGATATGATGAGAGTTCTTGACGTTCTTGCTCAAGATGTCGGCGTGATTGGAGTCTTTAGTGACTGGCCTTCTACCGTAACCTACTATGCGAATTGCATGAATATTTAACATCAATATCTTAGGGTTTGATATCCCCCAATACTTGGGTATCAAACCCCCTCTCTGAATGTGTCAAATTCTCGATAAGAACAGTTTCAATGTTTTTAGATCGCTCGCAATCAAGTCTGCGTAGTAAAGGCTATCAATCGATAAGTTTGAGACTGCTCTTTTAGAATGAACATCAAGACGTCAGAAACATGTACGCCCCTCTTCACTTGCTGCTATTATGGCATAATTAATGCTATTTCAAGTTAACGACTGAAAACGGAATATTCTTTACATGGCTCTTAAACCGACGATACATAAATTCAGAATCTCATTGTCAGATACCAATCGTGATATCTATGACGCAGGGCAAATTACTATCGCCCAACATCCATCAGAAACGGTTGATAGAATGATGGCCCGTGTACTGGCACTCTGTTTTCATTGGCAGCCTGAGCTCGCTTTAACCAAGGGCCTCTCAACAACAGAAGAGCCTGATTTATGGGTAAAGTCTCTCGACCAACAAATCCGGCTATGGGTAGATATTGGTGAGCCCTCACTTGACCGAATCAAGAAAGCCTGTCGCGTTGCTGATAGAGTCGATGTTTTCACATTTAACAGCAAGTCTGAAGTATGGTGGGATCAAGTTAAGAATAAAGTACACCAATACGACGCCAATATTTATCGTTTTGGACATAGTGGTATCGAAGCACTATCTCAAGTCGTCGAACGTAGCATGGATCTCTCGGTCATGATCAGTGATGAAAGTGTGTATGTCGACTCAGAGAAAGGCTCTTTTGAAATCTCACTTGAGAACTTACACTCTCATGTCTGACATAGAACACACACTCGAAAAGATAAGTGCTAATACGAACCCATCTATCCAAACATTAACGCAAGAATGGCGTCACTTTGTAGCTAATTACCACACCCTTTATAAAAAAGCTCAGCAGGCGAAAGGAGATGGTTCAGAGTTAGACTGCCTACTAGGTGTGACCACTAAGGCACATATCACCTCAATGCAACTCATATCCGAGAGTTTACAATCGAGGCAAGCAATGCAAGAGGTTTTGGTAGATAGCGTCGGGGAAAAATACGCAACTAAATTTAACCAGTCCGATGTGCGCCAACTTGTGTTTGAAACACACCTGTGGCTTTACCTACAAGGCTACTGCCAATTAGATTTTAGCTTGGCGAATGAATACGCCCAACAAACAGCGCAGCTTATTTCGCAGCTAGACAATCTAGATGTTGACCAATATCGCTGCCAATTTCTCAAAAGCTTTTATTTGGGAAAAGAGAGAGCACCAAAACAGTGCTCTCTAATAATTCGCTTGGTTCAACAGTTAAAATGCATATTCACCAACAGATCAACGTGTTAATTGATCTGTTCAATTATAAATAGGCATGTGGTCCAAACACCTCATAATGTATTCTGTCTCTGGAAACTCCGTGGCTCTCTAACTGCTTGACGACAGCTTCCATAAAACCAACAGGACCACACATATAATAATCAGCCTCATTAAGTGCAATCTCATTAGCAACCAAATTAAGGTTCAGTGCCCCCTTAAAGTCTGCAGTAGACTCTTGGAAATACCAAGTAAACTGTTTCCAATTGTTCTCGGAAACAATTTCTCGGGTTTCCTCTTTAAAGGTATGTTGCTCAGCATTATTGCAAGCGTACAACACTGTCACATCTTGTTTGTTTTGAGTTGCGAGAGTTTGCATCATTGATTGGATCGGCGTCGCCCCAACACCTGCAGAAATAAGAACTACTGGCTTATTTTTCTCGGTATAGAAGAAATCGCCCGCTGGCGGGTAAAGCTTAACTACGTCACCAACATGTACTTCGTCATGCAGATAGTTTGAAACCAGACCTTGGTATTCACCGACTTCTCTTTTCACCGAAATTCTATAGTCTCTTCCATTCGGCTTTTGAGATAGAGAATACTGTCGGATTTCATTGTAATCAGATTGAGAGGGCTTAACTTCAATACCAACATATTGACCCGGAAGATAGTCAATCACATCCCCGCCGTCTTCAGGTACTAGAACAAAGCTCTTAACAAGCTCAGATTCAATTTTTTTCCCCTGAACAATAAAGCGTCTCGCATTCTGCCAACCACCAACAGCATGCTTACTTTTTAGATACAGCTCACCCTCTCTATCGATGAAGATTTGAGCTAGGAATAAATAGGCAGCAGTCCATGCTTCTTCAACTTGTTGGGTAAATTGCTCAGTCGCAAGTTCTCTTAATGTTTCGATTAAATGGTGTCCCACAATTTGATAGTGATCTGGCTGAATATTAAAGCTTGTGTGTTTATGTGCGATCCGCTCAACAGCCGTCGTCAATGCTTCTAAGTTCTCAATGTTCTTAGCGTAAGCGGCGATGGCTTCAAAAAGAGCTAAGGCTTGATTACCCGTTTGTTGGTGGGTCATGTTGAAAATATCTTTGAGCTCGGGGTTATGATTGAACATCCTTTGATAGAAGTGTTTTGTTAGTTCAGGGCCAGCAGACTCAAGAATGGGAATAGTTTGTTTTACAACTTCGATATGATGATTGTTCAGCATTGTGTCTTCTCTCGTAGTTTAGTCATTGCTTTCTTTCCAACAGAGCACGAAACATGCCAAATCCAACATCCCACTAAAAACTTGGTTTCTAACCTATTTTTCTTTAAATAAGAGTCATTTACACACAAAAATAAGAGAGTCATATTGACTCTCTTAGGTTGCATTATCCTATTATCTATGTTTTAGTTGTTACGTAACATATCAAAACCAAGCGATACTCAATGGGATTATTATGAAAGACATTTCGATCACGACCCTAACAGACATGACAATAGGGTTAGCAAGTGGCACTAGTGACCAAGATCGCTTCAACCATCTCATTGATGTTATTCGCAAAGCCATTCATTGTGACTCTGTCGCTTTGCTCTCTCTTCATGGCGACACACTCAACCCAATTGCTATCCAAGGCCTGACAAGAGATACATTAGGTAGGCGTTTTAAAATTGATGACCATCCGCGCTTCGTTGAAATTTGCCGCTCCAAGACCGCAGTTAAGTTTGACGACCACTGTGATCTCCCTGACCCGTTTGATAACTTACTTGTGGATCATGAAGGTGACCTACCTATGCACTCGTGCATGGGTCTACCACTGATATATTCCGACAAGTTGCTGGGAATACTGACATTGGACAGCCTTACTCCGGGCGCCTTTGATGCAATCCCAAATAGAAGCTTGGATGCACTTGCTGCCATCGCAGCGTCAACCCTTAAAGTCGCAATGACAGTCAGCCAGCTTGAGCATCAAGCAAAACAGATCCAACAACGCTTCGAGGAACTTAACGAAGAAGCTTGGGATAGAGACGGTGCTGAAATGGTGGGTGATAGCACTGCGATGAAAACACTCAAAGCGGATCTCGAAGTTGTTGCTCCGTCAAACTTCAATATATTGATCAATGGCGAAACAGGCGTTGGTAAAGAACTGGTTGCAAGGAGTATCCACCACCTTTCACCGCGCAAGAAACAGCCGCTTGTGTATGTAAACTGTGCTGCTATTCCTGAGAACCTTGTTGAGAGTGAACTTTTCGGCCATGTTAAAGGCGCTTTCACCGGAGCAGAAAAAACTCGTTCAGGTAAGTTTGCGTTGGCCAATGGAGGCACTCTTTTTTTGGACGAAATTGGCGAATTGCCTCTTGCCGCTCAAAGTAAAATTTTAAGAGCGCTTCAGAACAATGAAATACAACCTGTAGGCCAAGACAATGTTGAAAATATCGATGTGAGAGTACTGGCGGCAACCAACCGAGACCTCAAAGAAGAAGTGAATGAGGGCCGTTTTCGCTCAGACTTGTATCACAGGTTAAGTGTCTATCCAATTACAGTTCCTGCGCTGCGTGATAGGGAAGACGATATCCTCTTACTCTCAGGTTATTTTCTTGAACATGCAAGGCGTAAACTGGGCATTGTCCAAATAAAGTTGAATAGCCCCGCGCAAAAGTTGCTTTCACTTTACAATTGGCCGGGCAATGTACGCGAACTTGAACACGTTATTAATCGCGCTGCACTCAAAGCGCGGGCACGATGTGCTCAAAATAAACTCATCGTCGTATCAACCGAAGATCTTGGAGAACTGCGCCCCATCTCTAGCAAACATGACACGGTCGAAGAACCTACCGCTTCAAGCACCACGGTCAGTGTTACTCACAATAACCTCGGGCTCAAAGAATCGACTGAAGAATACCAAAGGCAGATCATTATCCACTCTTTAACCCAAGCTAACTTCAACTGGGCAAAAGCGGCTCGCGAATTGAAAACAGATCGAGCCAATCTTACGCGACTTGCAAAAAGGCTGGGTATTGAAGTGAGTAAAAAACACCAACTTAGCATTAGTTAAGTTTTTACAATGATCACATCTCAGTTAGAATGCGTATTTTTAAACTAAAAAATCAATCAGTGCAGGAATATTATGAAAGTTATTCGTTGGCTACTTGGGCGCCTAATACTTGTTCTTAATTTTGTGTTCTCCCCAAAGGGCGTCAAACGTTCCGAAAGCGAGCAAGCCAAGTTGGATCGCAAAGCCGCAACAATGACATTGTACCAGTTCGAAGCTTGTCCATTTTGTGTCAAAGTTCGCCGAGCAATGAAACGTCAATCGATCAAAATAGAGTTACGTGACGCAAAAAACAACCCAACTCACCGCGATGAATTGGAACAAGGTGGTGGTAAAATCAAAGTGCCTTGTCTAAAAATAGAGAAAGAAGGTCAAGTGACATGGATGTATGAGTCATCTGACATTGTTAACTACTTGGAAAAAGAATTCGCCTAGAAAGGAAGCAGTCTATGTCATTCATTACATTTAACATTGAGCAGATCAAAGCGATCGTCTTTGACTTGGACAACACTTTGGTAACGTCTGACATTGACTTCACTGAGCTCAGAAAACAGATCGGCTGTTCTCATGACGATGATGTACTGAGTTATGTAGAGCAACTCAAGTGCGACGAGCGTAAACTGCTTGCAAATAAACTAATACTTGAACACGAGATCGAAGATGCGCGTCATTCAGATACCTTGCCCGGCTGTCACTCACTGATCCAGTTTATTCATAGCAACAACATGAAAACGGCGATAATAACTAGGAACTGCGAGCAAGCAGCAAAAACCAAAGCAGAGCACAACAAGCTTAACATTCCCACAATTATCAGTAGAGAGCATTTTCCACCAAAACCAGCTCCTGACTCACTGTTCTCTTTAGCACAGCAATGGAATCTCAAAACACACCAGATTTTATATGTTGGTGATTATATCTACGACCTCCAGGCTGCGTTCAATGCTTCAATGCCCTCTTGCCTAGTGACACATGGTGAGGAAAAGTTGTATAGTTCGTCAGCATCACTCGTTGTTGAGCACCTTCACGATATCGAACAACTCTTTGATACACATTATTACTCTGAGACGAGCCGAGCGAGCTAAACCTCGCTCTCCAGACGAAAGCGCTGCGCATTCTATGTAGGCACAGCATTGGTACCGAACGTAGTGAAAAGGAAACCGTAGCTGCCCCTACAAACCTCTTCGAACGACGTCTAACCGTTCATTCAAGCTCACAATATGAATACACATGACAAAACACCACCCTTATCTTTGGGTAAACAACTATTTAACATGACATGGCCAATGATGTTTGGCATGTTCTCTATGATGAGTTTTCAATTAGTTGACAGCGCATTTATTGGACAACTTGGTGTACTACCTTTGGCAACTCAGGGCTTCACACTACCAATCCAAATGATTCTCATCGGTGTCCAAGTTGGTTTGGGAATAGCAACCACTGCTGTGATTGCAAAGGCACTTGGTGCCGGAAAAGTATTTTTCGCTAAACAACTTGGAGGATTAGTCCTGGTGATGGGCGCTCTGGGTGTCGGTGTATTTGGTCTGCTTCTCTACTTATCCCGAACGCTACTTCTTGATTTACTCAATGCCCCTCAGGAAGTATTTATTATTGTTGATACCTACTGGTTATATTGGCTATTCAGCGCTTGGGTTGGTGCTATTTTGTATTTCCTCTACAGCATTTCCCGTGCAAACGGTAACACACTGCTACCGGGAAGTATCATGGTCACAACAAGTCTCACGAATTTAGTTTTAGACCCTATTTTTATCTTTACCCTTGATATGGGGATTAATGGTGCTGCAATAGCAACTATTATCTCTTTTATCATTGGTATCATTATGATATCGCCCAAATTAGTCACGCGACAATGGGTAACATTTAATTGGCAAACACTGAATCTATTACAAAGTGTGCGCTCTTTAATAAGCATCATGGGACCAGCCATGGTAAGCCAGCTTCTACCTCCGCTATCATCAATGCTCGCCACCAAACTAATTGCTGGATTTGGAACAGCAGCAGTTGCAGCATGGGCTCTCGGCTCCCGCTTCGAGTTCTTTGTTATTATCGCGGTTCTTGCTCTCACAATGTCACTTCCTCCTATGATCGGAAAATTACTGGGAGCAAAAAAATACACAGAGATTCGTAAACTGGTTGAAATGGCATGTAAATTTGTTTTATTACTTCAATTCGGTATTGCCTGTTTATCGCTTTTTGCATCACAATACTTAACGCCATTAATGACCAGTGATTCGGCTGTTGAAAGTATTTTGCATTTGCACTTAAGCATTGTTCCTTTTAGCTTGGGCCCATTAGGAATCTGTATGATCATGGTATCGACGTTCAATGCTCTTGGAAGATCTTATTATGCGCTCATGATCTCTATCTTGCGCCTGTTTGTGTTTTTCTTGCCGTGTTTATGGGTAGGACAGTATTTTTCCGGAATCGTTGGTATATTTTGGGGCGCTTTTTTTGGCAATATTCTCGCTGGTGTCTCATCTTGGCTCGCCTATCAATCACTCATTCGAGCAATTGAGTGTGAAACTGTGGTATAGGGTTACTCAGAGTCAAAAACGATGGCTACAACATCAATCAACCGTACATGATATTTTTTAGAAATAGAGCCCATGGACCATAAAAAGCATTACCCAATTCAAGGAGCAGCATGGATGCTAAGCGCAGGCTTAACCTTTGCTGTCGTCAATAGCTTAGTGCAAATCGCAAGTATCAACTTTGGCTTATCTTCAACATCAGTGGCTTTGATTCAGTATGCGATTGCATTGATTGTGATCATCCCTTATTTAACATCATTGGGCATTCGAGAGTCATTAAAAACTGACCACCTCCTACTGCACATTATTAGGGTTTTTCTTGCTGTAATCGGCATTCAGCTATGGCTTTGGGCACTGGCTTACCCCGTCCCCATTTGGCAAGGAATTGCGCTACTAATGACGTCGCCTTTGTTTGCAACTATTGGCTCTGGTCTTTTTTTAAAAGAAAAGGTCGGACTGGCAAGGTGGGGAGCGACCATCAGTGGCTTTATCGGCGCAATGATCATCCTTGAACCTTGGACTGATAATTTTAGCTGGGCTACTTTGTTACCCATTGGCGCTGCATTCTTTTGGGCTTGCTATGCTCTAATGGTAAAAAAGCTGTCAACACAGGATTCTCCATCGACTATGTTGGTCTACCTTCTGCTGCTGATTACTCCCTTTAATCTATTGCTCGCAATTCCAGAATGGCAAACCCCCATCGGTCTTAATATATGGGGAATATTAATTGTTGCAGGTATTTTGACAGCTATAGCGCAATGGGCAGTCGTCAAAGCCTACTCAGTTGCTGATGCTTCCTTTATCCAGCCGTTCGACCATGCAAAGCTCCCACTAAATGTGCTGGCAGGCTGGTTCGTCTTCGGCTGGGTACCTCCCGGGAAGTTGTGGCTTGGCGCTGGAATCATCATTGCCTCAGTCGCTTTCATTACCCGATGGGAAAGTAGAAACCTTGATCAAAGTGAAAGAAATCTCACCGAAAGCCGTTCTAATGAGTCATAAGTTTATAAAGGAGATAACTCTATGACAGAATCAATAAAAGTCACGCTTTATCGATGGGCTGGCAGTTGGGGACCATTTAAGGTAAATATTCCTTGTGGTGAATGTACTCTTACCAAGGACATTCTAGAAGACACATTCAACACTGAACTCAATGGAATTCCGATAGAGCTTGAAGTAAAAGACTGGCTCTCCAACTGGTGGGAGCCACTTAAAAAAGGAGCTTGGCATGCTCCTATTGTCATGGTGGGAGAGAATGTCATTAGTCAAGGGGAAGCGCTAAATAGAGGGGTTTTGATTCAATCCATCATAAAAGAGTGGGTTAAAAAAGATACGCTGAAAGGGAATATTGTCTACGGGAAATCCACGTGCCCACACTGCGTCAAAGCAAAACAGCTTCTTGATGAAGAGAACATCAGCTATCAATATTTTGATGTTGTAAAAGATGCCGCAGCACTTTATCGCATGATCCCAGAAGTAAAAGCGATCATAGGGGAAAAGACGCCTGTTACTGTTCCTCAGATTTGGCTAGATGGTCAGTATATCGGTGGGGCTGATAAGCTCTCTAACTATATTGAAGAACAAAAACTCAAGAAAACACCCGACAATGTCGTCTCTCTTTAATTCAACTCAAAAGGATGTAACAGAGTCCCTGAATACATCCTCTTTTCCCTAACTTCGTTTCGGCTGCTTGTAAGTTTTCCCAGCAGTTTGGTATATATCTTTGCCTTTTATCTCAAACATCACTTCAAAAAACCAAGCAACAAACAGTATGAGGTCATCCCCCTCATCCATAATATGTTCAACAAATTCTTGCTGTTCTCCTTCATCATTCTCATGAAGTGATATGTGGTAAATGCGTTTTTTCCCATCCACTTCTGCTGCCGAGAATTGTCCAACCAAGGATCGGGCTGCTTCGGCGATCTCAAGATCTTCGCTAGATTGCAACATATCTAGCGCAAGAGGAAGGCTATTTTGTTCACATAAAGTTTTAATGAAAACTTCAAATGCTTTTTGTTCCATTGATATACTCTCAGAATAATTCTCCGACACATTGTATCTTCTCCCTCCTATCAAGCAAACTCTTGTTCAGTTTTTTGTCTCGCTCTAGAGCTGTACAAAGAAAAAAGCATTACAGTAGAAGCCAACACGTACAAAACACCTAAAGCTGGTTGGCTATAAACTAGGTATTTAACTATTCCAGCCCCTACCACTCCCGCCAGAAACATTTGTACCGCACCAGAAAAAGCAGAGATAACGCCTGCTTGATTCTTATTTTTTGCAAGTAACATACTTAAAGAAAGCGGGAATGCAATTCCCTGAGCAATCGCCAGCATAGTGTATGAAACAATTAAATTAGTGATTGAAAACTTGGAAATGACAAGCCAAAAGCCCGAAAATAAAATGATCACGCAGGATAAAAACAATAACCTTTTTTGATCTAGATATAGATTAAGTACATTTAGCGCGATGCCACCCAATAAAAGCCCCACTGAAGGTATAATCATGACAGTGCCATATTGCATAGCCGATAGGCCCAAATCATGCTGTAAAAGAAACGGCATCACAGACAATGAAACAACACTTGCAAGATAATTGATCCAGTTAAAGCTCGCACTTGTTACCACCTCCCTATTTAGTAGTAACTTACTGTATGTTTTAACCATCAAGTAAGGATGAGGAACCTGTTTTTTCTGGCTGAGAGTCTCTGGAAGCGCAAAATAACCTAATATGAAAATTGCCGTGAGATAAATGACAACAAATAAAAATATACTTTCCCAACCTAGATAGAAAGTTAGCCATCCTCCGAGTATTGGTGCAACAATGGGGACTATAGAGGCCGTTACTGAAATTAATGAAAGTGCTTTAACCAGTTGCTCTCCATCATAGCTATCACTAAGAATACTTCGGCCTAACACCGATGAACTACCGGCCCCTAAGCCTTGAATTAACCTGCCAATGATAAGAACATCGATGTTGTGAATAAAAATAATGCAGAGCAATGTGCCGAGTAAATAAATGCTTTGGCCTATGATAAATACTGGCTTGCGACCAATGGCATCGGATAGCGGACCATAAATCAGCTGAGACAAGCCAAAGCCCACCAGAAATATGGTCACTAAAGTCTGCACTTCTGCTGAGGACACATCCAGACTTTTGCTCATCATCGGCAAGCCAGGTAAGTAAATACTGACTCCTACTTGACCTGTGATGATCACCATCATAGCCAGAAACATGGGCATTTTTTTCATCTTGATGTCTCCTCAAAAACGACTAATACAGTTTAAGAGGAATTAATAAAAATGATAATATACCAAAATTGAAAGGGATTAGTTCCCAACTGGAAGCAATCAGGAGATTCTGATGGACTGGATATTAAGTGTCAAAAGTTATGTAAATGTAGTTGATGAAGGCAGTTTTAATGGGGCTGCCCGGAGAATGAACACCACCAGTTCTGCTATCAGCAAGCGAATTCATTGGCTCGAAGAAAAAATTGGGGTACAACTGTTGAAGCGAACCACCCGTTCGGTAATACAAACTGAGGAAGGTGCATTATTTTATCAGCGTGCTCGAGCACAATTAGATGACTGGCAATCGATCATTGATGAAACACGCTCAGTTTCACAAACACCAGCTGGGGTTTTAAAGATCGGTACAACCCTGACAATAGGCTCAAAATTCCTTGTTCAATATTTGAATGATTTTCTACAAGCCTACCCAGATATAAGAATTCATCTCGTCACAACGCCACCCGGTGAACTGCCGAGTTTAACGTTGGATCTCTTTATCAGTAGAGAAATCGAACAACTCAATTCACTAAGCTTCAAAGCGACACCGTTATTCAAGCAAAAAGTCGGATTTTATGCCTCTCCCGAATATGTAAAATTACACGGCGAACCAAAAAGCCATGAGGAACTTTCCGCTCACAAATTACTTATTTGGGGAGAAACGATTCAAAGAGAAATATCGCTAATTTCAGGTGAGAAAATACTTCTTAACGGTAACTTTGTTACAACCAACCCAGAGGCACTTTTCCATGCAGCAAAATCAGGTATGGGGTTACTGCTGAGCAATGATGCTATGATAATAGAGGACATCAAGGCGGGTAAACTAATCAGGATACTTCCTGACATAACCGTGGATGAATCGACAGTTTATGCTTATTACCCCAAACTTGACTATCAACACACGCGCACTAAGCTTTTCCTTGATTACCTTCAAACACGGCTCGCTAAGCAAAATTAAACAACTCGTTCTAAAATAAGTTTGCATTTATATGCATCAAAGTCCATATTTGTAAAGTAACGTTAAGACTATAAGTGGCATGAGTCACGAATAACAGTGAGTTACTCGTCATGGCTAGGACAACATCACAAATAGAGTCGCTGACTCTAGAGGCGCTTAATGGCCTCCTCAGCTCTACTGAAAAAGAGCTACTACAAAAAGCAGTCTCAAATCTCCACAGCTGTACTCAGTCTAGCTGTACGAGCGTTATTGAGATTGACCCAACAACAGCGTGCGTAACACTTCTTGCAAGCTCGGACGTAAAAATTGGGGCACAGCAAAGTCAACTAGTGCCCGTTAGTCGTCAAAAGGGCCAGTTTGAAATAGAAGAAAGTCGTGAATTTGCTACTGGCAAGTTATGTTTTTTGACATCAAAAAACACCCCACCTTTCCTCAATAATGATCGAATTCAAGCCTATATAGCAATACCTATAAAGTCCACTGACCAGCATACGTTAGGTCTTATTTTATCAACATTTTCATCATCAATGACGACTAAGCAGAATCAAAATGTAGTTAACCAACACCACCTCTATGCTCAAATTATTGCAAATAATCTGAGAGTAAAATGGCTCTCCGTTCTTTCCAAAGACCTCAATGCTAAACTGAGCTATGAGACCTCTCATGACAAGCTTACTGGTTTATTCAATCGTATCTCACTCTCAGAAAAGCTTGAACAACTCACCGAGAAAAACCACTTTACACTGGCCTATGTGGATATAGAAAAATTTAAATACATAAATGATTTATATGGAAATTACATCGGTGACCAAGTAATAAAATTCGTCGCAGAGACGATACAAAACACTATTGAAGACAAAAACCTAGCGTTTAGGATAGCTGGCGATGAATTTGCCTTCATCACATTCTCCAAAAATCCAATAACACTCTGCAACCGAATATTGAAAAGTTTCAAATCCGGATATAAGGATCCTGCTCATAATATAAAATTCAATATTAAAATTGGTCTCGCTGGTAACAGTCATCACCGTTCGACTGCGGAACAACTTATTCACAATGCAAGCCTTGCTCTCAAAGACTGCAAGCAATCACGCTACCTCAATGTACAATGCTATGATACGCATTTGAGTAAACAGTATTATCGGCGAGCATTAGTTATTGACTCACTCAGAAATGAGTTAGCCAAAGAGATTATGGAAGACAGCGAAATCTACGTTGTATTACAACCTATCGTCGGTAAACCCGATAAGCAGTGGGATTATTTCGAAGTGCTTGCGCGCTGGGAGAGCTCCACCTTAGGCCCCATCTCTCCTGTAGAATTTATCGAAGCTGCAGAACAGTCTGGACTGATCGTCGAGCTAGGTGAACATATTATAAAACTGGCATGTAAAGCAAAACTCAAACTACAAACAGAACTGGGCAGAAAGATTAAACTGAGTATTAACTGCTCAGCTCATGAGCTCAATAGGTCCAACCAATACCTCCAGTCTTTTCTCAACGCTCTCAAACCCTATAACTTCGCTCCTGAGGACTTTACTATTGAGCTCACTGAGACGGTGTTACTTTCTCAAACTGAAGAAATTCAAAGAGTTTTAACTAAGTTACGTCTTATTGGTTTTAAAATTGCGTTGGACGATTTCGGTACTGGTTACTCGAGCTTGAACTACATACATAGGTACCCAATAGACTGCATCAAAATTGATGCAACTTTCATTAAAAATATGCATGGCAGTCGCTCGGCAGAAAGAGTGGTTTGGCTGATTATACAACTTGCTAAACAACTCAATGTTGCATTGGTAGCAGAGGGTGTAGAAGATAAGGTAACCCTTGATAAACTTTATAAGATGGGTTGTAACCGAATTCAGGGGTACTTTTTTTCACAACCGAAGATAGCAGAAGAAATAATAAGATTACAAAAAGAAAAGATTGGTCATTTGCGTAACAACATAGTCCATGTACAAGATTAAAAGGGCAGATCAAGCTGCATGATAATATCCCCTGAATAGTCTTCATGCCAACGATAGTCCAAACGAACTCTTGCCGCACCCACCTCAGATTTCCCGAGGCCAACACTCACCTGAATACCATAATCTTCAATAATTGCGCTCAACTCATTACTGTCCGAGCTCTCATCATAAAGCCAAAACCCGATACCAAAATGACTAAAAGAGAGACTGTGTGACAATAGTGGGTCTACTTGCTGTTCCGACTGCCAGCCCAACCAATAAGATGGTTCCGCCAACCCTCCGTTAGGAAATTGATATACGCGATCAGCATACATAAGCTCATTGGTTTTACTATTTAATTGCGGTTGGTGGCACTGTTGCATAAGCATATGATATTGAGAGTTATCATCGTTGGTGGAGAATCTATGAGAGTCACAGCTTACGTCAGGAGCTAGTAACGCCAAGCTAAATAGCACATCCTCTTTCAACATAGGGCACCCCGACGTAAAACCATGTTACCTTTAAGTATAATATGATTTTTCAACAAGCATCTGACAAACTTTCTCGGTTACTAAACTCGAAATATCATTCTGTTTCTTAAGACCATTCCTTATATCCGTACTTCGAACCGAGATTTTGTCTGGACAGCACAATAGTGACCACCTTTTCACTATATCGTCAGCCTTATAGAACTTATTAAATTTAAATAAGTTGTCTGGACCTATAACGAAAGTCAGCGTCGAATTTCCGTAGTCTTGCTCCAATTGAGCCAAAACCTCAAAAGTCGTGACCGGCTCTCCGCTTTGCTTATATAGTTCCTCTTCAACCGTTGAGCGGACCAAATTGCTAAGATTGAGATCTTGAATAAATGCATCAACTAACTCACACCTTAAATCATAATCAAGCATTTGTTTGCCCCAAGCGTGAGATATACTGGGAAGCAATAGGACTTGGTCAAAGTGAGTAAGGCTATCAATGACACTCTTATGCCCAACACTAGGCGGATTAAAAGCACTACCAAAAACTGCTATTTTGCTCATAATTATCAAAACTCTCGTATGAAAACGTTAATCTTCATTTTCTGAAACCCTATTTGCGGTATGATATAGCTAATTTAAACAGTAGCCTAACCTTATCGGTCAAGGTTTTGCAATCAACACCCTTGAAGTTTACGCAAATGCGTATCAAGCATGGGAAGGAAACACACAATGGAACAGTTAATTCGCGACGAAATGCGCGTTCTCCCCTCAATTGACCCAAAATTTGAAATAGCAAGACGTGTCGACTTTATAAAACAAACACTTCTTACGTCAGGTTGTAAGAGTCTCGTTCTAGGAATCAGTGGTGGTGTTGACTCTACAACTTGTGGGAGACTCGCCCAGCTCGCTGTTAATGAATTAAATGAGAGCGCAGATTCTGAATATCAATTCATTGCGGTTCGCTTGCCCTATGGAGAGCAAAAAGACGAAGAAGAAGCTCAAATCGCTCTTAAGTTTATACAGCCCACACACTCAATTTCTGTCAACATAAAAGACGGTGTAGATGGACTGCACCGTGCCAGTAATGACGCTCTCGAAGCAAATGGCTTGCTCCAGATAGACAAATCTAAAATCGACTTTGTCAAAGGTAACGTAAAAGCTCGTTCTCGAATGATAGCGCAATATGAAATCGCAGGGTATGTCGGAGGACTTGTTCTTGGTACTGACCACTCTGCAGAAAACATTACTGGTTTTTATACAAAGTTCGGTGACGGTGCGTGTGACTTAGCCCCTCTTTTTGGACTAAATAAAAGACAGGTCCGTCAAGTAGCTTCGGAGCTAGGCGCTCCAGATTTGCTCGTCAATAAAACACCGACCGCCGATCTAGAAGAGCTAGTGCCTCAAAAAGCAGATGAAGACGCACTTAGTGTAACTTATGATCAGATCGATGATTTCTTAGAGGGGCGGCCAGTAGCAAAGGACGTAACCCAAAAACTTATCGACATATATCAGGCAACACAGCATAAACGCAAACCAATACCCACTATTTACGACTAATTACCCGTATTGCGAAGTTATGGAGGATGACAGCCTTTGGCTTAATTCCTCTGTAACACTTGTAATTCTGCATATATTCATATTCTTTACTAAATATTGACCAAACATACTAGATACCGAAGAGACTTTTCACTAGACTAGAGCGTAAATTGTGATTGACTATCACAGTGGAGCGAGTTTGGCTTACCCACCCTCTCTGTTATTCACCGAGTGTTATTTAGCGTAATTTAATATGGAACAAGATAAATTTACCAATATTTATCGCTTACCGACGGCTATACAAATCCGCATTGGAAAGTGGCAACAGACTTTTAACGGTACGTCTGATCTAATTATGCACAAAGCCATTGAGGTAAGAAATAAACAGTACAAAAAGCCTAATTTCTTTCCAACTGGCTGGACAGTACAATTATTTGATAAAGAGGATATTTCTATAACCCATCATGGCAAATATATACAAACTGCAATGCGCACAATGATGGACAGAAAAGTGTCTTACAAACGTATTTATCTCTCACGCTTACCACTCGAAGAAGCAGAGCCTGGGCTATTAGCTTATAAAGAAGAATTTATTTCAAAGCATAATAGAGTCGCCAGAAAATACAACCAAATCAAAAAGAAACAGTTTATTAGATATGCTATGGAGGAAGCGGAAACTCTATATCCATCGCTTCCTAAAACTGAATTCGATGTCGCTCTTTGGAATAAACTGGTTGTTTCTGAACTTGGCAACCCTAAGAAATATAAAAACCCTTACTTTGTAAAGCACTCAAGTGTTTAGTTTTTCAAGACGCAGTTTATCTGCGCCATATTGAGTTTTTAACTTATATAAGTAAGTCGTATAAATACAGAATTATTGCTTCTAATAAAGATAGAAATAGGCCAGTGATAGGTTATAAAAGCCAAGTTTATTACGGCTCATCCGTAAGTATACGATTTAGCTTAATTTAGATGACTAAATCTTCAAACCGTTGTCTTGTCTGAAGGCAATTCATTCACGCTAAGCCCAGCATTTTGAGATGGCTTGGTTAAAGTAACCAAGCAAATAGCGAGAGCCGCCAAAATAAATCCAAATACAGCAGACCAATCAAGATGTTCATCGAATAAGATCCAAGCTTGAATTGCGGTAACTGGAGGAACAAGATAGAAAATGGAAGCAACGCTTTCAGCAGCACCATGCTTAACCATATATAGCAAAAGCAACACGGCACAGCATGACAGGCCAAAGACTAACCATGCTAATACCATCAATAGTTTAACATCCCATTGAACTGACATAGTTTCAAAGAGCAGAGCGTACGGGGCAAAAAAAACACTCGCAGCAATATACTGAATCAAAGTGCTCCACAAAATATCGGTACCTTGACAAAAATGCTTTTGATAAAGCGTGCCGAATGTAATTCCACACAAGGCTACAAGGCTCATGGCTACCGCAATTAACTTAGAGCCACTAGAGCCCCAGGCTAAATCTCCACTGAGTACAAATGCGATCCCCACTAAACCAATTAAAAGCCCGACCCATTGAGTAGGTTGTAATTTTTTCTTGTTACAGCCAACTAATACCAATGCCGTGAGAATAGGCTGAAGCCCAACTAATAAGGAAGCCAAACCCGCTGGCATATTCATTGATATTGCCATGAACGTCCCACCCAGATAACACCCATGAATCAATATACCAACAACACAAGAATGCAAAATCTGTTTTACATCCGGTGTGTTACGCTGAACAAGTAGAAGACAAAGTGTAAATACCAATGTAGTCGCGACCATTCTGATAAGAAGCAGAGTGGCAGGTTCGGCGTATGCAAGACCAAATCTGGCTCCTATAAAGCCCGAGGCCCATAACAGAACAAAAATGAATGGTATAATGCGAATTGCCATAGTTTTTCCCTAGAAATTTTTCTGTTAAGCCGTACTCTAATAGGTACAGAAAATCAGTTAAGATACAGAAATAGATGTTTTTAGGGGTACAGATTGGCGGAACAACAATGTAAATATACAAAAGTCATCGATTATATAAGGCAAGGAATCGATTCGCGGGTATGGCAACATGACGAGAAGCTGCCTTCTATTCGTCAACTAAGTCAGCAGTTAGGTGTAAGTAAAAATACAATCATAAGGGCTTATCACACGTTAGAAGCACGAGGTATTATCACTGCCAACGCACGTTCAGGCTACCGTGTTGTCTACCAAAAAATGAAGCCAAGCAATAACTCGATACCTCGTTCTATCAGCTTGCTCTCTATGTGTAAAGACGTACTTGCTAAACCATCACCCGAAGAACGTTTAAATTTAGGTACTGCACACCCAAACATATCGACACCTGCAATCAATAGTCTCTACGCTGAAATTGGACGTCACAGTAGACGCCAAACACACTCCCACAGCCATTATCAACTTCCTCCAGGTAATCAAGAACTCACTTATCAGTTCAAGAATCTCAGTAATGATCTTGGATTGACCGTTTCTCAACACGAAATTACGGTTACTCATGGAGCACAGCAAGGGATCAGCTTAGCATTAAGAGCGGTGACAAAGCCCGGGGATACTGTCATTGTGGAGTCACCATGTTACTTTGGAAACCTTCTCTTAATGGAGTCATTAGGGTTAAAGGTTATCGAGATAAGTAGTAGCCCTGTTACAGGTATTGATGTTAGTGCTGTAAGCAATGCGATCAACAAATGGGATGTTAGTGCTGTTCTTGTCACGCCCAATTTTATGAACCCCACAGGTGCGCAGATGCCTCTTAACGCACGAATAGAACTACTCCGCGTCAGTAACAATATACCCATTATCGAAGATGATGTTTTTGGTGCTCTTGGCTTCAATCAGCCGATACCTCCAATACACGCGTTAGATAGCAACAAACGTGTCATATACATCAACTCACTATCTAAAGTATTAGACTCACGACTCAGGATTGGTTGGGTTATTGCTGGTAGGTATCAAGAAGTGATTGAAAGACAGTTATTTTGTGACACCATGGGAAGTACGAACCTAATGCAATCAGCCGTCGCTGACTTCCTGAAAAGTGGACGGTATCGAAGCCACGTGAAAAAAATGAACCGCTACTATCAAAACGCAATGCAAACATTTTATGAAGAGCTAACCCAGCGCCTAGATAGAAGTCATTATCTGTATAAAAATTATCAGCTAACAGTTCCTACAGGCTCGTTTTTGCTATGGCTGGAATTACCAAAAGTTTTTGATGGTTTGGCTGCCTATCAACAGGCAAGAGAACAAAGGATAAGTATCTTGCCAGGCCATCTATTCGCAACATCTGGACAGTATAAACATTGCCTTAGGTTTTCCTGTTCAAACTACATGTTAAACTCGCACTGGAAAAGCGGCCTAGATCAATTAGTAGAGCTAATCGACGCGCAGCTGCGCGACTGACAATGCTAGTTATTGGAAACCTTTGTATGGCCTTTCTCTAAATGTAAGAAATCCACCAAGTCATCGCCCGAGACCTGATAAGCTTGACCAAAACCCTTCACGTATAATCCCTGTTCAGGAGTTAGATTAAACAAAATAAAGTCTTGAAGCTGGCTCAAGCCCTCGACAACTTCTCCAAAACGATCCTGCATCTGCTGAATGGTTCGCGACCATTGCTCAGAATCTCTTTCAACTACGACTGCAACGGCATCGAAAGTAAGACGTTTACGGGCAAAAATTTGTTGAGATTCATATTCATCTTCAATCATCATGATTGATACATGCGGATTGATTTTGAGATTTTGAGCATGTCGCGCGATTTCTGAAATCAAGATAAAATAGCCTTCCTGATTTTGCACATAGGGTGCATAGCTAACATTTGGTCGACCATCGGCACCCACCGTTGCTAACTGAAGAGTATTCCGTTGTTGGCGAAATTCTTTAATCTCGGGTTCCAACCTTCCCTGTAAACGCTCTTGCTTGACTTGTGAATCCACGATTTATCTCTCCTAATCTATCATTTCAAACTGTTTCGTTTGAGCTTTAAGCTGCCACTCTCTAAACAATTCGACTTGGGATGGTATAAGGTTTCGTTTCTTATCACGCCCCAAATATACTTTAAAGATGTTATTCCCCGACTCACAAAAAAATCCTATATAGTGGCTTTCACGCCCACGAAAAGGCTTACTTACCAAGGCAATATTTTTAATTCTATCGAGGCTCAAGTGTCCATTCAACTCTCCCTCTTTCCCCATCAGATTATAATAGCCATGGGCGACCTTCCCCTTAGGAAATGGGGCCTTCACTTCAAAAATAGAACCAAAGGAGTGCATGATTGTCATGACGGGTCCAAAGCCAACGAGTCGTTCAAAAATAGTCAGAGCGGCACCCCCGTCGAGAATCGCAACCATTGCCTTGGGCAGTGATGAAACAACTTGGTACTCTGAAATATTGAGACGAGTCGCCATCTCAGCGGGTAAAAGTGTCGGCTCCTGATCGAGTAAATCAGCTACCTGTTGTTTTATCGTTTCCATAAAAACTCGATTCTAGGTTGTTTGTCTATATATACGCCAGAGAAAATATAAAGTTGATCATAAATGCCCAAAGATGGTAATGCAAATGATAATTGATATTATTTGCATTATGATGGATAATCACCCCTAGGATGAAATCTGAGTCATTTACTAACAATATCATCAAAAGCAGTGGGGAATTTGGCTTTCAAAACAGATCCACTTTTTCTTCAGATGATAAAGGTTTCAAATGCGATTTTCCCTACGTTACCTAACAATCTAGTGAAAAGTGCTAAATCGAGCAAAGTTGATTTAGCAAGATGGCTCAAATTTTGTAAGTTGAGCGCAATGGTCAAGTAAATCAATATGAAAAAATTTTTCACCACTCTCACCTTTCTCCTGCTCGGTTTCTACATGCCCGTTAGTACCGCGAATGAAGGCATAATAAGTGCAGGGAGCTCGGTCACAGAACTTATTGTCGCTCTCGGGCAAGAAAAAAAGTTAGTTGCCATCGACCAAACCAGTCAAATATCTAATCCTGGAGCACTGCCATCAATTGGTTATCACCGCAGGCTTTCTGCTGAGGGGATGCTTGCACTAAATGCTGATCAACTTATTGGTTCAAATGAGATGGGCCCAGCCACAGCACTAAATCAATTGAGAGCTGCGGGAATGAAGGTCGAGGTTGTCAATACTGAACCCACAGCAGAAGGACTTCTACAGCGCATCGACCAAATTGCCAAGCTGACCAATGCTACCCAAAATGCTAAGCCACTAAAGAAGCAAGTCACTGACAAAATCAACCAGCTCAAACAAAGTCATTCTCAAATACCCAAAAAGAAGATTTTATTTCTTTTGATCCATCAAGGAAGGCCAGCGAATGTGGCAGGAGCAAATACAACACCAAATGCAATCATTGAGTTGGCTGGAGGAATTAACCCCGCAGCAGCAAGTATCGAATCCTACAAACCCATATCAACTGAAGCAATGGTAGAAATGCAACCTGATATTATCTTAATCAGTGGGCGCAGCAGCCAAGAAATGGGTGGCGCGGACTATGTATTGAAAAAAATGCCATTACTCGCAGCAACACCAGCCGGAAAAAACAAACAATTCATTGTGATTGATGGGCACGCACTTGTCGGCGGGCTTGGTTTGAAAAGCCTGTCGGAAGCATTTCGGATCAATAAGTTAATTCAATAGGTACAAGATGTTTTTCCGCAATCTATCCACTCGCTCGATTATTGGCTTTTTTTGCCTGCTTCTAGCCATTATTAGCATCAGCTCTATTACTGTTGGACCGATGAAGATAAGCGCCTTTGATAGTATTAATAGTCTGTTGCTAAATGGGAATAACGTTGCCCCACATATCGATATTGTTATTCACCAAATACGTCTACCAAGAACCTTTTTGTGCATGCTGATTGGTGCTATTTTAGCAATTTGTGGCACCGTCACTCAGGGGTTATTTAGAAACCCACTTGCCGAGCCCGGCATAATAGGCGTTTCTGCGGGCGCGATGCTGGGTGCTGGGTTTGCCATTGTTACCTTCACAAACTTAAACTTAGTTTCTGCTCAAGTGACCAGTCTCATCGCTCTACCTATGTTCGCGTTTATGGGCGGTGCTCTTACAACTTGGGTTGTCTACAGAATAGGCACCAGCAGGTTCGGCACATCGGTGAGTATTATGCTTTTGGCTGGCATTGCAATAACAATGTTAGCGGGAGCTGGCATAAACTCACTGAGCTTTTTTGCCGATGATCAGCAATTACGGGATATCTCTTTGTGGTCTATGGGCTCTCTTGCTGCAGCAGATTGGCCAAGTATCGGCCTATGCACAATAACTCTGATATTCCTCTTGTGGTATTTTCTTAATAATGCCGAGAGCTTAAATGCACTTTTACTCGGTGAAGCAGAGGCCAGTCACTTGGGGATCCCTGTCCAAAAACTCAAGCGATACTTGATATTGATGACTGCTTTTGGTGTTGGCATAAGTGTTAGCATTTCCGGTGTCATCGGCTTTATTGGACTAGTGATACCACACTTAGGAAGAATGATGTTTGGCCCAGATCACCGCAGGTTACTGCCTATTTCTGCTTTTCTTGGCGCCCTGCTTTTGACCTTAGCTGATATGCTATCTCGTATCGTTGTCGCCCCAGCCGAACTGCCTGTAGGCATTATTACCGCTCTAATGGGGGCGCCTTTCTTCATATATTTACTCTACAAACAGAAAGGAAGAATGACCTAATGTCTGGTACTGTATTATCTGTCAACGCCCTGTCTTATCACTATGGAAAAAGGTTGATACTTGACAACCTGAATATAGAAATGAAGGCTGGCGAAGTTACCGCATTATTGGGCCCCAATGGCGCAGGGAAAAGCACATTACTCAAGTTGTTATGTGGAGAGATTAGAAACAGTAACGAAATTTGTTACTTTGGACAGCATAAAGATAGCTGGCAACCTGAAAAGCTCGCAAGACATATTGCTATGCTTCCTCAGCACAGCACACTCAACTTTCCTTTTCTTGCGCGAGAGGTCGTCGAAATGGGGGCAATACCTCTAAAGATTACTAAAAACAAAACCCAATCACTAGCAAAAAAATATATGCAGTTGACAGATTGTGTTCACCTCAGCGAGCGACTTTACCCATCACTTTCAGGAGGAGAGAAACAGCGAGTCCATCTCGCTAGAGTACTAGTCCAGCTAGATAGCGCGCAGGAAAAAAAGATCCTCATGCTCGACGAACCTACGTCCGCTCTCGACCTTGCCCATCAACATAACACACTCAAAATAGCACGCAATTTAGCCAAAGAATCGAGCACAGCAGTGGTCATTGTGCTGCATGATCTTAATCTCGCTGCGCAATACGCAGATCGATTGATTGTCTTACATCAAGGAAAAATCACCTGTGATAGCTCTCCTTGGCAAGCATTAACTCCCCAAATGATTGAAGAAGTTTATGGTTATAAATCGATAGTCAATGCACATCCCACATTAGGGTTCCCAGTTGTTTACCCAGAACAATAACCAAAGTTTTACTCAAACTATAACAACCTTCGTCTCAGACCCGCTTTCTCAAGTACCCTAGTTGAAATTTCTTCTACTGAAAGCGAAGAAGTATTGATATAGGGAATCGCTTCACGTCGAAAAAGAGCTTCAACGGTTTGTAATTCGTGCAAACATTGTTCATTACTTGCGTAATCACTTCCTGCCAAACGGTTTTGTCTGATTTCCGTTAATCTCTGAGGATCGATAGTCAGGCCAAATAGCTTGTGACGATGAATCTCGAATTCGGGTAATAGCCGCAGACGCGATAGATCATCATCAATAAAAGGATAATTTACAACACGCAAGCCGAACTGCATCGCCATATATAAGCTAGTCGGTGTTTTACCGCTACGTGATACACCTAGCAAAATAATATCCGCCTTTTCCAAGCCTTTTAAGGTCACTCCATCGTCATGAGCAAGGGTATATTCAATCGCTGCAATACGATCAAAATATGTGTCGGAGTCTTTGCTTACACTGCGAGAGCGCTGCAATTGAGGTACTGGCGCGATTTGGATATCGGTTTCTACTTGCTGTACCAAGCTACCAAGGATATCGTAGCCATAACAATTTGACTGCAAGAGTGCCTCTTTCAACTCTGTAATGACCATGGAGAAGAAAACGAGCGGCTTTACTCCATTTTTAATAAATGAGATCTCAATTTCTCTTAACAAATCTTCGAGTTTTTCCTTCGATTCAACAAAAGGGAACGTTTTTTCATTGGCGTTAAAAGGAAATTGCCCTAGAACAACATGTCCAATTGTTTCACATGTGATTGCGGTGCCATCAGAAACATAGAACACATCACGACTTTGAATATCAATTTTCATTTTTTTTTAAAATTTAAAATTCTTTTGATTAAGATAACAGGCATAATAGCGATAATAAAACTCGGGTTGCTGTTACCGCCCCCACACCTTTGATAATTTGTTAAAAATTTTTGAAGGTTTAAGTAATCGTTTGCCCAAATCCCTACAAAACTGCAATGTTTCTGGAGAAAGACATGCAAAAAAATACCCTCTGGTTCAATGGCCTATCGATGGATGACGTCGATAAAGTCGGTGGAAAAAATGCTTCACTTGGTGAGATGGTTTCTAACCTATCAAATGCTGGGGTTTCTGTACCCAATGGTTTTGCTACCACCTCTTATGCCTTTAATCAGTTTCTTGATTTTGAAGGACTCGATGACCGAATCCATGCATTACTTGATGAATTAGATGTCGAAGATGTTGACGCATTGCGTAAAACTGGTGCAAAAATCCGTCAATGGGTTCTTGAGGCCCCATTCCCTCAAGATTTAGAACAAGATATTAGAAGCAATTACCAAACACTCATCGATGATAATGAGGAGCTTTCGGTAGCTGTACGTTCTTCTGCTACCGCTGAAGACCTTCCCGACGCTTCTTTCGCGGGCCAGCAAGAAACCTTCTTAAACGTAAAAGGAATCGACGCGGTCCTAGAAGCAACTAAGCATGTTTATGCATCACTATTTAATGACCGCGCTATATCGTATCGAGTTCATCAGGGCTTCGATCATAGAGGTATTTCCCTTTCAGCAGGTATACAGCGCATGGTTCGCTCTGATAAAGCCTCTTCTGGAGTCATGTTTACCCTCGATACAGAATCAGGCTTTGATCAAGTAGTATTCATCACCTCGTCTTGGGGACTAGGTGAAATGGTTGTACAAGGTGCAGTCAATCCAGATGAATTTTATGTACATAAACCACTACTTGAAGCCGGCCATCCTTCTATTGTGAAGAAGACATTCGGCTCAAAACAAATCAAAATGATTTACTCGGATAACCAAGAGATCGGTAAACAGGTAAGCATTATTGATACCTCAGAAGAAGAGCGTGAAACCTTTTCTTTAAATAACGATGAAATTGCTGAACTAGCAAAGCAAGCCATCATTATTGAACAGCATTATCAACGTCCAATGGATATTGAGTGGGCGAAGGATGGTATAGATGGAAAGCTTTACATCGTACAAGCTCGACCAGAAACCGTTTGCTCACAAAGCGAAAAAAATGTTATCGAAAGATATGAGCTCAATAATAAAGCAGACGTTTTAGTTGAAGGTCGAGCAATCGGCCAGCGCATCGGCTCTGGACCAGTGAGACTAGTTGACTCTCTCGACCAAATGTCTCTTGTTCAAGAAGGTGATGTTCTTGTTACAGACATGACTGATCCGGATTGGGAACCAGTTATGAAAAAAGCCTCCGCGATTGTAACAAACCGTGGTGGTCGTACTTGTCATGCGGCGATTATCGCAAGAGAGCTTGGTATTCCGGCAATTGTAGGATGTGGTAATGCCACGAGTAGCCTTACAGATGGATCGCAAGTTACCATCTCTTGTGCCGAGGGAGAAACAGGCTATGTTTATGATGGTAACCTTAATTTTGAGGTAAAGCGCTCTTCTGTTGATGAACTTCCATTATTACCGACAAAAGTCATGATGAATGTCGGCAATCCAGATCGCGCATTTGATTTTGCTCAAATCCCTAATGAGGGTGTCGGCTTAGCTCGGTTAGAATTCATCATCAATAAAATGATAGGTATTCACCCGAAAGCACTCCTAAACTTCGAGCATCAATCAGATGAACTAAAACAAGAAATACGCCAGCGTATTCGCGGGTACAATGATCCGATCGATTTTTACGTCAGTAAGCTTACCGAAGGCATCGCAACCATTGCTGCAGCATTCTGGCCAAAACGAGTTATCGTACGCATGTCAGACTTCAAGTCTAATGAATACAGTAACCTTGTCGGTGGTAAAGACTACGAACCTCATGAAGAGAATCCAATGCTTGGCTTCAGGGGAGCGTCTAGATACATCTCCCCTGTATTTGAAGATTGCTTTGAATTAGAAACGCAAGCAATCAAGCGCGTAAGAAACGAAATGGGGCTGAAAAATGTGGAAGTCATGATCCCATTCGTACGCACACCAAGTGAGGCAGCCTCTGTTATTGACTTACTAGCGAAGTTTGGTTTACGTCGTGGCGATCAAGGCTTAAAAGTGATTATGATGTGTGAGCTTCCATCGAATGCAGTTCTTGCCGATGAGTTCCTAAAATACTTTGATGGGTTCTCAATCGGTTCAAACGATATGACGCAACTTGCCTTAGGACTCGACCGTGATTCTGGTGATGTTGCTCATCTTTTCGATGAGAGAAACCCTGCTGTTAAAGCGCTGCTAAAAATGGCCATCGACGCGGCGACAAAAGCAGGCAAGTATGTGGGCATTTGTGGACAAGGCCCTTCTGATCACGACGACCTTGCAGAGTGGCTTATGGAACAGGGAATAAGCTCAGTATCACTCAATCCAGATACAGTGATCGACACTTGGCTAAAGCTGGGCAATGTCACTAAGAACTAATCGGACTTAGCGCTAATAGGATTAAAAAGGCTTCCATATGGAGGCCTTTTTAATGGATACTTTTTATCCCGAAGCGTTACCGCCTTCAAGTTGAGCAAGCTCAATTTCTTTAACTTTAAGCATTTTATCCATTTTATAGCGATTACGCTCAAATTCGACCATTTGGCTTTTTGGTACAGACTGAGCCATTGGAATATTTGCGGTTAACGCATTGACTGGTCTGCCTCTATCGATGAGTTCATAGTGTATGTGTGGTCCAGTGACTCTACCCGTCGCACCAGATAGACCTATTCTTTGGCCTCGCGATACTTTTTGACCTTTTCTAACAAGGATCTTACTGAGGTGTAAGTAACGAGTTTTGTATCGACTGCCATGTTCTATAACAACATAGTTACCTGCATACGGGTGCTTTCGAGTCATAATAACCACTCCATCACCTGTCGAAACAATAGGTGTTCCAGTTGGAGTCGCCCAGTCTGTTCCGTTGTGAGGTGAGATTCTTCCAGTGACCGGGTGCTTACGCCTTGGGTTAAAACCAGAACTCATTCGATAACGCCCATTTACAGGCTCTCTTTGGAAAGCTCGCTGTAGACTGTCGCCATTTTCGTCGTAGTACTGGCCATCGCTGTGCAAATACGCCGAATAAACTTGTCCACGGTTGAATATCTTAATAGCTTGGATCTCTGTATTACCTGTTGAGGTGTTACCAACAAACTGGCGAGATTGAACGACCTCAAATTTGTCCCCAGCACGTAAATCACGACCGAAGTTGATTTTATCTTTCAACAAACCAACTACTTGCTCTATTTCCGACTTTCCAAGCCCCATAGAATTGACAGACTGAGAAAAACTGCCTTTTATCTGACCTACCAGAGGAAAAGATTTCCACTCTCCCGGAATTTTTATATCGGAAAATTCATAATTACCATCATCTAGTCGCTGGTAAACCGCCCTGTCAACCAAACTAAACTCAAGTTCCATCTTCTCTAGGTGGGTATTTTTGTCGTCTCGCCAAAAGCGCAAAGTATTCCCTGGTCTTAATGTATCTAGAGCGAGATAATTGAGATCGGTTTCCATGATCCTCATTAGGTCACTATATCCAAAACCCAGCTGTTCAAAAATTTTGCTTAAGCTGTCTCCTCTCTGTATGACATACTCATAATCAGGGTGGTGGTATGACGACTCATTGGTCGGAGAAGACTCTAAAGCTAGGGATGAGTCTGGGAGAGACAGTTCAATCGTTTTATGATATCTGTCATTTTTTTGAGCGCCTGATATAACGGCAGCGAGAAGAACAGGAATACTCAATACCATGATCTTCCTCGATCTTGACAGCCCTTGGAATCTAGATTTCAAACGTGTCGACAGCACCATGTGACCTATTGCATCGTATTAAACAAAAGCGTAAGAGTACGTATTTATATAGAACTTGTCACCTTTTCAATGCAAAATTACTAGCAAAAAAAACAAAAGAACTAGTGTAATTGGCATTTTTTAGTGATTAATGCTTAGTTCTTCTATGCTTCGGCATCATAAATTGAGCCTATCAATACCTCTTAAGCCGATCTAACTCAGTAACACCTACTCAGGCAATTATGATTCGGTCATAAACTTTTAATTGTGTTTCACTAAAGTTTTGCCATCCAAAATAGCCACTCGGAGTGATTGATCTATGTTTGGCTCACTTACAGTTTCAAAATCTATCAAAATGATGTCTTTTTCATCATAATGGACCTTTTCAATCACAATATCACTCCCTAATAAGAGAGCTTGATCGCTGAATAGCCGTCTTCTCATTTCATCAAAAAAAGCAAGTGCCGCGTATGTCTTACTCTGATCTTTTTCAACCACATCAAAAAAGAAAAAGAACGTTGAACTATCTATTTTCTTTATGTGATTGCTCAAAATAGAAATTTGACCACTAACCGTACCATATCGATAAATGCCATATACTGTTTCATCGACTGGGTTGTAGTCCACCAAAGTACGAACAGCTCGCCTTGGTACCTCTATTACCCATTTGTTAGGTGTCTCTATTTGAAACAGCGATAACATCACAACATCATTGGTATTCGTCTGGTTGGAAAACTTTGTCAGGATCACTTCATCACCAATACTCAACCGATATACTGCCGCGATTATGACAGCAACTAACAGCATGATAGGTAGTGACAATATTAGAGGAATTCTCATAGCGTATGATTTTTAGACCTATATACCCAAGTAACCTCTTATTAAAGATACAAGCAAACAAAGACTAAAACAAAAAACTCAGCACGTGATTAAGTTCAAGCTGTTAACCTCTGACTTAACAGAAACGTAAATAATGTGCTTCTCTCCCTTGAAACATTAAGATAAACAAATTAACATCCTCGACACATTTAGCCACTAAATTAAAAATATTCAATGTTTTATTTTGAATATTTAGCATAATTTATTGAATAGTATTGCAAGGAAGCAATGAAACGGTTAACCTTGCCCGTTTGATAATATATGGAAGTTTAGTGAATATATATCCAGCTCATGCTGGTGATAGATATTTAACTAGTAGTAATTCGAGAAATGTATGCAAAATAGTGCTCAGTCAGCAGAACAACCGAGAAACAAAAGCAGTTTTTGGATGTTCCTTATCCCCTCTATTATCGGTCTCTTCCTGTTCATGGCTCCAATTAGTTATGATGGAGACATAACCATACCCGTTGCCGTGCTGGCAAAATCAATTCAGGCACTATTGGGCGACCATATGGTTAGCCTCATCACAGCAATTATTGCTTTTATGGCGTTCACGTCATTAATTTGTAAACTTCACACACCGTCAATTATAGCCAACGATGCCTTTTTAAACGCGTTGTTCAACCCAAACATGCTATGGTTATGTGTCAGACTAATTGGGGGGGCTGCGGTAGTTATGACCTACTTCCAAATCGGTCCAAAGGCGATATGGGAAGAAAATACTGGCGGACTTGTTTTAGAAGGGCTTCTACCGACACTCTTTTCGGTATTTATCTTCGCAGGGTTACTACTTCCTCTGTTACTCAACTTTGGACTACTTGAGCTGTTCGGAACCCTATTAAGTAAAGTGATGCGTCCAGTATTTAACTTACCGGGAAGAAGTGCAATTGACTGTATGGCCTCATGGTTGGGCGATGGCTCGGTCGGCATACTACTTACGAGTAAACAATACGAAAATAAATTTTATACACAACGAGAGGCTGCGGTAGTTGGCACAACGTTTTCTGCTGTATCGATTACATTCAGTCTAGTTGTGATAGCACAAGTCAATCTAGAACATCTATTCTTACCTTTTTACGGTACAGTGTGTCTTGCTGGTATAGTAGCTGCTATTATCATTCCACGTTTACCTCCACTTAGCCTGAAGAAAAACACCTTTATTGATGGCTCAAAACCCGCTCAAGATGCTGATGCTATCCCGGTAGGTCACTCCACTTTCTCTTGGGGTATGGAGCAAGCTCTAAAGAAATCATCTCAAGTTAAGTCATTCAAAGGTGTTTTCAAAGAAGGCGTTCACAATGCAATAGATATGGTATTTGGCGTTCTGCCGGTTGTCATGGGATTAGGTACAATCGCCTTAGTTATTGCTGAGTACACATCGCTATTTAGCACATTAGGTCAGCCATTTATTCCCTTTTTAGAGATGCTTGGCATACCGGAGGCAGTCAAAGCTTCTGAAACCATCGTTGTTGGTTTCGCCGATATGTTTATTCCGGCGATTTTAGCCGCTTCAATCGACAACGAGATGACACGGTTTGTAATTGCAGCTATGTCTGTTACTCAGCTAATCTATATGTCAGAAGTCGGTGCGCTGCTACTCGGGAGTAAAATACCCGTCAATATTTTTGAACTGTTCGCCATATTTATCCTTCGAACACTCATTACATTACCTGTCATTGCCGCAATGGCTCACCTTATCTTCTGATTGAGAAGCGGTGAAGAACAAAGGTACTGTTCTTCACCGCTGTATCCACCAAAGTAACTTCAACGCAGTTCTCTAGGCCTTATAAAGAAATCGGATACCAGTGAGATAACACGCTGCAATAGCGAGTGATTTAAATGCGATTTGACAATGAGTCTGCCTGATAGCTCATCCTCAGAAAACAAATTATTTTCATTTAACCTAACACCCTAACGCCAATTGAATACTTACATCATTTGTTAAACATTCTTCGCTATCTACATTCAAAGAAAAGATCTTAGTTTTGATAAAAAATCCATTATCTCAAAGATAAGACTTACCTATTAGTAAATCTAACTTATTATTCTGCTTCAAGTTTTTTACACCCAAATAATACCTTGATGTTTGAGTGTAGTTATTACGCGATGATTCTAAACTGAATAATATGTTGGATAGAGATGGACAAAGGAACATTAGGAAAACTGAAAAGCCTCATAGTTTTATCGATATTTTTTTCACCTGTTTTGTTCGCCTTCGAGTTCATCGATAATGAGCGAGCCTATCTCGCAACAAGTGGGAAGATTCACGCAAAAGCACTAATGAGCAATAGAAAAAAAAATGAGTTCTCTTTTGGTGACTCTGACCTTGCACTAAAAGCTAAGTACTTTGTTACCGACTCAACCTTTATATCATCAGGTACAGAGGCTGAAGTCAAAGTCGACGAAGAGAGAAACGAAGATCAATTCTCGATTTCACAATATTACTTTGGAGTAGGAAAAGAGTCATTTGGTTCGTTAACTTATGGAAAACACACTACTTCATCAGAGAATCTAAATGGCGTTGATTTTTCGCAAATCTTTGGCGGGCAGTCAAACCTTAACTTAATCGGGGCGAAAAGAGAGACACTAAAATATGTTTACAGCAATGAACTCTTTTCGTTGAACATGACATATGGTCTAAAAAACAATCAACAAGACCAATCATTACACGAGTTTTTTGGTCAATTAAAGTTGGCTGATACAACCATTAGAGGTGGTGTTGGGGCTACTAAAACTCAAAACAACCTTTATCAGAAAGAGTCCATCTACTCTCATTTAACAGCTATCATAAGCAGCGGAGATATAGGTTTAGGTTCAACTTACTATTTTAATAAAAGTGAAGAGACTAGAAATCAAAAAGACTTAACCTACACACACGCTGTTGCCATCGCTGGCAGGTTGGAGTGGACTAAAGAGCTAACATTGTTTAGTGGCTATGAATTTGTGATTCAAATCCAACCTCAAAAGGACAAAAAGAGTAAACACAACCTTTATTTGGGGAGTTCTTACCAAATCAATGATTGGTCAGCGGTTCAAGTCGAGCTTAACCATCTTGACCCTCTGGTGGGTTCAAATCAGGTGAATATCGGGATAGGAGTTGCTTTCTTTTTATAGCTACAGTCACAGGCTAAAGCCTGTGACTGTAGAGAAGTTATCGATTTCCTCGGCGCTCTCTGACAGCAGAGGCAAGCTGGCGTAATACTTTTTCTGTATCTTCCCAACCAATACACGCGTCAGTGATAGACTGGCCATAAGTTTCGGCTTTTCCGTCAACTAGGTCTTGTCTTCCCTCGACAAGGTGTGATTCTATCATCACACCAAATATGGCTTGCTCACCGCCAGCAATCTGGTTAGATACATCATCAGAAACGGCCATTTGACGTTGATATTGCTTAGCGCTGTTTGCGTGGCTGAAATCAATCATCACTTTTTCTGCTAGACCAGATGAAGCAAGTTGCTGCTTAATATCACCTACATGATCAGCACTGTAGTTTGGCTCTTTTCCGCCCCGCAATATGATATGACAATCAGGGTTTCCTGCTGTTTCAATAATGGCCGAATGCCCATATTTTGTCACTGAAAGAAAATGGTGTGAAGAGCTTGCTGAACGAATGGCATCTGTCGCAATCTTTATATTACCATCAGTACCATTTTTGAACCCCACAGGACATGAGATCCCAGATGCAAGTTCACGGTGAACCTGAGACTCTGTTGTCCTCGCGCCGATTGCTCCCCAACTAATGAGGTCTGCCACATATTGCGGAGAAATCATATCTAAGAATTCGCTTGCTGTAGGCATTCCCATATCAGTGAGATCAAGTAAGAGCTTGCGACCAATCCTCAAACCATCATTAATCTTGAAAGTATCATTAAGGTAGGGGTCATTAATTAGCCCTTTCCAGCCAACCGTAGTGCGGGGTTTCTCAAAATACACCCTCATAACCACTTCCAAGTCATCATTGAGTTCGTCGCGCAACGTTTTGAGGCGTTTGCCATACTCTATCGCTGCCTCAGTGTCGTGTATGGAGCATGGTCCAACTATAACAAGCAGACGATCATCCTGACCCTTGAGAATATTGGTTATCGCCTCTCGAGATCGAAAGGTAGTTGAAGAAGCAGATTCGGTTGCCGGAAACTTCTCTAAAACAGCGACTGGGGGTAACAACTCTTTGGATTTATTAATTCTTACATCATCAGTTTGAAACATTGCTTACTTCTTCCTATCTATCTACAGCTCAACGACGTATTGGTGAGTAAGTTAAAAACCTACGAACACGATTGTCTCTTTCCATGTAACTTATCTATCAAAAACCAAGGTTGCAAGCACTTTTTTAATCAAAAGGCAATATTTCACCTAACTTTACAATTTACAACCTCTGTAAAAAAAAATTAACACCTATAATCAATTACTAATGGATCAGTCTCAGAGAAAATATTTTTCCGTCGCAACGACTTACTCCTCTATGATATCTTTAGTGCATGACAATAAAAAATAATGAATTGAACGATTGGATATGAATGCCATAGAGTTTAACAATGTCGAGAAGTGGTACGGAAACTATCACGCCTTAAAGAATATCAATCTTAATGTTAAGAAAGGCGAAATCTTTGTCATATGTGGTCCTTCTGGTTCAGGTAAATCAACATTAATTAGAACCATCAATCAATTGGAGGAGGTCGAACAAGGGCATATACATGTACTAGGCCGCCTTCCTAAAAAGCAAAACCAAGGTGAAGTTGGGATGGTATTCCAACACTTCAACCTGTTCCCCCACCTAACAGTGCTTGAAAACTTAACGCTATCTCCCATAAGAACCTTAGGCCTTTCAAAAGAAGAGGCCACGGATATAGCTCTGCACTTTTTAGCCAAAGTTAATATTAAAGATCAAGCAGATAAATACCCTTCACAGCTTTCGGGAGGACAACAACAAAGAGTCGCAATTGCACGTTCCTTGTGCATGAAGCCATCCATTCTCTTATTCGATGAGCCAACATCAGCTCTCGATCCAGAAACAATTAAGGAAGTATTAGACGTTATGACCGACCTTGCACAAGATGGCATTACTATGATGTGCGTCACTCATGAAATGGGCTTTGCCAAGAGAGTGGCGCATAGAGTCGTGTTCATGGACCAAGGTGAAATTATTGAAGTCGGTACCCCGAGTGAAATATTTGAACACCCGCAAAGCCCGAGAACTCGTGCCTTCCTAGATCAGGTTTTGAGCCACTAAATGAAAAAGTTAATCAAACCTGTATTATCTGCAGCCTTGCAAATATTCGTGCTTTTCGCTGGCTTAGCTTGGCTTTTGTCTTCTGGAGCAAACTCAATGGGCTATCAATGGCAATGGGAGCGCGTCCCAGACTTCATCGCATTTTATGAAGATGGACAGTGGTGGCCCGCCGAGCTCATCGATGGTCTGACCGTGACAATTAAAATATCTATGATAAGTCTTTTATTTACACTTCTTATCGGTATGGTTACGGCGCTTTTAAGACTCTCCAGCTCACGAGTTGGCAGAGGGATCGCATTGCTTTACGTTGAATTAATAAGAAATACTCCCCTACTGGTACAAATATACCTACTCTATTTTGTTTTTGGCCCGATCATTGGGCTCGACCGCTTTACTACAGCAATTGTAGCGCTGGCTTTATTCCAAGGTGCTTATACGGCCGAAGTTTTTAGAGCAGGCCTCAACAGCATTCCTAAGGGTCAATACGAAGCAGCGAAATCTCTTGGACTCAATCGATTTTTTACCTTCTATGATGTGATCCTACCCCAAGTCATTCAACGTACATTACCTCCTTTGGCTAATGAAGTTGTTTCTTTGGTAAAGAATTCTTCAATAGTAAGCGTAATGGCTATTTTTGACCTGACTACCGAAGCACGAAACATCGTATCAGAAACAGCAATGCCATTTGAGATATGGTTCACTGTTGCTGCAATCTATCTAGGGCTAACATTAACGCTTTCAGCCGTATCATCAATTTTAGAAACAAAGCTCGGCTCTCATTGGCGCGCGCAATAATAGGGATCTAGAATGAAAAATTTCAGAATCAAACTTAATGCTCTTATACGAAAATTAGCCTTTCTTGCAGCAACAGTGTCCGTATTGGTCTGTTCTCCTAGTTTCGCGACGACAACACCCAACCTAGATAAAATAAATGAACGTGGAACCATAAGAGTTGGCATGTCTACCTTTGTACCTTGGGCAATGCGCAACAAACAAGGCGACCTTATCGGTTTCGAAATTGATGTTGCCAAGAGGCTTGCAAAAGATTCTGGCTGGAAAGTGGAATTCGTGCCGACAGCTTGGGACGGTATCATACCTGCTCTTTTGGCTAAAAAGTTTGATGTCATAATCGGCGGAATGAGTGTTACCCCTGAGCGTTCTAAAAGCATCCTTTTCTCAGTCCCCTATTCACATTCTGGGGTACAGTTAGCGGCAAACAAAGCACTTGCGAATGGATTTTCATCAATGGCTGATTTTAATTCTCGACGGATAAAAATAGCAGCTCGAAGAGGTGCATATACGGTTCAAGTGGCAAGAGAGACATTCCCAAAAGCTAAAATTCTTCAGTTTGATGATGACTCACAAGCGTTCCAAGAAGTCCTAAACGGGAATGCGCACGCTGTAATTGCCTCAAGCCCGAAGCCTGAATTCGAAACAATCAGGCACAAGGACCAGCTTTTCCTTCCTTTTGGGCAGCGTCTTTCAAAAGGCAATGAAGCTTTCGCTGTGCGGCTTGGAGAAAGCGATAAACAAAATTTTTTCAATCAATGGATTGCTGAGCGAACCAAAGACGGTTGGTTAGAAGAACGTTATGAATATTGGTTTTCAACCTTAGATTGGCAGAACCAAATGACCGCAAGCCAATAAGTTTACTGCCTCGCCAATACCGCGAGGCATCCTTTTACAAATTTTACTTTGATAATGAGAAAAGTCAGCTTCATGAATAGGCATAAGACTTCACTAAAAAATCCACTGTTTAATCGGCTCGATATAATACTGATAGCCGTAATAGCTACCTTTGTCAGTTGGCTCTATTATCGATCTTCGGTCGGTATTAATTATCATTGGCGCTGGCATGAGGCCTTTGATCTGATCTTTGTTTCTAGCTCAAACGGAAGTTTGCCTTATTTCTTTCAAGGCTTAATTTCCACTATTCGTATCAGTATCTTCGGCATACTACTCGCATTCACTTTAGGCATTATAATTGGTGTCGCTCGTCGCTCGTCCCTATCATTTTTAAGAATACCTGCGAGTATATTTGTTCATCTCATACGTAACATTCCACCACTGGTGTTCATATTCATATTTTATTTCTTTGTATCAAGCCAACTTGTCCCAGCATTAGGGCTAGATAGCTTATTGAGGGATAACACTGATGAAGTAAGTTCTTGGCAACTCATATTTTTCGGCCCTCCAAACCTTTGGGAAAACCTGCTTTCAGGGGTGCTTTGTGTGGGCTTTCTATCCTCAGCTTATATTGCCGAAATTATTCGCGCTGGACTCGATGGGGTTGCAAAAGGCCAATGGGAAGCAGCGGACTCACTTGGTTTATCTAATTGGGTCAAATACCGCTACATAATAGCACCCCAAGTCATTGCTTCTGTCACTCCAACGCTTGCAGGACAAGCGATTTCTTTAGTTAAGGATACTTCCATCGTCTCACTTATTTCGATTCAAGAGATGACGTTCGTTGGTACTGAAATTGCCAATTCATCTGGGCTTATTTTCGAAATTTGGTTGATCATTGGCCTATTCTATTTTCTGCTGTGTCTCTCTTTGTCGGTTACTTTTAAATCGCTAGAGAAAAAGAGTCGTCGTTATTTAAAAAGTTAATAAACCCAATTAACCACAAGATATTAATTTCAGCGAGACTTGCTTACTCTACCAGCAAAGTCAAAAGCCTGAACAAAAGCTATCCATTATGTGGCCTATTTTCCTAGATAACAAAAAAGTTATCAAATAACAAAAAGAGAAATAATAGCATTAGATGATAGATAGAGAATTTAAATGCCTCAATCGCCGACCGATCCGTGGGCAAGTATTTCAACTTGTATGCGTGATAAATAAACCCCACGCTGAGTAATGTTGACCCAAACAAATAAAGCGAACCCGACATACCGATAAGGAATGGAAGCATAGATACAACAGCGAGTAAGATCGTATAAAGTAAGATAGATGTTTTGGTATATTCGATGCCATGTGTGACTGGCAACATTGGTATCTTTGCCTTTGCATAGTCTTGATAACGATGGATGGATAAAGCCCAAAAGTGAGGTGGAGTCCAAACAAAGATGATCATTACCAAAATCCATGCATGAGCATGCAATTCATTAGTCAATGCTGTCCAACCCAAAAGAGGTGGCATCGCCCCTGCTATACCAGCGATAACAATATTTTGAGGCGTGGCTCGTTTTAAATACATGGTATAGACAAGCGCGTATCCCACTAAACTTGCAAATGTAAGCCAGGCTGTGAGTTGGTTAACCCCAATGAAAAGTGTAATAAAGCCTGTTAAACCCAATATAGTTGCAAAGACAATGACGTGGTTAGCTTTTAGTCGACCCGATGGCAGAGGCCGCTTATGCGTACGCTCCATTATTCCATCAATACGCTCATCAATAAGATGATTGAGTGATGCAGCCGCTCCAGCCATCAATCCAATTCCGAAAAGTCCTAACAATGCTTTTTCCACAGAGAAAGTGTCTGGATTCGACAGACACATGCCAACAAGAGCAGTTAATAACATTAACGCCACAACTTTAGGCTTAGTTAATGCGAGATAACAGCGCCATAGCGGCATTGTTTCTTCTTGTGCTAACGTGATTGACTTACTCATGGATTGACTCCTTTTTCCATCTCACCACTTGGATAAGCACAAGGTTTGGCGGCTACCCATATTAAAAAGTTTGTCCTACAGATAACAAGAAGCAACACCGCTGCGCCGATATTGTGCGCAACCGCAATGATCATTGGCAAGCTCAAAACGACATTCGCCACTCCAAAAGAAAGTTGAATAATAAGTACGATTAATAAGGATTTAGCCATATTTCTGAGTGCTACTTCCCGTCGCTTCCATAAACTCCATACGAGCAGGATGACAGATAGCGAAACCACACAGGCGCCAACTCGATGAACAATATGGATGGTCATACGTGAAGAGTAGTCTAGAGTCCCAAACTCATAGGTTTCCGCTGTAGGTTGAATTAATTGAAAGGCTTGTGCAAAGTTTAAATAACTTTGCCAGTTACCCTCACATATCGGAAGAGTGGTGCACATCAGTGCAGCATAGTTAGAGGAAGTCCAGCCACCGAGGGCGATTTGGATGACAACAAGAAACAGTGCCACAAGAGCCAGACATTTTGTCCTAATTAAACCCGAGGGTGACATCTTAAATGGAAATTGTGATGATAGTCTCCATTGAGTTAATGCAAGCAAAGTAAATAACGTAAAGCCACCCAATAAATGCCCGACGACGACTATTGGCATAAGCTTCATAGTTACGGTCCACATACCTAATGCTGCTTGAAAGATAACGATGCCTGTTAACATGCTTGCCCAGACAAAGGACAGCTGTCTTGAAACTATACCCATGAGAGAAATACAGACAACAAGTAATCCCAATGAACTTGCAAAATATCTATGTATCATCTCTAACCAAGCTTTATCTGTCTCGATCACAAGAGATGGGTATAAAGCCTGAGCCAAGGCAATTTCATCGTGTTGATTCGGTACACTCAAAGAGCCATAACATCCCGGCCAATCGGGACATCCGAGTCCTGCATCAGCCAGCCGAGTATAGGCGCCCAAGACAATGACAACAACCGTTAGTACGAGGCTAAATCTTACGAGATTGACTAAATTCATAGTACTTTCTCCCTAGTAAAGGTTAACCAACTCGAGATAATTTGAGTAACTTACGTAAGTCTGCCAGTACACCTTTACTCTGAGAGATCATATTATTTTGAGAAGACACTCTGGGGTAACGCATTACGAGTTGCCCCAATGGATCGACAATCACCAACTCACCACTTTGGACGACATTTTCAAATTGGGAAGAAACACTCACATTAGAAAGCTGTTCATGCTTTTTAGCGTAATCATCACTCGAAGGTGTAAATATTAGAATCGGCCTCACTCGGCTCTGGTTTTTACCCAAAGCGATATGACTTTGCTGCAATAAGTGTATTTGTTGCTCGCACATCTTTTGACAGCGAATTGGAACCACATAGCCCAACTTCCACTCACTTTGGAAAGGATCACTCAGGCCCATAGAATGAAACGAAGCCGCAGGAACGATAAGCTTACCGTAATTGGTCACGCCACTTTGATACCAATTTTTATCTAAGACTACTTTCGCAATGATTGCTGGCAATACGAACAGTAATACCATACCAAGGAAGATCACTCTTCCTTTGTTAGTAGCACTAATCATGAATACCTCCTTGTTTCAGTAAGCGGAATAACAGAAACAGACTGAAAAAAAACAACGCTGTTGCCATTCCAAACCACTGAACCGCGTACCCCAAATGCTTCTCTGAGCCTAGGGGTATAGGCTGCCATGGCTGAGGATAACGCCAGTTTTCCTCAATAGGTTGTACGACAAAAAGTTCAATGGGAGTGTTCCAATGAGCAGACAACTGAGTAATATTAAGATTTTGTATGCGACTCGGACTCCCCTCCTCAAGGAGCAGCTCTTTACTCAGTGGGTTCTCAGATTTACGGTAAAGCCTCCCTGTAAACGCAAACGGCTGTTCCAGCCATTGAACAACAGGTAATACGTCGCGCAATCTAGGTGCAGGGATAAAGCCAACTTCAAAGAGAATAAAACGATGGCCCTCTGTCCTTACCAACTGAAGTGCAAGATAACCCACTTGTCCATTGAAGCTCTGATTATCGAGCAAAATATAGTGTTCTTTTAAGGGCAAAACTTCCAACTGAACTATCAAACCATTGGGATTTACAATAGCCTCATCTGTCAGATGTGATAATTGTATCGGAGGTTGCTGCGCCCTTTGTGTCATCATCTGTTCCATCTGTACTTTCTCTTCTGATCTTGAAAGCTGCCACAGTCCCAGTTTGATCAATATGGAAAACACAACCACAGTTACTAGTGCACCCGCTGCAAGTTTTCTATTATAAAATCGCATTAAAAAGGACTTCACCATGGTATTAATTTTCAAAGTACTCCTAGTCTTTATGCTCATCTTTATTATCTTCAATCTCGCCAGAGCGATGTTCGAAATGGTCAAAAATGATGGGTCTGATACCGAAAACGATGAAGAACAGTCTCAAGACAATAAACCCATGAGCTACTACTTAGGTAGGCGCGTGTTCCTTTCAGCACTCGCCGTAATCCTTATGATCGTCGCTCTCCTGAGTGGCTTCCTAGAGCCTAATGTCAGGCCCTATTAGTCAAAGGACATACACAAAGACAAACAAACATAGCCAAACAACATCAACAAAATGCCAGTACCAACTCCCCGCTTGAAAAGCAAAGTGATCTTTGGGAGTAAAATGGTCTTTAGCTATTCGTGCAAGCAGCACAATAAGAATGGTTGTTCCTAAAAAAACGTGCATCCCGTGGAACCCTGTTAATAGGAAGAAAGTGTTACCATAAATACCAGACTGGAGCGTCAGGCCTAAATCTTGATAGGCATGAGCATATTCAACACCCTGATAGTAGAGAAAAAACATCGCTAAGATAATGGTAATCTCTAGCCATACTATCAGTGCCATACGTCGATTTTTTTCTAAATTCACATGAGCCAAGTGTAAAGTAATAGACGAAGCCAATAGTAAGATTGTGTTAATTAGTGGTATCCCCTTCCATGACATCGCGGTAGTTGTTTCTCCACCTGGTGTTACCGTCAAAGGCCACAACGCTTCGAAGGCGGGCCATATGACCTCGTGTGTCATAGCATTATTCCCAGCTCCTCCTAACCAAGGAACGCTGATAAATCTCGCGTAAAATAATGCCCCGAAAAAAGCTCCAAAAAACATGATTTCAGAGAATATAAACCAACTCATTCCCTGACGAAATGAGCGCGACAACTGAGCAGAGTACACACCACTCATCGATTCAGATACAACATTACTAAACCAGCCTGCAAACATGTACAAAAGAAACAAAAAACCCGCCAGTAATATTAAATGGGCAAAAATACTGCTCTCACCTTCCTCATTCATTCCCTGTACTGTTAGTCCAGCACCAACGGCAATTAAGAACAAAGATATGGCACCAACAATTGGCCAGCTGCTTTGTGCAGGTACATAATAAGATTGGTGTTTTGAACTCATTGGGTGACTCCTTCAACACTAGAACCTAAATCGATGGGCGATAAGTTTGCTGTTTTGGTGGTGTCGACATCTTTAGTGATATCGTAGAGGGTATACGACAAGGTAAGCGTATGTATTGTCGATGGTATCGTAGGTTCGATGTAAAAGATTAAAGGCATCTCTACATCTTGCTTAGCTTCCAAGGGTTGCTGGCTGAAACAAAAGCATTCAATCTTGTTAAAATACGATGCTGCTTCTCCTGGGGAAACAGAGGGCACCGCTTGACCAACAATTTGCCGTTGCGATAAGTTTCTTGCGTAATACGAGGTATGAATCACCTCACCTGGGTGCACTTCCATCGTCGTTTGTGATGGGGTAAATTTCCACGGCACACCTTTATTATTGTGAACCATAAATTCAACCGTGATGGTCCTTGATGTGTCGGCAATCATTCCTTGTGGCTGTGCAACAGATTCACTATTAGTCTTACCGTTGATACCCAGAGCATCACACATCACATCGTATAATGGGACCAAACCAAAGCCAAAACCAAACATCACCAGTGCCGCAGCACAGAGCTTGAGACTTAATTTTTGATTAATGGTATTTTGGTCTTGCATCCTGACCTCCTAATCCAACTTAGGAGGTGTAGAGAATGTATGATGAGGCGCAGGACTTGGAACTGTCCACTCTAATCCATCCGCTCGTTTCCATGGTTTCTCACCTACTCGTTCTCCCCCTCGGATGCATTTAATCACAACCCAGAGGAATATTAATTGGGAAAGTCCAAATGCAAAGCCTCCGATTGATACAATTTGGTTTATATCTGCAAATTGAATAGCGTAATCTGGTATTCGTCGCGGCATTCCGGCTAAACCCAGAAAGTGCATCGGAAAAAACAGTAGGTTGACCGAAATCATCGAACACCAGAAATGCCATAAACTGAGCCTATGGTCATACATGTGGCCGGTCCACTTAGGCAACCAATAATAGGCCGCCGCCATTATTGAAAACACAGCACCTGACACAAGGACGTAATGGAAGTGTGCGACAACAAAGTACGTATCGTGATATTGAAAATCGGCTGGCACGATCGCTAACATCAATCCGGATAATCCGCCGATGGTAAAGAGAATAATGAAAGCAATAGCAAACAGCATTGGCGTTTCAAAGGTCATTGCGCCTCGCCACATTGTCGCGACCCAGTTAAACACCTTAACCCCAGTAGGTACCGCAATGAGCATAGTACAATACATAAAGAACAGTTCAGCAAACACAGGCATGCCCGTGGTGAACATATGGTGAGCCCAAACCAGGAAAGACAGCAAGGCTATACTACAGGTTGCATAAACCATTGAATGATAGCCAAACAACTTTTTGCCGCTAAACGCGGGTATAATGGCCGAAATAATACCAAAAGATGGTAATATCATAATGTATACTTCTGGATGACCAAAAAACCAAAAAATGTGCTGAAACATGACAGGGTCTCCACCTCCAGCAGCATCGAAAAATGAAGTACCAAAATATTTGTCTGTTAGCACCATGGTGACAGCACCAGCTAAAACAGGCATTACGGCAATCAGCAAAAATGCAGTGATCAGCCAAGTCCAAACAAACATAGGTAATTTAAACCATGTCATTCCGGGTGCGCGCATATTCACAATTGTAACTATGACATTGATCGCTCCCATGATTGAGCTGATCCCCATAATATGAACAGAAAAAACGAATAAAGCTGTACTATCTGGTGCGTAGGTTGTGGAGAGTGGCGCATAGAATGTCCAGCCAAAGTCAGGCCCTCCCCCTTCGGTAAATAAGGACGCCAGCAATATCAAAAATGCAAAGGGAAGTATCCAGAAACTTAAGTTGTTCATCCTAGGCAACGCCATATCAGGCGCACCGATCATCATAGGTATCATCCAATTTGCCAGCCCAGTGAAAGCTGGCATAACTGCACCAAACACCATAATCAGACCATGAACTGTGGTCATCTGGTTAAAGAACTGAGGTTCGACTAACTGAAGTCCGGGCTGAAAAAGCTCAGCGCGAATTATCATAGCCATCGCCCCACCCGTTAAAAACATAATGAAGCTGAACCACAGGTACAGCGTACCTATGTCTTTATGATTAGTAGAGTATAGCCACCGTGTTATCCCACTTGGTTTATGATCGTGATCATCTACCTCTATGGCTATAGTACTATTCATTCGCCCAATTTCAGCATCAGAAGCAGGAGCAGAAACCACTTTGTCTTCAACGATAGATTCAGGTTTTGATGTCTTCATTACTCCTCCTTAGACGCTTTGAATGAGTTAACGTCTGACGCCTGTACAAGGTCTCCAACTTGGTTCCCAAGCCCGTTTCGCTGGTAAGTCACAACAGACGCAATTTCTTTATCAGTCAACTGATTTGCAAAAGCTTGCATTGCGGTACCTGCACGACCATTTACAACGATATCTATGTGGCTTGAAGTGTCTCCTGTTGCGATTTTGCTGCCTGTAATCGCTGGAAAAGCTCCAGGTATACCGCCCCCTTCAGCTTGATGACAAACAGCGCAACGATCCAGATAGATTTTTTGTCCCGCATCCATAAGCTCATCCAGTGAAAGTGATGCAGATAATGACGCAGTGGCCTCGCGCTTTGCCTGTGCAATTTCAAGCTTCTTGTCGTTCAACCAGCGTTCATAATTCTCTTCAGTTAATGCTTGAACAACAACCGGCATGAAACCGTGTGCGCGCCCACAGAGCTCTGCACATTGCCCTCGATAAATACCTGGCTCTTCAATCTTAGTCCAAGCTTCATTGATGAAGCCGGGAATAGTATCCTTCTTAACGGCAAAATCGGGGACCCACCAAGAATGAATAACATCATCAGAAGTCATTAAAAACCTGACTTTCCTGTTTATTGGTAGCACTAACGGATTGTCCACCTCTAGCAAATAGTTTTCGCCTTTTACCTCGTTACCCTCAATCTCTTCCTGACTCGTGGATAACAAGCTGAAAAATTCAACATCTTCACCGAAATAACTGTAATGCCATTTCCATTGAGATCCTGTTATTTTTATCGTTAGGTCGGATTGAGAAGTGTCTTCCATCGCAACCAAAGTTTTGGTCGCTGGTATGGCCATAAGAACCAAGATGAGAATCGGAATGACAGTCCATACGATTTCGACTTTTGTACTCTCGTGAAAGTTCGCTGCAACTGCACCTCTAGATTTTCGATGATAGAACATCGAATAAAACATGACACCGAAAACGATGATTGCAATCACACAACAAATGTAAAAGATAAGCATATGCAAGTCGTAAACCTGCTGGCTTATGTCTGTAACACCCACCGGGAGGTTGTACTGACTTGATTCAGCACAAGCCGAACTGGTTAAAAACACGCCGGAGAAACTGATTGATTGCCAGAATAATATTCGCTCGTTTTTCAAAAGATCTCTCCTCTCTCAGAGTCATCACTGGTGATGCTGATACCTTTACCGAAACCAAGCTTAAAAATTAAAAAAACATCAATGCGTCGTTGGACTGAAGAATTGTTAAATTAGTACTTATTTTGATTATGTTATGTTAATAACTTGTAGTTTGAGTTTGGAAATTGTGCAAGAAAGGCACACTAAAAATGGGGGGGTAGCCTACACAAATAAAGTTTAGCGATTGCGCTCTCGCAAATGATGCAAAATTCAAATTAGAATCTACACGATGCCCGAGCAGCTCTTAGATTTTTAGTTCAACTAAGTAAACCTGAAGTTGATTGGGTATATCGCACTCATTGAATATATAGATTGGTTTATTAGTTACAAGATCCAGAGACACAAGGATTGGTATGAGTAATAGCTCAGAGCCCACTGCATTCCTGTGAGCCTCTAAATCAAGTCATAAAAAAGTTACTCTTTATTCTCTGGGGTTGCATCAACCCCAAATGGGCAGTTAGTTTTAAAGTACTCTCAGTACAGGAAGGTAGAAATGATGGAACAAGTTTCTCGCTGGTTACAACGAGATCCAGATTCGGCGACTAAAGCACAGTTACAACAGCTGATTGATTCAAATGCTGTAGATACGATCAAAGATTGCTTCAGTCAACGTCTTGAGTTTGGTACAGCGGGCCTGCGTGGTAAAGTAGGCTGTGGGCCAAACCGGATGAATAGCTTAGTGATTCAAGAAACAGCAACTGGATTGGGGCACTATTTAACAAAAACCTTATCCAATGCAGCCCAACGAGGCGTTGTTATTGGTTACGACGGCCGAACTGACTCCAAACGTTTTGCCCACGATGCGGCGAGTGTTCTTACTCAGCAAGGAATTAAAGTATTTCTAACCGCAACAGAAGCAGCAACACCCATAGTAGCGTTTGGTATAAAGCATTTTAATGCCGCGGCGGCTATCGTTGTCACAGCGAGTCACAACCCACCAGAATATAACGGTTTCAAAGTGTATTGGGAGAACGGTGCTCAGATTATACCGCCACACGATAGTGGGATCGCAAAGGAAATTGAGGATGCCTCTGAACTTCCAATTACCATGATGCCTCTAGAAACTGCCGAAGAGAAAAATCTTTTGGTGTGGCTCAAAGAAGATTATTTCGATCAATATAGACAAGCCATCAATAATCAACCTTTACTGGTCAATCAGACGGAAAATCACCGTGCTGTAAGCCTCTCTTACACTGCAATGCATGGTGTTGGAGCAAAAATGGCTGAGCAGTTGCTAAATGATAATGGATTTACTCAAGTATATAGCGTGCCTGAACAAAGTATGCCCGATGGGACCTTTCCGACGGTCAACTTCCCCAACCCCGAAGAGCCCGGTGCGATGGATATGGTTATTGCTCTAGCCAAAGAACGCCAGGCCGATCTTGCATGTGCTAATGACCCTGATGCAGACCGCTTCGCTGTTGCTGCCCGCACACCTAACGGCGACTACCAAATGCTAACAGGAGATCAAGTCGGCTGCCTACTGGCGCAGTATTTACTTACTCGATGTGATAAAACAAGCCCACTCGTTGGTAATACCATCGTTTCATCAACATTACTCGAGAAAATTGCCCAGTCAAATAACGCAGATTATTATCAAACTCTCACAGGTTTTAAATGGCTAACTAACGTTGCAATGAGCAAAAAAGAGGACAATAAGCCTTTCTTGTTTGCCTATGAAGAAGCACTTGGATATGCAATTGGTGAAACAGTTTGGGACAAGGATGGGCTCTCAGCATTACTTGCTTTTGTTCAATTAGCTAGTGAACTCAAAGGGCAAAATAAAACCGTATGGGATCAACTGGAGCTTTTATACCGTGAGCATGGTGTTTACTTAAATTCCCAGCGAAGCATTGCTCTCGATCCTGAGTTGCCTGCTGTTGGAGAAAAGTTGCGTAACAGTCCGCCATTGACGATTGCTGGTCGAAAAGTTGAGGTTATTGAAGATCTAAAGACTTTAAAACGAACTTTCTCGGATGGGAGATCAGAAGTGATCGAGCTTCCGGTAAGTGATGTGCTGGTTTATCACCTCTCAGATGGTGCTAGGGTTATTGTACGACCCTCAGGAACTGAGCCCAAGCTAAAGTGCTATTATCAAGTTGTAGAACCATTTGCACCTGATGAAGCCTTAAACACAGTTTTGGATAAAGCATCCGAGTCCATGAGTATGCTTATCTCAGAGCACCAACATAGCCTGCTTTAATGACAACTTAGCCCCACCAGCATTGTGGGGCTGATACCCATTAGTTGAGTTTTTTTTGTAGAAAAATTTTATCTACACCATCCACTGGAAAATTCTTGTATCGTCCGACTTCTTCAAAACCCAGTTTCAAATAAAATGGAAGTGCCTGAAAACTATAGGTATCCAGATAAAGGCCTGTGATTCCCATGGACTCGGCTTGCTGCTCTACTTTTTCCATTAGCATGGTACCTACACCAGTATCTCGGGAACTTTCTTCAATCCAAAAAAACTCGATAAATAGGGTTTTATTAAAAAGAGCTTCTCCTGTTAAGCCACCTACAATTTCTCCCATTTCGCTCTCCGCAAAACAAGCAAAATTGGAAATCTCTTCATCGGGAAGGTGTTTCTGATTGAACCTTCTCAGCCCTTTATAAATAAGATCTTTTATATTCTTAGGGGGGTTTAATGCAAATTGAATATTCATGTGAAAAGCCTCCTACCTAAATAACCAAAATCCTTTTGATAATAATATCCTAGCTTCTTATATGAACTTTCAATAGAATCAAAGGCACTCAGAAGCGTTGCTTTACTAAGTTTATCTAGCAACCCACTCAACTTCTATCAGAGTGTTATCATGTTCTTTTAGACGGAGCAAAAACACGTCCTTTGATTGAACTTCCCCAACACCACTAGGGGTTCCTGTCATTATAATATCTCCGTCAAATGGCGTGGTGAAGCTTTTTAATTCTTCGAGGATTACTTGTGGAGAGTATATCATCTGGCTGACTGCTCCTTTTTGCACCCTCACACAGTTAATAAACACTTCAATACTCAGGTTGTGGATATCAATACCATCTAGTGGAATAAAACGACTGAATAAAACGCTCCCATCAAATGCCTTGGCTCGTTCCCAAGGAAGCCCCTGACTCTTGAGCTTACTCTGTAGCTCTCGCTTAGTAAGATCTAGCCCAAGGCCTACCGCAGATAATTGACCATTTTGCACAATAAAACAAATCTCGCCCTCGTAGTGGATAGGTTCTTGGTGAAAGGAGTTAAGAACGTCCGAAATTGCGCTGTTTGGTTTAGAAAATACCACTATCTGCTCAGGAACAGCATTTGAAAGTTCTTTGATATGGTCGTGATAATTTCTACCAACACATAAAATTTTTGTTGGTTCAACATGAGCTTGTAAAATTTTCACCAATGACATTGTTATACCCTGCAGCTGAGCCAAATGAGCATTTCAGTTTATGATAAATTACTATTTTGTTGGTAAAAAAACCATTCAAACTCTGAAGCATCGCCCAAAATATCAGCAGAAAAATGCAAAACGCCCACCGTTTTAAAGGTAGGCGCTACTTTACGATGACTCTTTATTAGAAATAATATCTCATTCCAACTGTCCACTTATTGTCATCTTCAGTGGTAGGATCATCGTCACCTAAGTCAATTTTATAGCCTGCGACTGCAACAAAACCAGCGGCTAACTCATACTCGGCGTTTATAGATGTATTACTGTAGACCTTCTTAGAGGTTTCTTCATTGTCCACTCTTTCATAGTGAACACTAAGGTTTAACCCATTATCCATACCGTAGGCAGCAAGCGCTTCCATTTGCTTGGTTTCTTTAGAGTACACCTTAGTAAAAGCCGCGTTAGGATCAGTAGCAGCGAGACTACCAAAATATTCATTTGTTCCGTAAACCCCAGCTAGGTAAATACCTTCCCCGTAGCTGCCGTAATTAAGTGAGAAAATAGTGGACTCAGCAGACTTTTTTTCACTCGCGTTGATATTAACTTTGCCGTCAGAAAAAGCAGCCCCTAAAGTGACTCCCATCGCCTCGATTGAGAGTGCAGCTTGCATACGGCTGTCTTTACCATCCGCTTTGCCTTTATCAGTGTTCTTACCTTGCCAGCCGAGCCCGAGCCTGACCTCTACATCATCTGTGAGCATCATGCTATTACGATAGCTGACCATTTTGTCTGCTCTCGCCGAACCAACAAAGTAGTGGTCCGCATAGAGGAAGTCGTTGGCAAAAGCGATCGGCATATCTGCCACCCCACCTACATCGTAATAAGGTGACCACTGGGTTCCGACAACCATACGCCCCAGCATTTCATCGGTGACCCCGATGTACCCTAAACGAGTGCTGAAGGTGTTCTTACCTCCGTCCAAGTAATTAATACTCCACTCGCCTTTAGCATCAACCGTCATACCATTGTCGAGCGTTTTCATACCTGAAATATTTAAACGGGGCGAGTAAGAATGTACTTCAACGTCATCATCGGCACCTTTTTCACCGACCCCTACATCTACATAACCACCTAAAGCGAGTGTTGTTCCTTCGCTGTTATATATCTCTGCTGCGAAAACGTGAGTACTGCATGCTGCTGCCGCAATCGAGACAGCCAAGAATTTAATGTTCATATCCATCGTCCGTATTTGGTTGATATAAGTCCGATTTAACCTGTTAAAGATTAAAGTCTGAACGAATAATTAAAACGTAGTACGGAAAAACTAAAAATGGACGCAATTCTCCACATTATGTGAATAATTTAACTGTCACAGCGTCACTCCAACTGGTTTTTTAGGAAAGTAAGCCATTGATTCTAATATATTTCTTTTGTATTTATTGACCCAGAAAAAACAGTGTGATAATTGTCACATTTTTGGAATTTTAGACGGAACTTTTTAATAAAGCATTGAAAATATGTCTGATAAAATAATCTTTTTATCATTAATTTAATCAGGATATGCGAACAATATTGGAGCAAGATTTATGCAATATTCTTGCAATCAAGGCGACAAAAATATCGATAGTCTTATAATAGGCTACGCAAAAAAGCAGCTTGTTTTTGTTCTTGTAAAGAAGGTTGGTAAGGCTCATCCGTGAGAGAATCAGAATCAAAAGACCCGACTTGATAATGACCTGAACCAGAATTACCATACCCGGCTCTTTGCCCCGGAAAACCAGACATTCTCTCGATCATAAAATGTCTCAATTCCAAATCAGATACACCATTTGGTAAAACTGCCTTGAATGCCTTTAACTCTACAATTTGTTCACCTACGGCAAGCCTCTTCTTCTGCACTAGGGTGGCTATTGGCTGACCGTCGACATTATAAAGGTTTGCTCTTAACCTATAGATACCAGCCTCATCAACATTTAATGTTATAGGGACTGTCATATCAGGACCAACGGCAAAACTTTGTCCCACAGAGACCAACTGAGCAATTGACTTGTAGATGCGAATATCAGCACTAACAATATCTGAGCCTTGTTCTGAATCTAACCGTGCAATAAAACGTACTTCCTCTGGCCAATCTCGATCAGGATACACTTGCCATTGACCCTTATCGGAAAGATAGGAGCCTAAAACCTCATGAGTGGAGACTGATACAGCGTCGAGCGTTGCATGGATAAAATCTGCATTCGTTTTCAGCTCAAGATTGATAGGCTCAGAATAAAAATAACGATATTTTTCCATATTGAGACTCGCGATAAACTCACCGTTTAAAATGGGGATCGCCACCTCAATAAACTGATTCCAATTTAAGTACGGGCTGTCTGGATCAGAAATTGGCTCTGAGTAGGATGGATATTCAAATGTCCGCTCATGTACTAGAGCCATCTGTGCCATAGCTTTAGCAATAGGTTCTTGCTCAGCCTTATCACCCTCGGCTTGGTCAGCAATTTTTTCAGGCTCGATAGTTACCACTTCTGGCTGTGACGATATATCGAGTTTTTCGAATAATCGCTTCTCCACTTGCGGCTCAGACTCTATCTCTCTGTTTGCTGAAAGAAGCACTACCACAAAACAAAAACTAGCCAAGCAAAAGAAACCCGCTTTTTTATTCATTGAATACTCCCTCAAGAAAGCCAAGGAGTTCCTTGGCCGGGCCCTGTTGTCAATTAAGAGTCGTGACCAACTCTGACATAGTATGTTTATCCGAATCCGTTACGAACAAATATTTCTTACCCCACCAACCACTTTCTTGATAGGTCTCTACACCAACTGATTCTCCATTACCTAGCTGAACATTATTTACAACCGAAGTCACCACTCCTTTATGAATGGCATGAACTACATCACTATGACTGTATTTATCCCCCATTATTAAGGGATAATGGTAAGGCATAAAACTCGTCACTCCCTTCTTTTGGCTGCCAATTTTTCCTGTCATCGCCAAATTTTCTGAGCAACTGTCATATTGGTCAGGAACGGCAGCACCACAAGTAGAATGTGCAGCAACGACACCATCATCATTCCCAGGTAAGAAGAGAGAAGTAGCATTTAAGAAATCACTGCCATTTCCAACAAAACGGATCCTTGGAATCCTGTGTTCCGATAACTTTGCAAGCTGACGAGCGTTCGCTACTCTCAAGTCATTCAAGACACCAGAGTTCTCTTTTGTTGGCGTTTGCCCGAGCCAGAGCGAAATAGCAAAGCGCATTGCACTGTTTGCGGCACCGCCACCTTCAATAATATTCAATACAATGTCAGCCAGCTCCGATCCACCGCCTGCACCTGCAAAGTCGTAAGTTGCAACAATATTTAGAGGCTCTAGGCCTGCGTTAGTGAGCCAGTTCTCCTGATTGTCGAGCAAGTACCTTGCAATAAGATCACCAGCTGAGTGAGTCACTAATATACACCCTGGATTGCATAACCTATCTTGAGCGAATTGTTGTAATTTCGGCCAGATATAATCAACAGCAATCTTTTCTTCAACTCTTTCGTAAGCAGGCCAGTCTATACGTTCATCAGCGTACTGCAACCAGTATTCTTGCCAATATTCCTCTCCTTCAGCCTTAACCTGATCTGCATCTGGCATAGATTTTAATTGGTCGGCTTGGAGACCATGAATAACTACGACTTTGTAGTCTCCTATGGCAGCGTAATTCAAGCAGCTAAATACTAAACCCACCAGTAAAACAAATACTCTTATGTTTATTTTCATGACGTTATCAACCTTTTCTTCCATAAATGTTGTTGGTCAACTTTAGAGCCACAAGCAAAACTTCAAACATCAAAAAGCGGCTTTGCCTGCTACATAGAGTGGGTGTTAGGGTAATATTTAATCAAATCATCTCGTATTACGTTTTGCACTTGATTAGAAAAATAATATTCTGTTGGGCAGTTATGTGATTTCATATGAATTAATACAAAAAATAGATATTATTTTTATCGATTATGAATTACGGCGCACATGTGTATGCTTGGACTCATCAAACACAATTTTTAAATTTTATAAAATAGTGATAGTGTTTGCTCACTATTTAATAATTTACGTACTATCGATGACATTTGAGACTGCACTTTCGTTTTTCATAGCGATGCTAATCTTTAGCATTACTCCAGGACCTGGAGTATTTGCTATTATTTCGCGAGCTTTAGTGTCTGGCTCAAAAAGCTGTATAGGTTTAACGTTAGGAATGATAATAAGTGATGTTTTGTATCTTTTGTTGGCTTGTTTTGGGCTAACAACCATTGCAGACAATTGGGCAACTCTCTTTAACGTTATTCGCTACTTAGGCGCTGCTTACTTGGTTTTCTTAGGGTGGAAATTAATAAATTCACGACTTGATCCTGAGGACTTGGAGACTGGTGACGCCAACGTAAAATCAGCGTTTTTCTCCGGTATTGTGCAAGGCTTCTTGATTTCTGCATCCAACCCAAAAGTCATATTATTCTATATTTCATTTTTACCCTCATTTATGGATTTAACGTCTTTATCCTATTCTGACATTACCTTAGTCTCTGTTATGGCAAGTCTGGCACTCTTTATAGGTGTGATGGGAGTTGCACTCGGGGCTGCACGGCTTTCAAAGTTAGTAAAAACGCCTAAAGCCTACCGTACTCTTAACTTTGGCTCTGGCAGTATTATGATCGCGGTAGGATCTTATCTCGCACTCAACCCATAAATGAAATTTACGTTAAAATAAGCGTTAACTATGATACAGAAGCTGAAACACACTAACGACATGATTCCACAAGGCGTAAAGTTCATGGTTCTTTCTGCTTTAGGCTTTGCCATGATGTCTGCTTGTGTCAAATATGTCAGTCAATTCGGCATACCTGTATTGGAAATTGTCGCAGCTAGAGCATTAGTGTCTTTTGTTATTAGCTATGTAGATGTTAAGAGGAAAGGTATCCCAATGTGGGGCGAGAACAAACCTTTTTTACTCCTGAGAGGGGTTATCGGGACACTTGCTCTGATGTGTGTTTACTACTCTGTGACCACCTTACCACTTGCAGAAGCGACACTCTTACAATATACCCATCCAGTATTTACCGCCATTCTTGGTCTATTGTTTCTTAAAGAAAAAATCCACACTTCTACTATGGTGTGCATAATATTATGCCTAATAGGGCTTGGATTAATCATGCAACCAAGTCTAGACCCCAACACAGCCTTACCATTATTCAGTATTTTAATGGCACTTATTGGCGCTTTAGGCAGTTCCGTTGCTTATGTCATAGTAAGAAAACTCAGTCAGAGCGAAGATAGCTCGGTCATCATTATGTATTTCCCTCTAGTGGCTCTACCAATATCGCTATTTTTAGTTTGGTCAGACTTTGTTTGGCCAAATTTCAATATCACCATTTTATTGCTATTCGTTGGTATATTTACACAAATTGGGCAATATGGGCTCACGAAATCAATGCAAACACAAGAGGCAGGAAAGGCATCTGGCTACTCTTATATCCAAATTATTTTTTCCGCTTTGATCGGCGTATTAGTATTTAATGAAATTCCATCTTATTGGACCTATATTGGTGCGGGTTTTATCATCGCAGGAGCGGTTATCAATGTTGTGGGTAAAAGCACGGTAAAAAGCTAGAACCCAGATTTTCTCGTCTCAATAGCTCCATCTACAAAGCGAAACAAAGTCTGCAATTGTGCGTATATCCAATTAACCTCAAGATGCTAGGTTCAACGAGGATGGCTTGCTCTACAGGAAAGGCAGCGGTTTGAAGGGCCAGTTATCTCAATTGAACATCGGTAACGACGTATATCGAACAAGAATACTTCACAAAAGCAGCATTAATTAATTACTAAGCTCCAATTAAATAAAATAGTGTTTTATTGATAAGCTCATGATTTTTAATTAAAAATCACATCTCAGACAACAAGTGTACGCCCGAAAGTAATTGCACTATTCTGTGAACTAATTCAAAATTGGATAGTTATCTGTTTTAATTCGACTAAATCTGGGGTTTTTATGAAAGTCGCTGACTTGTTTAAACATCGTGGTCAACCTAATAACAAGTATTCTTCTGACTTCATGCAGCGGATGTCTCCCGTCGTGCGTGAGTATTGGGGAGAAATTGTTAATAAAGCGAATAGCCGCCACCTGTTTACACGCTTGAGAGATTTTCATTCAGATGCAGTGAATGATGCTGTACAAGATTATGATGAAGCTCCACAAGAGATAAGCTTGAAGCCTGAGGCACAAAGAGTGTTCGATGAGCTACAAGATAAAATCGATACAGTTATCCACACAGGTGATTGGCTTTTTGTATCACAAGATCGAATATCTCAATTTGGTCAAGTTACTGAAGATATGCAGTGGATCCACACAGACCCAGCAAGAGCCGAAAAAGAGTCACCGTTCAAGACAACTATTGCCCACGGCTTCTTGACACTCGCACTCCTTCCAAAACTAACAGACAGCGTAGATCCGGATAAGAGTCTTTTTCCAACGGCGAAGATGGTTGTAAATATTGGCCTTAACCAAGTGCGATTCCCATATCCGGTCAAAGCAAATAATAGCTTGCGTGCCGTTAGCACTTTGAAGAGTGTTTCTCCCATTAAGAAAGGCTTAGAAATTGAGAGAGAAATCCGAGTCGAAATTGAAGGAGTACGTCGTCCTGCGGCAATCGTCACTTCCGTCATTCAATTGCATTTTTAAAATGAGTCTCCAAAAAAGGATGCGACTACGCATCCTTTTTTATAACCACTATTTTACGACGTAATATCGCTCTAGTTGATAGTCCTCACCACTTTTAGCCGTGTATTCTTTTTCTTCATTACAGGCATTGGATAAACCTTTTCCATCGCCTTTCAATAAACTTATCCAATGTCTCACGCCAGAGATATGAGGTGCATCGCTGGATAATGTAGTACAAGTTTCAAGTTGAATATCCTCTATTTCAACCAGTTCAATACATCCAGTACCTTTATGTTTACCGAGTGAGATTTCAACGTGACTACCTACCCCATCTCTTAGCAATAGTGAGCAAGGTTCTTCTTTCTCACCTTCATAAGCAATGAATTGCTTTGGATATTTTAACCCACTGTGTGACCCGTCTTTAAAATATGCCATAACATGATGATAATCAACGACATAAGATGTAACATTTTCGTGAGACCCCGATTCCAACGGAAAAAGTTCATCTAAAAGCTGCTTAACCTTCGTTTGCTTTTCTATCACATGATCGGAGTTTATTGCTTCTACTGCAAAGACAGCGTCTGCAATAAATGGCTGTTCTTTATTTTGAATTTTTGTCTTATCGAATGTCAGCGTATTCATTGGTCATCCCTCATGGTAGCTTGCAGATAGATACATGTAGCGTCAACTTAATCACACTTAAGTTTCACAATTTTATTAAATTGTGACCTTGCATACTTTGTATACTAGCGCCTTTTTCACTACAATTTCACAACAAAAATTTTACAATGTGAATTTTACAAAATGCCAGTGTCAAAAAGCTTAATCAGACAATCCCATTTTCTAGGTACAAAAATCAGAAATTTGCGCAAACGTAATCACCTTACGATGGAGGACTTGTCAGCAAGATGTATTCGAGTCAATCCAGAAAATGCCCCCTCAGTATCTTATTTATCTATGATTGAAAGGGGAAAACGCGTACCTAGTATCGACATGTTAGAGGTTATTGCAGATGTGTTTCAGAAAGAACCTGAATGGTTTCTTGATGATGAGCCCGAACAGGCAGATATCATCCCATTAAAGGGAAACAGGGGAGGGATCAATGGTATAGCGCTCGAACCTAGTTTCCTCTTTTCCGATGATATTCTACAAATTGCTATCCCGGAGATGCTATCACAGACGGGCATTACTGGGCGCCAATTTGCTCACCTACTCATCAGAGCCCATCAAGAAAAAAACCAAAATCACTTTCCAGATTTAGAACGTGCTGCCGAAGATATTGGTCTCAAACGTTTAAATCTTTCTACAGAAGACCTCATAAATATTGCTAAGACATTGGGTCTCAGTGTTAGCTGGGTGTCCAAAGCTCCAAAAGATGTCACTGATGAACTTGGTATCAGTGCTAAACAAGTCATAACATCCTATTTTGAGCCCCCTGGACGTATATTTCTTAACGATGTTTTGAAGAACTATCCGACAAGACTTAAATATGACCTAGCCGTCTATATTGGACATTGTGTACTGCACAATAAGGAGGGTTTGAAAAACATATTGACCGTAGGCCATGCCAATAGTTGGGAGAACAGCCCACTATCTTTACATTCTTCTGAACTAAACTCGCAAGATATTTTACAAGCATGGCGAGACTTTGAATCGAGCTTTTTTGCAGGTGCACTGCTCTGCCCCAAAGTCCCCTTTCGTCAACTCTTGGATAGAAATGGATACGAGATCAGCGTACATAAAAAAGCGGGAGTTTCACCTTCGGTCGCGATGCGTAGAATGACGGTTGTATCCCCTTATCCACATTGGCACTATTTTGATGCATACGGTCAAAACAAGTTAAAAGCGGTTTATAGAGGAAATGGTATTCCACTGCCATGGGGTAATATGCGAACTGTAAGCGATCCATGTCAGCATTGGGCAGTGTTTCGAAAGTTATCACAACCACAAGCTGACAGCTCTGCGCAGGTATCCATACTTAATGTTGGCAACGAACCTCGTATTTATTGTTGTGAGTCAATCAATGTCACCGATCCTGCTGGTAATAATCGTGTCTTGTGTGCTGGCATAGATCTCAACCCTGCTATTGACGCTCAGGGCGGAAATGCAAATACATTAGCGGAAGAACTTCAGTCACTATGTGTCTCTAATGGAGGAGGAGCTCAGATTCCCCCACATATCCAAAAAGAGCTAACTACGGTAGCTAAAATTCTTAACATAAACTGGATTGAAAGAGGTGTAATGACAGATGCTCGAGTAATATGCTCAAGAGGAATTGTCTGCCCCAGAAAACCAAGCTGCTACGGAGAGTGTAAGGTGGATTAGAAGTGAAAACATTTTCTTTATAACCCGACCAGCACAAACAATTGTATCCGATGGCTCTAGTTGTTAAAGGTCAGTGTTGACGAAAGGTCCAAATGGGTCCGATAAGAAGAAACTGAACATCTTCAATAAAAGAAGGCTTTCTTCCCTCGATCTTATGACCAATAAACTGCAGGCACCATAAGAAAATAAAAAAACCTAATGATGCCGTAAAAATTGGTATTTCCATTAGTTCTAAGCACCAAATCAACGATATACACGCCAAAGTGAAACCAAACATCATGAGAAAAACACTCAGAGAGAGCCTCAAGTAAAAAATGAGCACAGGAAAAGCAGCAGGCCACACCCAATTTACACTAATTCCAAACATTGTAACACTTGGTATAGACCAAAAAAGCCCTACAATTGACAGATAAATACCCGGTACCGCAACTTTATGAATTTTTTGATTTATGGGATTTTGATGACTCTCTCCATATTCTTCCAACCATTGAGATAGATCTTTCATTGTGCCACCATTTTTTTTTGATGTTTTTATTTCTATAGCACGACTGCTGCTTATATGTTGCGGTGACGGTCACTTTATCGAGGTATAAAGCTAGCTTAAGTAATACAAATATATGTAGATTAGGCAGCTAATGATTATTTTAAAAATATACGGCCTCTGGCGAACTTATATAAGCAACAAGTTTTACATTCTTTATTGTGAACTTCATTCGGTAACAATATTGACATTCCCTCGCAAACTAGAGGATAATTCCAAATCTTAAGACTTTTCTACTCCTGAGTTGCAGAGAATTATGACCCAACATTACTTTCTAAAAACTGCAGCAATTTTTACCTTTTCATCACTCGCTATTGCATTTGGTGCCTTAATCTATTTCGGCTATCAAGACTATACTCACCCAAAACATGTTTATGGGCGGTGGATCGAACTTGGAGTCCCTTCTTATCAAACCGAAATATTAGTGCTAAATTCAGACGGTGTTTTTCGTAATCAGCGTCTGATCGCGACAAAGTTCGACTTCGATGGCAAACAAGTAACCATTGAAACCGGAGATGGCTCCTCTATTTATAAAATAGCAGGCACACATAATTCACCCAGATTAAAACGTATAGCACCAGACTACATGACCCAAAGTTTTATTAAAGAGGGATATGAGGGTACTGTTAAATCACATAGCGCAGGCTCAACAACGAGTCGCCGGAATGCGCTGGCCGAGCACTTTGGCAACAAATAAACTTTAAAAACCTGACTTTCTACTGGTTTGACGTTTTGCCGACAAGTATACTTGTTGATTTAATGAATAATCTTAAAGCGTATTATGAACGAGCTGGTCAATATTCTTCCTCAATCTCTCCTAGACTCTGTCAAGACTTGGGACTCCAATGTTTTAATGATCACTGTTGCAAGTTTAGTAACTTGGATCATTTGGCGTATACTTTTTAGCCGGTTAGAAATCTTAGTCGATAAAACCCGATTCCACTGGGATAATTTAATCCTAGAAGCACTAAAAATGCCAATTAGCGCTCTCATATGGGTGTGGCCTGCAACTATTTCGGTCACTTTTTTACTAAAAGATCATCTCGAAACAGCTTGGATTGGTTCACTCAAACTCTTAATAATGATCGCTACGTTCATCTGGATTATGATGAGATTCATCAACAATGTTGAACAATACATACTAAAAAGTAGTAATCGTGACGAAACCACGGTTCAAGCAATTGCCAAAGTATCACGATTATTCTTTATCATTTTGGGTGCCTTAACGGCTATGCAGGCCTTGGGACTGAGTTTATCAGGCCTCCTCACTTTCGGAGGTGTCGGGGGCTTGGTAGTCGGCCTTGCCGCGAAGGACTTACTTTCTAACTTTTTTGGTGGAATGATGATTTATTTCGACCGCCCTTTTAAAGTTGGGGATTGGGTTCGCTCACCGGATCGCCAGATTGAAGGAACTGTTGAGAGAATTGGTTGGCGAATGACGATAATTCGAACCTTCGATAAAAGACCACTTTATGTCCCAAATTCTGTCTTCAGTAGTATCGTTGTAGAAAACCCTTCCAGAATGCACAACCGAAGAATCAAGGAAAACATTGGGTTACGCTATGAAGATGAGAGAAAAGTGGATCGCATTGTTTCTGAAATCAGAGATATGTTAAGTCAAAACCCAGAAATTGATCAACGTCAAACTCTTATCGTTAACTTTGATGGTTACGCTCCATCTTCTTTAACGCTATTGATATACACGTTTACAAAAACAACGAACTGGATCAAGTATCATGAGGTCAAACAAAATGTTCTATTGGATATAGGAAAAATAATTCACTCACATGGAGCAGAGATAGCACTTCCTACACATAGCGTCCAAATAGATTCGGCAAATACCCTTTTTCAATCTTCTGAGACATAAAATATATTAAATACTCTGGTGGCATAGAGATATAGGGTTCAGAGTGTTGTCATAGAGTCATATTTAAAAAAGAAGCCAATACCAAACGTTAGCGGGCTTATTCTGACCAGTTGTTTCCCGCTTAACCTGGCAACTAAAGGTTGCTTTAATATCAGTCTCATATTACGAAATAATAAATCCGTAATATGAGACTTCTTTTGTTAGCTCACCTTCAAGATGTCCACTCGAAAGACGCACACCCCCGTGCGCTATTCAGAAAAACACCCAAAAAATAAGCTAGTTATGCCAAGTTGTTTGACGATCAAATAGTGTCAATGATAGACTTATATATGGTTAGCTACCTCAGCTTATGGGCTCTACTATGGACTTTTAATTGGATCGCACTCAATTTTTAAAATCATAGTTTTGTCCATAAGCTCAGTCCATCTTCCGCTAATTAAACCTCTGAAGTACTTGAGCACATCTATTGTAATTAACATACAGAACCAAATTCAGTATCACTGAATACCACATAGCTATCTGAACTGCCAGAAGATGTATCCGTCACCGTGTATGCGAGGAAACTATCCGTTGCAATACCATTTGATGAAAGATATTCAGATTGAGAATCAGATAGTTCAGTGACCTGGGCAACCTGCATGTCTGACTCTAGGTCAATGTGTTCAAAGCCGGATACGATCAAACCCATATCAGATCCATTTTTTTCTAACCTCGCATTACCAAGCTCGATACAAGACGCTGAATCACCCGCAACAACAACCTCAAAGCCTGAGAAACTGTTGCTCTCATCATTGTTTAAAATGATTGAATCAAAGCCTTCTCCACCATCTATGATTCTTTCTTGGCCTGAGAAAGCTGCATCTTTCATATTTGAAATATCAACACGGTCGTTACCTTCTCCCATATTAATATCAAAACTAGTAAACTGAGAGTTCTCTCCATTTCTCAAAGTTACTGAGTCATTACCAGCTCCTGTATCTATATCAAATTTATTTGACCAGTTAATTGAATTAGATTTGACAGTAATATCTATATTATCATTACTAGATACTCCAGACGTATCAATAAAACCACGTTTAGCGTTGGTAATTTCAATATCTGATACACCCGTAGTTGATTGATTAACAATATTTACATCAACAATATCTTTAATTGCTATTTTATTTTCATCAGCATCGAGCTTTACTTCTTTAAATCCTTCTTTATTCCATTTTGAGGATTCAATATATGTCGATCCAAATGTATCTAACGTTGTTGCCGAAACCTCACCATCCAGACTCTGATAGACTTTCGTATTTAAAAAATCAAATTCATTTACTTCAGTTGCATTAGACTCATTTAAATTCAAAGAGCTGCCTGAACCATCGAGATTTGTTGTTCCGAAAAGTATAGTCATATTATTAATCTCACTTATATCCATAATTAGTTAAGAGTTTTGAGTCATTTAAGACCCGACACAATGCTACTGATAAATCTAAATATAATCTACAGTTATCTTGTTTCGATTTTAATACAAATCAAAAATTCACATTGCTACGAAATATTTTTTATCTTTTTATTTTATTCAGTTTGTCTGGTTATTGTTAAAAAAATAACATAAAAATAAAAAATAATAATAACTTGAGTAATGTATCATAAAAAAAGCATATACTTGGCCTTTATAAAGTAAAAACTCTACAACATTTTCTATATCGGCATATGCAACTCAAAGTCAGGTAAAATATTTATTAATACGAACTTACATTTTATAACAACTATAATTTTTTATAAAAATAGAAATTTCAGAATTGTTTTTTTTAATAAAAAAATCGCTCTAAAGTTAGAGCGATTTTCTTTCTGAGCCAATTTTTATCTTTTCATCGATCTCATTAATCCAATAGATATGGGTTCGATTAAATATTCAAATGGCGTCCTCTTACGTAGTGTGATGTATACTTCAGCTGGCATTCCGGGATATAAGCCTATTTGGGGATGTGCTGCAATCTCGTCTGCATTAAGAACCACTTTAATTTCATATCCTGACAACTCACCACTAGATAAATCACTACTTTCCAATCTATCTGCCCCAATATGGACCACTTCACCTTCAATCATTGGTACACTACGTGGGTTATATGATAACAAACGAACCATAGACTTTTGCCCGGGTACCACTTCATCAATATAGTCCGGATGAAGATTGGCTTTAATAACCATCCGACCATCTTCTGGGACAATCTGCATCAAGGTCTCCCCGGGTGAAATTACATCGCCCTTACTGAATACTTTAAGCCCCAAGATTTTTCCGCTATATGGGCTTCGGATTGAGGTGCGAGATAGAATTTCCTTAACCCTAGAAAGTTCTTCAGATAGCTCTTCCACTACTCGATTAAGATCTTGAAGTTCTTTTTCTACCTCTGTGATAAATCGATTTCGATTTGCACTTTGTTGCTGTGAGACCTCCAGCTTTGAAAGATGCGTATCTTTTTTCTGGCCTTTAATTCTAATTAAATCGCCTGAAATAGTATTAAGTTTTCTCTTCAACTCAATGGCTTTGAGGCGCGAGGAGTGTCCTTTTTCGAGAAGTCGATCATGCATTCGAAACTCTTGTAACAAAAGTTCATAAGCTTTCTGTTTCGTTTCGATCTGTTGAACGAGCATCGCTTCCTGACTCTCTACTCTTTGAAACCGTGCCTTGAGAACAGCCTGTTCGCTGTTATGCAACTCGGAACGGCTTAAAAATAATAATTTTTGAGTCTCAAGAATTCCAATCAAATTCGGATATTGCTCGACTTTGTTCTTTAAAGCATCGCTAAAATTAAGTGTGTCTCTATTTCCGCGTTCTGATTCTAGTCTTTCTCGCTGTGCCTGTATGCTGAGTAAACGAAACTCTAACTGTGTAACTTGTGTTTGAATTGAATTTGCTGAAAGTTGGATAAGTTGATCTCCAGCATTTACTTTTTGGCCTTCTTTAATCAAAACATTGTCAACAATGCCTCCCTCAAGATGCTCAATAAGTTTTCTGTTACCCTCTACGTTTACTCGCCCTTTTGCGATAGCTGCTGAATCTAACTCAACGCCAAACAGAACAAAAGTCACTATAGAAACGATAAGTATCATCCCAACAATACCAAGCTCAATATATGAGCGTGAAGTCAACTTTTGCTTTTTTACTAAGTTACTCATGACAACACCTCAGCCTCAAGTTTTTGTATCACTGATTCACGCCTTCCGGCAAATTTAATCGAACCCTCTTGTATATTAATGGCCCAATCCGCAACAGACAAACTCGCCCTTTTCTGGCACACGAAAATAATAGAAGTGCCTTGCTGTTTGAGATGATTCAGAGTGTGGAGTACCTTCTCTAGACTTATATCATCTAGGTGAGAGTCAAATTCATCGGCAACAAGAATTTTAGGTTGATGATAAATGGCGCGCGCGATTGACAAAAGCTGCATCTCTCCTAGAGAAAGCAAGTCGTTTTGATTCGTCAGCATGGTATTATAGCCGTGTGGCAAACGACTGATTGTTTCATGTAGACCCAAAGATCTAGATATCTCAAGAGCTCTATCGAAGCGGCTTTCTTGGACATCGAAACTAGTGATATTGTTTAAAACTGAAGTTTCAAAGAAATCGACCGACTGTGGGATATACCCTATCGTTTTGCTTCGCTCTATTCTTGAAATATTCTTGGTTTCAACCCCATTAAGAACTATCCTCCCTGAGTGAACCAACTCGGGAACTATTATGGCGTTCAAAAGCGTCGACTTTCCGCTTGCAACCTCCCCCAATACAGCGAGCGAATGACCAGCTTTCAATTCAAAATGAACATTACGCATTGACACTTTCCCAGCACCATTCAAAGACGAAACTCGCTCTAACATTAGGTCATGCGAAGACCCTATGACCTCTGGGGGAGCCTCTAAATCAGGTTCTTTTAACAGCTCAAGTATATTTTCTAGGGCAAGTCTTTTCTTTTGCCACTGAGGTAATAACTGGAAGCACTGTTCAATTGGAGCTAAGACGCGCGAAAAAAGAATTGAGGCAGCGAGCATAGCCCCCATATTAATTTCTTGTCCTATAACTAACCATGCACCCAATGCCAAAATTCCTACTTGAAGTACCTGCTTCAACCAAAGTAAGGTCGACGAAAATAATGCTGCGTATTCTTGCCTGGTTTCCTCTAAGTAAGTTGTTTCGTCAGCAATACTTTTACGCTTCCCTAGTAGTTGCTGTAACGCTGGAGTCCACTTTGCCAAATGTAATTTATCAATAATCTGTTGAGACATTACGTTACTTGCTAGAGCGGAATGAGTGAGATTACCCGCTAGTTTCTTAGCGAGGAAGTAATTAGACGAAACAATAGCAAGAAGGAGGAAGATGCCAATAACCGTGAACCAACCAAGGCTGGGGTGAAGCAAAAAAAGAACGAACGTAAACCCTATGGACCAAGGCATATCGTTCAAAGAAAGGTAAAAGTGCGAGCTAAGTGATGACTTACCCTCCCTCAGATCATGTAATTGCCGTGCCTTCTGACCTGGAAGATACATGATTTTTTCAATTATGGATGAAGAACATGACAATTCGAAATGAGCCTCGCAATGTTCGAGCAACCTTGTACGAGTGTATTGAAATAGTGCTTGGAATACGAGTAACGCAATGGCAACTAAAGATAGTGTTATCAGAGTTTCAATACTTCTTGAGGTGAGCACACGATCGAATACTTGAATACTAAACAAAGGTAGAACGAGCATAAGTAAATTAAAAAAAAGAGAGAACACACTGATAAAAATGAGGTTTTTTCTTCTAACGATCTGATATTGTTCCCAATTACCCATGACCACTCCTATTTTTTATTCGTTAACCGAGCAACTAGTGACATGGCATTTGGTAAAAAGAGCCACAGCGAACTTTTTATGTCCAATACCGATGAGTAACTTCTATATAATTCAATACGACGCAATATAGGCATGTTCCCCTTAACCTCCTTTTCTATAGAAAATCCTTTTCGTAATAATCGATTTAAAAATATACTCAAAGAATATTCGGTAATATTATCGAACTTAACTTGCTCCAATAGTTTATCTGTCGTTACGTAGTAGCCATCCGCATGTCTGAAACTTAGACGTGTAGTCGTTATCGAATTCTCTCTTATACGCCTTTGGAAGTATCTATTCTTCGATACTTTTATGTTTTTTGCGCTTAATAGAAGGCACGTAGTAAAATAATTGTCTTCGTGTAAAATCTTTGGGATGAACCTAAGATTCAAAAATCTCTCTCTTCGATAAAAATAACAACAAGATTGAACAACATAAGTACCAGTAACAACAGAATCATGAAAAACTTTTCCATTTCGATATTGTGTATTTGGTAAAGACCTTATGTAGTTGTATCGATCTAAATTATCCTCTGACATACCATCACAAAATGCGTTACCATCAAACAATACAAGATCCGTATCGTCCTCTTTAAAGAAACCAACACAATCAAAAAACGTATTTGATAATATCCAATCATCACTATCCAAGAAATACACAATATCACCAGAAGCTATATCTAAACCGGTGTTTCGAGCGCAAGAAAGACCTGAATTACTTTGATTAAAGATTCTCAACCTTCCCGAAAATTTACTTAGATAACTTTCTAAAATATCTTTTGATTTATCGGTTGAACCATCATTGACTGCAATAAGCTCATAATTAGTATAAGATTGAGATAAAACTGATTCTAAGCAATCTACGAGATAGTCCTCAACATTATATACAGGTAGAATCACACTTATCTTTAGCTTACTATTTAACATCAGCTATACCTAATTTTATATATCCAATTTTTTTTAAAAAGAATGTGAAAGAGTATATCAATGAAGGTATGAGAAAAATCATTGATAGGAGTAATATATTTTTTAATCCCCAATAATGAGATAAATAAAATGTCACCATTAAAGAGGTAGAGTTATAGATTGACAAATATACAAAAGGCTCAATTTTAAATGATCTTACAAAATTGTTGACACTTGTCATTACCAATATAAAAATATAGAACAAGAACAAAGTGATTAGATTTTGTGTATCTAGCATTTTAGATACAATCTCAAATTCACTTAAATAGACCTTGACTGAAATGATAATTAAATATCCAAAAGTTAGTACCGATAAAGAGAAAATTGAATATTTAAAGAATATTTCAATAGCTTCTCTAAGCTTGTCATTAGCTATCTTATTAGCAATTATTGTTCTTTGATTCACAGAAAATGAATTTGCAACATCATAACCTCCTTTTGCCATAGCGATAGAAAAGCCGATCTGACCTGCAATAGACGCACCATATAAATGAAAGCCTAGCAAAGTGAAACCATTCCAAAAAAAATACCCAAAAAACCAAACTAGACTAGATCGACTTAATAATGGGAATATTTCTCTAAATTGTTCCAAGAAAGAGTAATTAACTCCTGCCTTTATAATCTTAAAATCTATATTTTTCTTATAATATAAGACAACGAGAACAAAGACCTGTATTGATAGAAATAAGCTCAAACCAATTGAATATAATTGATAGTCTAAGCTTATGAGCGCCCATAGACTTAAAGACATTGTTATTGAGGAAAATAACCGAGCTTTTTGTAAAATGATCTGCTTCTGCATACCATCTAGATAAGTGTCGATTATGTTCGAGACAAGCTTCAAAGATGTAACGACTAAAAGTAGTAACAGTGGGCCTTCAAATTCAATATTCCCCTCATAATTAAAATAGTAAAACTTTGAAAAAGGGATAAGAAGTACTAAATAAATGATGGCAAGACCCATATACCACTGACACGAAAAAATAAACAATTTACTTGACTTAATTAAAGATTTTTTAGATAAGACACCTTGATCATTATATTTACAATCGTGACTATAAAACTGTTTTAAAACAAAACCAATACCTACTTCAAATAACTGGGTCATTACTATAAAACTAAAGAATGTATAGTAAAACCCCATTTCTTCTAGACTTAGGTGGCTACTTACCATAAGTATGGTTATCGGGCCTCCGAGAACTCGTATTAAAGAAGTAAAAAGTGATAGTATTGCAATATGATCAGTTTTTTTCATTTTTATTAATTGAAATATTTTTTATTAAAAATTTGTCATCAAGCCAATTTGTATAATACCCTGTGTTTTTACCGTATGAATTATCTATTAATTTAATATTTTTTCCTAGAAGGTAGGCTAATATAGCACCGTGCAATCTATCAGTATAAACAACATTGAATTGATAGAAAAAATTAATAGATCTAAATATCAAAATATCGGATCTTCTGTGCCATTTATTCAATATCTTCTTTCTAAGAAAAGGGATTAAATTTAATTTACTTGAAAGTCTTAAATGAATCTTATCTTCATTTGTTATTAGATGGTCCCAATCAAATGTCTTCTTAGATATATCTGTTTCTAGTGAAACATTTTCAATATCAATTCTACGTAGATTTAATATCTTAAATTTATCAATGTTTATATTCTCTACTTCTGAATGGTCAATGAGAGGATGTAAGCTATGAGCCATATCTGGCATCATATTACAACTATTGGAGAATTCTTTTGCTAATTCTAAGCTTCTGTCATCTCGTACGAAGATATGAAGATCATTATGTTTTCGGAATATAGAAGCGCTTCTAACTTTCTCTTCATTGTTTCTAAAATATATTGTTTGAGGAAGGAATATTATTTTCTTATCAGGATATTTTGTAACAATTTCTTCTTTAAATATCTGATGTCTAGGATACAAGTCACCAAAATTACCACCACCGTGAATAAGTATAATATCAACTTTTCTTAACTCTTTGTGATCAATTCCACTATCAAACCCACGATAAGTCACATTTAAACTGTAGTCTCTAATAAACTGTTCAGTACCTGCATAAATAAGAAGATCACCCACATTAAAGTGCATAGGGATATCAAGATAAGCTAATTTCTTACCTTGACAATAGTCAGCGATATCTTTGTGCATACTTTTTAATTTGTCTAAACGTTCTTTCCATTCTACTTGATAGTTTTCTTTCACATTTACCTCTAAGATCATAAAAATTACATGGCTACTCTAACTAATTTTTTCATAGTTAAAAACGTTCTTTACTAAAAATTATTAGCATTCTCAAAATTAGGAAGAGCACTGGTTTTATAGTATTTTAAACTGTATTTACTGCATTTTTTCTCGGATGTAAGATATAAGAAGGTCGCGTTCTGGAGTATATAGCCCTAGTGGAGATTTTAATTTGTCAATATTAGAAATAAGCTTTTCAAGTTCATCTTCATTTTTGGCTGGATAGATTCCCTGAATATTGGAAAATGACTCTAGAGTATCCAATTGATGATCATTTCTATGCTCACCATATTTAGACAGCCTTGGGAAGATAATCACAGGCTTTTTATAGCGTAGACAGTTTATGATCGAGCCCATCCCAGCATGAGAAATCACAATGCTTGCCTCTTTGAAGGCTTGTTCAATTTCATCAGGAGTAAAAAACTTTTGGCTTTCTATCTGTTGTGATTGGTAATCTGATTTTCCAATCTGCGCTTTAACCTCAATTTGGTACTTAAGAGCTAGTCTGTCTATCGACTCTACCAAACGATCAAAGGGTAACTGAGTGCCTACTGTAAGCAAAATCATATTACACGACCTCTGTAGATAAGATTTGAGTTTTCGGCGACTTCTTTCCATTGAGATACCACGGAGACTCCCAACTTGGACGCGATCCTACCTGAAAGTGACAGCTTTTTCGAGTTTGCAATGCTATCAACCCAGACACAGCGAACTCTTAAAAGTCGACCCACTATCACCATAATCAAGCCAGGCGCAGCACCAGTTGTCACAACAAGATCGGGATGTTCACGACGTAATATTCTGAAACACTGCATAAAAACTTTAAATGCTAAATGTGGATTATCACGACTAAAATCGTCAACTCTTCGATAATCATCACCAGAAAGAAACGCTGGTTTTTCTTTATATGTACTTACGATAACACTCTCCACATCATCAAAACATTCAGCAATCAACCCTAATTGAACCAAGTGGCCTCCGGGAGAAGCCACAAAGAGAAGCTTTTTATTTTTCATTACTAAATCCTTTTAATTTTTGCGGTGAACTGAAGAATTTTCTTACAGGCATCCCAAAGCGTAATACATAATAAATGCCGACCAAAAACTTACGAATAAAAAATAGAGGAATTAATGGATGCAAAAATAAATTTTTTCTGAGTGCTCTAAAGCTGCCCTGGAAGTAACGATAGTTTTTTGTAACTACTTTGTCGCTATGACCAACTAATGGATGATCGAAAAAAATTCCATGCCTTGATTTTTTAAACACTCGTAACGCAAAATCTAAATCTTCTCCTCCATTATTTGGTGAACCGATACCTAAAGATTCATCAAAAAAGTTCTTTTTATCCAAACATGATACTCTTGTAAAAAGGGTGGCGGATGAGCCGTAGCTAACAAGCTGTTTTAGCGATAAATTTTGGCCTTTTGATTGATGTAAGCTTTGTGTACTTGCGCTATATCGACATACTAACAAATCAAGGGTTTTATTTTTTTCAAACAAAGTGAAGATATCTGAAAGATTATTGTCGGGATACCAGCAATCATCGTCAGGAAAAGCAATCACCTCACACAGGTCTAAAAATCCTGAGCTTATAGCATGCTCAAACATTATATTTCGAGCTTTTGATAATGAGATAACATTTGGAACTGATATGATATACGTTGACAGTTCCAAGGCACTGATAGCAGATTTAAAGTTGCTCAAGTCTCCTTGCAATAAGATAAGATGAATACAATTAGAGAAATCATCTCTGTAAGATCTCACCATTCTGAGAAGATCTTGTATATTCTCTTCATTTACAATACACGTTGTGAGCATGAGAAGCTTTTTCGGCATTTAAAAACTCCTTTTGTTAAACAAAAAATATTTGGTCATTCTTAAAATGACATATATATTTTGGGTCTTAATAGAATCATTGAAAACTCTATATAATCCAAATTTACGTGTATCATAAGCATAAACTTGACATTTTAACTTATATTTTTCTTTTTCTGAAAAATTATACTTTTGAGTTATTGTCATAAAAGAATCCATATAAGATAATACTTTTTTATTACTAATTCTTTCGTGAGGATGACTTTTATCAATGATATGATCTTTTAGTTTAGTATTTTCAAAAAATTTAGATCTATTACTATTGAGAATATTAAACCAAAGGTCTAAATCTTGCCACGAAGATAATCCCTCGTCATATTTGAATTTATTTAGCGTACTTTTTAGTGTAAAAATCTGATTTCCTACTTGGTTTTTTAAACACAAATCATTAAAAGATACTAAATTTTTACTATCATACGTACTTTCTATATCATTCGTATATTTTACAATTTTATTTGAAAATAAAGCTATTGCATCTGGATTCTTATTTTCCCAATAATTAATAAAATTTTCTAATCTCATAGGTAAAAAAAAGTCATCATCATCGAGACCAGTAACGAACTTCCCTCTTGCCTCAGATATTGCCCTATTTCGATTAAAACAGGCTCCCATATTTTTATTGTTTTTGAGATATATTACTCTATCATCACTTTCTTTCAGTTTTGATATCAATTCAAATGTATCATCTGTTGAATTATCATCAACAATAATCACTTCAATGTTTTTAATTGTCTGAGAAAGAACTGATTTAACTGCTCTATTTAAGAGCGATGATCGGTTATAAGTAGGAATATAAACAGAAACCAATGGTATTCTAGATTTTTTCTTCATGTCTTAACTTCTCATTAAAATGTATATACTTTAAAAGTAATGCAAACGGGACCGATGACTGTAAAGTACTTAGGGAATTATCAAATAAAGTAAGAATGAACATTCCTATAAATGATGTAACTAAGAATTTCCTCGTTGTCGAGCTGCTAATTCTATATGTCTTTGACATAATAAATATTATATTTAAGAAAAATAATGAACAACCAATTATTCCAAGCTCCATATAAAACCGAATAAACTCATTGTGAGGAACAGTAAATACGTAAAGATTATATTCCTTGACCCCTTCGGTTACCTTAGTTATAGAGCCCAGCTTTCCACCAAATAAATTTAAACCTTCAATTTTTTCTAAAAAATAGCTCCAAGCATATTCTCGGCCAGAAAGATTTAGCCCACCATCACTATCAAATGTTGTCATTTTTGATCTTTCAACCATTGACAATATTAACTTGCTACCGACAATAATGATAAGCGGTGATGTCAAAATAATTTTTCTTTGTATATCTCTAAGTTTCAAGAATGGAAGAAGTAAAGCTATAGGTAGTAGCGCGGCCAACAGCGGGCCTCTACTCCCAGAGAGCAGCATCATCATTAATGTGACTGCAATAAAAAATAAATATACTCGTTTTTTTAGTAAAGATTCATAAACTAAGAAAAGAATTACGAAGTAGGTAAGAAATGCAAAATGTGCACTTGATATTCCTGCTCCGTATCGGTTCCCACCGCTTGTCACAGATATATTAAATAAAAAATGGCATGTTGATGATATAAGGACCATGAACAAAGGCAACAGTACAAGCCCGGTAGTCAAAGACCTTAAATAGGTACCATTCTTTACTAGCATTATGACATATAGAATTCCAAAACCTAAAACCGCCCTTAAAAATGTTAAAGGACTTATATCTACATAGTTCTGATCTGAAAATATATAGCATAAGAATACTGTAGTTAGGTAAATAATAAAATGTTTTATGTATCCGGACTCTAAGCCAAACTTTATTACCATGCAAATAGGAATAATGAGAGCTAATATTTTCTGTATATTATGTGCACCGTGAGTATATCTAGCACTTATTCCTAAAATCAAGAAAAGAATTATGATTGAAAAAAATATGTTTGTACGATATTTAATCAGACTATTTATGTTATCTAAATACATAATTTAAATTCTTTTCATAGTTTAGGAGGCAAAGAATCGCTTATTTATTTTATTGACAACTACTCCACTTACATTTACTTCATGTTTTTTAAATTTTGCAATTACATTTCGTAGGCTTTGCAACCTTGTATTATTGCTTTGTAAAACAATAACAACATTGTTACACATTTTGGAAATAATTAAGCTATCATTTACTACCAATGTTGGAGGTGTATCAATAATAATCCGGTCATATTTACTCTCAAGTTCAGAAATCATTTCTTCAAACTTTAGAGAGCTTAATACCTCTTGTGGGTTTACGCGCATATTGCCAACCAATAAAATATCCGGATAATTTTCTCCTTGCTCAAAAATACAATTAGATAACGTTATTTCTTCGAGAAGATAATTTGACCAACCCGCTCTTGATTGATCTAGATTATAATATTCACCAATACTTGGATTTCTTAGATTTGCATCTATTAATAGAGTTTTTTCTGTTTGACTAAAGACCGATGAAAGACCAACAGATACTAACGTTTTACCTTCCCCAGCCAATGATGAGGTAATAACCGTTGTTTTATACTTTTTCTTTGTATCTGATAAAGAGAGGTTTATCTTTATATCATGGAGAGACTCCAGCAGATTCGAGCCTTCAATAGTTTTCAGATTTTTAAATATCGACTTTATAGGTGTCTTGCTTCCAATATTTGGAATGCCTGCTAACGGTAATGTCCCAGTCCTCTCTTCATAATGTTTTACCGACTCTATTGTGTTCCTTAAGATATCCATAGCGATAACTGCAGCCGAAGCAGCCAATAACGAAAGGGCTGTAGAGATTAAAACTACGAGTTTTTTATTTGGCTTTGATGGGAACATTGGAACAACAGCCAAATCAGTGAAACGTGCATTTTCTGAGTGAAAATCTAATGTTGCGGTTGTCTCTTTATATCGATTCAAGAATACATTGAGTATATTCTTATTCGTCTCCGCTTCAGTTTTCAGAGCTTCATATTGCCTTTTAACAACAGAAAGTCTGTGAAATTCATCTTTCTTTTGTTTTAGTTCATTATTCAGCATTGACTCTTGTACTTTCATCGCTTCTAGGTCTTTACCTAGTCCCGCGATCACAAGCTTAATTTGTCTGTTTAACTCTTCAAGTACATTATCGCGGCGCACAGTTTGTGCTTTCATTGCATCATGTTTAGGACCGTATCGTTTCGACAATTGGCTGATCTCTTGTTCTGCTCTGGCTAGATCAGCTTTAAGTGCAAGGATTCGCGGGTGTTCGGATATTTGACCGAGAAGTGGAGTGTAGCTATCTGCATTTGAAATCGTGTTAAATTTTGCCTCTAACGCTACTCTGTTCTCGACAATAGAATTCAATTTAAAACTGAGTTCATTGATCGAATTACTTATTTGATTGTCGATACCTTCATCATCAATCAAACGATTTTCCGTAAGAAATTGGGTTAAAATCTCTTCTGATGCAACCAATTCTTGCCGTAATTCCTTCAGTCTACTAGAAATCCAGCCTGATGTTTGTCTGGTTGCATCTAGGCGTGAATATATATTTTCTTCTATATACGCCTCACCAATCGCGTTTGCTATTTGGGACGCTATTTTAGGATCACGTGAAGTGAAATGGATTTTTACAAGGTGGGTTTTTGGTACAGCTTCTACATGCAGCAGACTACGATACTTCTCAAAGATCTTATAGCTCAGCTTTTCTTGTAATTCTTTATCAGAAGGAATGCTCTCAACATCATTTGTTAATGATCTCATCCATGCCTTAATTTTTCCTTTAACAAGGTTGATTGGCGAGGTCGTAGTAACAAGAGATGAGTTAAACTCTGGTTGCTTATATAGGTTGAGCTTTTCGATTACTCTCATACCAATTCTTCGGCTTTTTAAGATCTCCAGTTGAGTTTTGAAATAACCTTTTTGACTTGGGTCAATTCCGACAACTTCCTCTATTGAAACTGCTTTCTTAGCCTCGGTCTCTAAAATTAATGTTGCAGTGGCCGTATAAGTCTGAGTTACATTGGATATATATATAAATGAAACAATCGTACACACTACCGAAAATAATAAAATTCTATATTTATTCCTCAAAATAAGAGCTAAGTATTTTCCTAAGTCAATAACAGGCTCCTCACTCTGAGGATTATCATTTATCCCAACTTTCAAAAATATATCCTTGATAATAATTTGTTGAAGCTTACCAAAAAGACGCAATTACATAGATTGTATCGCCAGAGTTAATAATGCTATGAGATGCTGCTTCATTTTTCATATCTAACTCAAACTTATTGATCAACTCATCTTGTGAATAGTCTTTGTATTTCTTAAACTCTGACGCTTTGATATGATAGATTTTAGCGCTTCTTCGGTATTTACTTATCACACCACCGGAAAGTGATATTGCTTTCTGAACAGTCAGACCTGGTTGATATTCATAACCACCAGGCTTATTAACCATCCCATTTACATAAATATTTCGATATTTTACTATCGAGACGCTAACTTTAGGATCAACTAAATAATCACCCTTTAGACCTGAATAGATAATATTTTTTATCTCATTTAATGTCTTACCACTAAGATCTATCTCTCCCAGATATGGATAATCAAAAGCCTCTCTATCATCAATTTTTACACTATCAATTGATAAATCCTGTTCTCCATACACAGAAATTCTTATAACATCACCTGCACTGAGTTGGTATTTCTCATTTGCGTAGGATGATCGCAAAGACATAATCAATAAAAATACTACGAGACTTAATACTCTAATCATAATAAATACACCAGTCTCTAATAAGCTGTATCGCTGAAGATGCCCTTAGTAAGAGTCATCAAAATAATCTTTATATCTAAACCGAGTGACCAATTCCTAATATAAGTGAGGTCAAATTCAATTCGTTTTTCCATTTTATCTATCGTATCTGTCTCACCTCGGTAACCATTTACCTGAGCCCATCCTGTTATACCGGGCTTAACTTTATGCCTTAGCATGTACTTATCAACGATTAGGCGATATTGCTCATTGTGCGCCACTGCATGTGGTCTTGGTCCAACGATAGACATTCTGCCTTGTAGTACATTAATAAATTGGGGGAGTTCATCTAGCGAAGTCCGCCGAATAAAAGCACCAAACTTGGTGATGCGTGGATCACTCTTGGTAGCCTGTTTTACCTCACTTCCATTATCGAGAGTTGTCATCGAACGGAATTTCCAGACTTTAATTTGCTGGCCATCAATGCCATAACGATTTTGTTTAAAAATGATTGGTCCAGGGGAAGAGCTCCTCACTCCCAAAGCAACAAATAATAGAACTGGGCTAATTAATATTAAAATACATGTCGATAAAACTATATCTTCTATTCTTTTTACTAATCTTGACATTCCATTAAATGGTGTATCGTGGATACTGAGGGTAGGAACATTGCCTACATTTCGCCACCTCGACTGGATAAGATCAAACGTAAAAAAATCAGGGACTATATATACATTTGCTGTGCTGTCTGAAAAAGCATCGATAATTGACTTAATCCTATTGGAGGCATTCATCGGAAGGGCAACATAAACATGTCTAAAACTTCGATCCTTTGCAAGCGCAACAGCTTCATCAATATTTCCATGAACGGTACGGTATTTACTATTTTCAAATAATCGCTCAGGAGTTCGGTCATCAAATAAACCAAAAAGCTTTAAACCTAACGAAGGTGTGGACTCTATCTCATTAGCTAGGGCAAGACCTGCATGCGTTGCACCAATAATAATACACTTTTGCGTGTAGCATTGGTCTACAGAACGAGAGCACTTAATTAAATAGAAAAAACGATATAAAAATAAAGTACAAGGAACAAAAAAAAGCCAAACTCCCATTACGAATCTTGAATATGACTCTGTGACCTTTATTCCGAATGCAATAGCTAACAATAAAGCAATTGTGCACAACCAAGAAATTACTATTTTTGTAAGAATATATTTTAGATATTGATAATTTTTTGAATTATACAGCCCTACTAACTCAGAGTTAATGACAAAAATAACAATTGTTACAGCCATGGCCAATATGTAATTTTTGGGCCAACTACCTAAGTAAAGGTATGATATTAATAGGAAAGAAACTAGCATTATAAATATATCAACTAAGCGATAAATAAGTATATCTTCCTCTCCATGACTTTTTATTACGCTAATTTCTTTCATAGTCTGCCAACTTTAGGTCAATTTTTAATCAAAAATTAAATTATTTTCGAGTTATATCTTGTTTTACTGATAATTTATATCATGCTGTTTTTCATTAGAAAAAAGAATATCAATTTATTCTTTTATATTTAGATTCTTTTTTTTGAGATATTTGATAATCTTATTGTTGAGATGGTTTCTCAATTATGAATAAAAGTTCATTTTTATATGAGTAAATGGTAAGAATTAATTAAATTTGTATCAGAAATAAAAAAGCCCCAATACTGGGGCAAAAGTCCATCGCTTATAGTTATAATAAAAAAGCAAAACACACCTAAAAGTCAGGCCAACTCGTTCCGCGGAAACACGTCACAGTATCGATGACCATATAGGTCCCGGAAAAGGCTCGTTGTTTCTGCTATTCTGAGCCCCGTGGCAATACTATGCTCTTACACCCTGAAATTAATTCGTGTGTTCCTATCCAAAATCACCATTGACATAACCTCGCGTGCGGTCATCTTGTGGCTCACTAAAAATCACATTGGTCTCGTTGTGTTCAACAAGCTCGCCCATCAAGAAAAATGCTGTTCTGTCCGAAATTCTTCGAGCCTGCTGCATTGAATGAGTAACAATGACTATCGTGTAGTTTTTCTTTAGTTCTTCCATTAACTCTTCGATTTTATGGGTTGCTATCGGATCCAATGCCGAAGTTGGTTCATCCATCAAAATGACATCGGGTTCCATAGCAATAGTGCGAGCAATACATAAACGTTGCTGCTGTCCTCCAGAAAGCCCGAAAGCGTGAGATTTTAAACGCTCCTTCACTTCATCCCATAAAGCTGCACCGCGAAGAGATTGCTCAACAACCTGGTCAATATATTTCTTATCTTTGATACCTTGTGCTCTTAGGCCATAGGCGACATTTTCATAAATGCTCATTGGAAATGGATTAGGCTTTTGAAAGACCATACCGACCTTAATTCTTAAGTCAGCGACATCAATATTCCCATAAATATCATGCCCATCCATCTCTAGACGTCCGGTTATCCTCACACCTTCAATAAGGTCATTCATACGATTTAAACAACGTAGCAGCGTTGATTTTCCGCACCCAGAAGGGCCTATTAGTGCAGTTACTTGTCGCTCGGGAACTGGAAGGTTTATTGATTTTAGCGCCTGATTGTCACCATAGAAAAGGTCTAGGTTTTCAATATTAAACTTATTCATATCTTCTCTCAATTGTTAACTTTTAAAACACTAAACTCAATAGCTGGCTGTATTGAAACGACGCGCAATCAACTTAGTAATTGTATTAATGGCTAACACAACGACGATCAAAACAGTGGCAGTACCATATGCCTGATTCCACTCATCGATTGTAAATAATTCAGTTGTTAGCTTGTAGAGATGGACGGTCAACGTTCTACCGGAGTCAAGCAAAGACTCGGGTATACGCGCAACCATACCTGCGGTTAAAAAGACGGGAGCGGATTCTCCGATAACTCGGCCAATACTCAGTATTACTGACGTCAAAATACCTGGCATTGCGCTAGGCAGTATGAGCCGCCATACTGTATAAATTTTAGATGCCCCTAGACCAAATGAACCCTCTCTATATGTTTGGGGAACTGACATCAAGGCTTCTTCAGTTGTTCGGATAATCACAGGTAGAATCAAAATACTCAACGTCAACGCACCTGATAGAATTGAGAACCCAAGTCCAAGTATCGCAACAAAGAATGTCATACCAAAAAGACCGAATATTATCGAGGGTATCCCAGCCAAAGACTCGGTGCAAAATCGAATGACTTTGACAAGTTTACTACCTACTTTTGCGTATTCAGTAAGATAAATTGCCGTCATTATCCCCAGAGGAGCTGCAACTGCGATAGATGCGATAACCATATAAACGGTTGAAATGATCATCGGGAAAATACCTTGTTCTTCACCGGTACGAGTATAATTGTCAGTCACAAAATTCCAATCAACATGCTTTAGACCATTGGAAAGGATGTACCAAATAATCCAGAATAAAAACCCTACGGTCACGGCCGCTGCGAACCATACCAATCCATGAAGGATCTTATCTTTATTTTGGCGAGCTTGTTTTAGCTTCATCAATTCCATCTCGGAAACACATGTTTCTTTATTATTACTTAACATAAAGATTACCTCGCTTTCTCCCGATTTAAATAAAGAAGGATTGCATTGAGTGACATGATGAAAATCAGTAAAACAACTCCTGTAGCATAAAGGGCGTTTGCGTGAACGCCGCTCGCGTATGACATTTCTATCGCGATATTTGCAGTGAGCGTACGCGCGGAGTCTAAAATACCCTCAGGCATTGCAGGTGCGTTGCCCATCACCATAATAATTGCCATCGTTTCACCTAAAGCTCGGCCGATGCCAAGAATAACACCGGTCATTATGCCGCTTCGTGCTGCAGGAACTAGTAACTGGAATATCGTGTAGATTTTTGACGCACCAAGCGCGAGAGACCCTTCTTTATAAGATTTAGGGACGGCTCTGATTGAAGTCTCGGAGACGGTTATTACCGTTGGTAAAATCATAACGCCAAGTACAATTATGCCTGCCAAAATTGTATTGCCTGCTGGAACGGAAAAAATCTCTTGGATCAGTGGAACAATAATAATTAAGCCAAAGAACCCATAAACCACCGAAGGGATCCCCGCAAGAAGTTCTACAGCGGGCCTAATGACATTAGCGATACTCTTCGGGGCGAGTTCAGCAATATATATTGCAGTTAATACACCAATTGGGACACCGACCAATACTGCACCCAACGTAGATACCAAAGATGCCACTATCATGGTAGCTACACCATAGAGTGCGGGAGGCAACCAATCTTGGCCAAGGACAATGCCTGAAATTCCTGCTTCTTGAAAAGCAGGTATGCTTTCTTTGATGATGAAATAGGCAATAACAGCAAGAGATACAATGCCAATGATGGCACTCGTCAAAAAAAGAGCATGAAAGGCTTTTTCTTGCCAATCAACCCGTTTCTTTTCCCTCAGACTAGTCTTTGCTAAAGGTCTAATTTCACTTTGCATAATCTGTTCACTATTTGCGATGGTCATATGAAGATCTCATAAATCAAGCTCTTAATTAGTTCATAAAACTAAAAGTGCTCAGCCGAAAAGTAGGCCGAGCAAAGTTAAATCTAAAAAATAGATGTTTCTATTGGTGTACAGAAATATAGCCTTTTTTATCAACAAGACCTTGAGCTTCCTCGGATGTCATCCAATCCAAAAACTGCTGTGTTTCTTTTGATACCTGGCCTTCACGATAAAGAACAAGAAATGGTCGTGCTACCTTGTAAGTACCATTCTTCACATTGTCAACTCTAGGTTGAACATCATTAATGGCTAGTGGATGCACTGACTTATCAACAGTTCCCAACGAAATATAGCCAATAGCATATGGGTTGGAAGCTATCATAGTTTTTAACGCACCATTTCCATTCGCTACCTGAGCTCTTTGAGAAATTGCAGACACTTTTTTACCTGCAATTTTTCTTTTTAGTTTCATGATGTCTTCAAATGCACCACGCGTGCCAGACGCAGTGTCACGAGTGACAACTACGATAGGTTTATCCTCACCACCCACTTGTTTCCAGCTGGTAACTTCGCCTTTGTAGATAGAAGTGACTTGCTCAGTAGTCAGGTTTCCGAGCTTATTTTTTGGATTTACAACTACCGCAATACCATCCATCGCGACAGTAAGCTCTTTGATGGTTGGTTCTTTTTCAGAAGTTTTTAAGTTTCGAGAAGACATGCCAAGATCAGCACTTCCATTTTTTGCTGCCTTAACACCAGCTGATGAGCCTGGTCCTTGAACTTCAATAAACACATCATTGTGTGTTTTCATATAAGTTTCTGAGAACACTTCCATAAGAGGCGTCACACTACTTGAGCCGACTGCAGAAATCGTCTCTTTTGCTGAGACCTGAGCGATTGACACTGCACCAAAAAGTGCAATTGCACCGATTACTGTCTTTTTCATCACAATTTCCTTAAGAGGCGTTATTGCCGTTGTATTTGCTTTGAACGTTGCTCACTTTAGGGTGCAATTATGACAATTGTGTTTCACTTAGTTGAAGCCTAAGTGACAGATGTTATTTTTGTATTTAGCTGACGTCATGTTACTAACAGCAATTGGACTACCGATTTTATAAAACAGACGATAATCTGGCTATTATTCTGTTTCTTAGACTTTTTTCTCTATGTCTCGTTATGTTTTTTACTTTCACTTAATCACCAAAGTGATTAAACTCTCTTCTTTTTAATTTACAAAAAAATCAATAGAGAGATTTTAATGCGCCAAATTCTCAATGGCTTATCTATAAAAGTTCAGATTATCTTACTTGTTATTGCCACCCTCTCTGTATTAACAGTTGGTATCATTCTCAGTTCGAATAGTTTGAAAAGCACTTTTCATGAAGTCACTGTATCCACAGAAGAGCTTATTCTCCACAAAGATGAACTCACTCAAATTATCGACAATACCTACGGCATGCGTATCAAAGCAATTTACAGCCTATTTCGTTCAGAAGATGTAGATCAGTTACAAGCAAGCTTGGTAGAGAAACGTAAAGATAGCCTTAAACTGCTAGAATCACTGAATTCTGTTGATGGTCTGCAAACCGAAGTCCGTGCGATGAAAGCTGCGACTGAAGATTATGTCAGTTATTCAATCAGTACTATGTTACCTTTATTGAAAATTAAGCACTCTAACCCCACACTTTCAGACGATTTTCAACAAAATTATATTCAGTCCTCGGCAACGTACCGTGAAAAAGGCAGAACGATGGTTTCAGCAATTGAAACGCTATCAAAGAAGCTCAATCACATTGCTTTTAATCAAGTGATAGAAAATGAACAGGAACATTCCACCAAAATACAGCAATCTATAGTAGGCGCGATTTTGGTACTTATTGCTGCATTATCTATGAGCTGGCTACTTGCAGGAATTATTGTCAAACCAATAAAGGTATTGCAAAAAGCAATGATGGAACTGGCACGAGGGAACTTAACAATCAGTGTTGAAGAGGAAGGCAATAACGAGTTGTCAGCTCTATCATGCGACTTCAACACAACTGTTCTAAAGCTACAAAGTACAATGGACTCTTTGGTAAAAATCAGCTCTGAAGTGGCTTCAGCTTCCACTGAACTCGCTACTGTAATGACCCAATCTAGTGCCAACTCAGACCAAGAAAAAAGTGAAGTCGAGCAAGTCAGTACTGCGATAAATCAGCTAGAGGGCACTGCTCATGAAGTGTCACAAAATGCCAACCTAGCTGACTCTGCTTCAATGAAAGTGGATAAACTCGCTCGCAATAGTCTCAAAATATTCCAAGAAAATGTTCGCGATAGTGAAAATATGGCGATTCATCTCAAACAGGCTGCTGAAGTGGTGAATCGCCTAAAAGAACAGTCTGAACAAATTGGGCAAGTCATAGAAGTGATTGAAAGCATCTCTGAACAAACCAACTTACTCGCTCTCAATGCAGCGATAGAAGCGGCACGCGCTGGAGATACAGGTCGTGGTTTCGCCGTTGTTGCTGACGAAGTACGCATGCTCGCTGCAAGGACTCAAGAGTCAACTCAAGAAATCCAAACCATTATCGAAGAACTACAAAACCAATCAGGCCTTGCAAATGACAGTATGCGCTCAAGCTTAAATATGTTAACTCAAAATCAGGCTCAAGGACTGGTTGTCAGTGAAGCACTCGGTGACATAAGTCACTCCATTACAGAACTCACTTCGTTAAATGCACAAGTTGCACTGGCTTCTGAGGAGCAGAATCAAGTCACAGTGGATATCAATCAGAATCTTGGCAATATATACGAACTTGTGAGCCAAAATGTTGCGGGAGTCACGCAAGCTGCAACAGCGAGCCAAGAGCTTTCTCAACTCGCTGAAGATCAGAAACAAAAGCTCTCATTTTTTCAGGTCTAAATAAAAGGGCTGTCAATTGACAGCCCTTTTATTTACTAATCTTCATCAGTTTTAGGTTGGCTTTTTTTCTTCGGAATAAAGACATTGTCACCAACAGAGACATTTTGATGAAAACTTTTATCTCTCTTAATGGCTTTTTTCGTTTTGAGCTTGGTATTTTTCGACGGTTTTTTCGTCGATTTCGCTTTTCCTCTGTAATCTTGTTTCGCTGGCTTTAAACCTTTGAATTTACCTTCTAAACCATCAAATTGAGAAAAGTTGATATCCTGCTGTAAATAAGTTTCAACTCTCTTAAAGCTATCCCAGTCCTTAGGGCCAACAAAGGAAATTGCATCTCCTTTATTACCTGCTCTTCCCGTACGCCCTACTCTGTGCACATATTCTTCAGTATGTTTTGGCATATCAAAATTGATTACATGAGTTACGTTGGCAATATCGAGCCCTCGAGAGGCTATATCAGTTGTGACCAAGATTTTAAACACCGCTCTCTCAAACTGACTCATGATCGTGTTTCTTTGGGTTTGGGTAAGACTTCCACTAAGAGCAATTGCCTTTAATCCATCACTATTTAACTTTTCAGTTAAGCGCTCTGTGTCAACTCGCGTTGCCGTAAAAATGATCAATTGTTTATAGTTGGCTTCTTGGATTGCTCTCTCAAGGAGAGATTCTTTATGATCAAGATGATCACAAAGATAAAACTTTTGAGAAATATCTTTATGCTCTGCGCTACCGATATCGATCGCGATTCGCTTCGGCGCATCTAACATTTCAAGAGCGATATCATTCACATCCGCGTGATCAAGTGTTGCTGAGAACATGAGTGTTTGACGACGACGATGCTTGGCTGCCATGTGTATTCTGCGTAATTCTGGGGCAAAGCCCAGATCTAACATCCTATCCGCTTCATCCAAAACCAACGTCTCAAGTCCGTCTAGAAAAAGTGATCGATGTTCAAGGTGATCCGCAAGTCGTCCCGGCGTTGCTACGATAAATTTTGGATAACGGCGAAGAGCCTTTACCTGATCGTTGAAGTTTTCCCCCCCTACGATCAATGATGCATCATAAGAAAGCCCACCAAGCATTGACTTCAACTCACCGTATACCTGCTTGGCCAACTCACGAGTTGGTGCCAAAATCAAAGCTCTAGGATCCTTTGCTGAAAAGGATTTATTTTTCAATGACTTATGAAGAATAGGCAGTACAAATGCAAGTGTTTTTCCAGATCCAGTTTTAGATGAGGCTAAGAGATCCTTTCCAGCAATAGCCACAGGTATTGCTTGTTGCTGAATTTTAGTCGCATTCTTGAAATCAAAATGCTTTAGGTTTTTAAGTAGACGATTGTCCAAGCCCAAGTCTTTAAACTGCAAAGTCTTCTCCAGTTAAATGGTATGTTATCGAGCGTTCGTATAAGAATCTGCCCAAAGAGGAAATTAAAAGCAGGGTATATTAACGATATTATCTCGTTTAGGGTAGCTTGTAACCACTATTTATCACTAAATAAATGGGGCCTAATTGTCAGAGAATAAAGATTAGCTGTTTATTCTCTCTTTTTATTGAAACATCTATGCGACATAAGTCAATAAATGTTGATAATCACTTATCTTATCGGGTATTTTTGTCTCTTTAGCTCAATAATGCATAAAAAGTTGGGCTAAACTGCTTAACTGTACTATACAGAAAGTTAGCGAAAGTACATTTAATAAATAGTTTTTATACTCAAGGAGTTCCCCTATGAACAAAATGATGATTGCAGCGGCGACTGTTTTGCTGCTAGCAGGCTGTGCATCAAATTCAGCAACATCGGCGAAAATTGACGAGCTAAGTGACCAGGTCAAAGCTCTACAATCAGATGTTCGTATGTCTGGTGACGCGGCGAAAGCGGCTCAAGAAGAGGCTAAGCGCGCCAATGAACGTATCGATAATATCGCTCAGTCTTACAGAAAATAGACCCAGATAGGAAAGGGCTAATGGCCCTTTTCATTTATCATTTATTAACAGACGGGAGTGCAATTTCTACTGGAATACCGTTTTGGGCAGCTATAGCCGCTTTTGCTTTGCTATCAGAGAGATTGAATTCTTCAAACCACCAAGAAAGCTCCAAAGGTAGACTCAACTCAGTTTTTATCCCATCGCCTCTAGTCAAAGGCTCATGCACTTCTAGGAACACGCTTCTATCTGGCTCTAATGTCATTTTTATCGGTTGATTGATTATTTTTACTCTCTCGCCAATTTGAACTTGAGAAAATAACCATTCGATATCATTAGGTTCCATTCTAATACAACCCGAACTCACTCTTAAGCCGACGCCAAAGTCTTTATTTGTTCCGTGTATCAGATAATCACCAGCTCCATAAGCCAATCGAAGCGCATGATTTCCTAATGGGTTATCAGGCCCAGCGGGAACAACAGGTGGAAGTTTAATGCCCTCGGCCAAGTAGGACTTTCGAATTGAATCTGGCGGAGTCCATGTTGGCTTGATGCGCTTTTGACTGATACTTGTTTGCATCACTGGTGTGTCTCGGCCAATTCTACCAATACCTACCGGAAAGATATGTACTGTTTGCCCGTCAGGGTCAAAGTAGTACAAACGGAGTTCCGCCAAGTTAATAACCACTCCGACCCTCTTTACATCAGGCAATATTATTTGAGTAGGAATAGTAAGTGCATGTCCTTCTGCAGGTAGAAAAGGGTCAACTCCTTTATTTGCAGCCATAAGCGTAAGAAAGCCAATGTGATAGTGCTTGGCGATACCAGCGAGGGTTTCTCCTTTTTCTACTTGATGGTACTGCACTCGCCCAACCAATCTGCTGTCCTCTTTTGGAAGGCGATAGGACTCCGCGAAAATCGGAGCGCTGATTAAAAGTGCCACAGCGATATAGCTACGCATCTTGGGAGTACTCTTTAGCCTGCTTATACAAATCTAAGGTTATACCTCTTTGAACCTTGTGGTCGACAATAGGCGCTGGATATTTTAATTGACTAGCCCGTGACCACTTCCAAGGCTGGTGTAAAAACTTTTTCGGTACTTCAGCAAGTTGAGGTAACCAACGAATAATAAAACGTCCATCTGGGTCAAACCTCTCACCTTGAGTAATCGGATTGAAAATACGAAAATAAGGCTGACCGTCACACCCCGTCGAAGAACACCATTGCCAGCCTCCATTATTCGCTGGGTAGTCTCCATCCACTAGTTTTGACATAAAATATTGTTCTCCAACTCGCCAGTCGATATGAAGGTCTTTTATCAAAAAGCTCGCGACTATCATTCTCAAACGATTATGCATCCATCCAGTTTCATTGAGCTGTTTCATCGCTGCATCGACGATAGGATAACCAGTTTTTCCAGATTTCCAAGCCTCAAGAAAAACTTGCGAATTTTCCCAACGTAAGTGCTCACCCCATGGGTTGAAGCTCTCCCCTTTCGATAGCTTGGGCTCAAAATAGGCTAAATGTTGATAAAACTCTCTCCATATCAATTCACTTTGCCAGACTTCCCTCCCACCTGACAATGGTAATTGTTGTTGATACATAACTCTCGCCATACATTGTCTTATCGACAAAATACCTACAGCAAGATAGGGAGAAAGAATACTCGTTGCATCAACAGAAGGATAATCTCTGTTCTCAGCGTACAGTTTAACCTTCTTTTCTTCAAACTCTCTCAGCGCTTGAATAACCTCTGTAGTCTCCACTTTATAGTTATTACTCGAAACACGAGGATATGAAAATGGACTATCTTGCGAGAACAATCTCAGTCTTGTGTTATCTAAAGTAGGCAATGTATTGGACTGCTTTTTGGCTTTAATAACATTGAGAGGAGTCACTTCCATTTGCTGGAGGTATGCTCTTTTGAAGGGGGTAAAAACTTTGAAGTAACCGCCTTGCTTATTAAGAACTGAACCCGGTGGTAAAAAGCATTTATCTTCATGAGCTGAGCAATCAACATTTGACTCTTTGAGCAGTTGAACAATTGCTGAATCCCGTTGAACTTCATCAAATTCATATTGCTTATTGAAGAACAGTCCGGATGCACTTGATGAAGTCATCACATCGGCTATGAGTTCCACACAGTCTTTGTAAGAATCAACTTCAGCATAGTAAAGCGGTATGTTTAGCTTCCGCAAATCATCTTGCAAAGCAAATAAACGGCGATATATCAAGTCAGCTTGTATCGCGGAGAGCGAGTGTCTTTCCCAGGTTTTTGGCGTGGCAAAATAAACACCAACAACTGGCTCTCCAGATTGACACGCTTCTATAAGCGCAGTGTTATCTTCCACACGCAAGTCACGCCTAAACCAGACAACATTCATATCACCGCCTCATTTTTAATGAAGTCTGAAAGCAGTACACTACCATTAAAAGACTTCTCTATTTTGCTGATCAAATTAGACTGAGATTGACTAAGAGGACGAGAACTAAAAAGGGCAAGGGCTTTGTAAGGTTCTAATCCTGAGTGCTCAATTAATCCTGACAAGTCATCAACGCCATCGACAATCACCATTCGCATTCCCAAACTGGATAACTCTATAGCCCATAGGCGTGACTGTATATCATTGAGACTATCACAATTAATGAAAAGACATTTTCCTTCACGAGCTGCTTTGTTATCTGCATCTATTATCGTGTTTAATCTGGCGCTGAGAATCGACTCCATCAACCCTTTTTGAATTGAACGTAACCCATAGCGCACTAATGACACTGCTTTCTCGATAGGACGTATAAATTGACGCTCAACAACATCCATCGGATACTCTTTGAATACATTCATCGCGACGGACTCTGCCTTGGCTTTGTTCAATTCAGACAAAGCCTGAAGAAATGTGTCTACTTCATCTAATTGGTAAGTGATGAATGAATCAGACTGGGATTTGGTGTCTTGGGCATTGATGATATCTTTTACTTTACCTATGGGGACGCCTTTGCTGAGCCAACTCTGTATCTCACTGATTAACTCAATATGCTGATCTGTATATAAGCGGTGTCCCTTATCAGTTCTCTGAGGCTGTACTAAATTATATCTACGCTGCCAAGCTCTCAAAGTAACGGGCTTAACCCCTGTTCTCTCCGCTACCTCACGAATGGCATATAACTTTTTTTCACAACCCATATCTCAAACGTAACTCCTGTGGGTAAGGCTCTAAGTAGGTCTGCCCGGACAGATAAGCATCTGGATGTGCAGACAGATAATGTTTTATAAGTGTTAATGGAGCGAGAAGAGGAAGTAATCCAACACGATAATCGTCAATAACTTGTCTTAGCTCCTGTTTCTCAGACTTGTCTAAGGAGCGTTTGAAGTAGCCTTGCAGGTGCATGAGTACATTGGTGTTGTTCTTCCTGCTAGCACGATGAGCAATTGCACTCATGAAGCCTTCTCGATAGATCTGATAGAACTCTATAATATCGTAGTCTTTGATATTCGCTACTAACTTTCCTAACGTTTTGTACGAAGTTGGATGGTGAGCCATGAGAATGAGTTTGTACCTTGAATGGAATGCCACAATTTTTCCACGAGTGGGTGCACTCCCCATGGACTGATAAAAGTCGTTTAACGCATATACACGTGTGATGAAATTTTCTTTCAAAACTGGGTCGTTTAGGCGCCCATCTTCCTCAACGGGTAACCATGGCATGGCTCGCATTAGCTCACTGGTAAACAGCCCAACTCCAACGCTTTCTGCGCCCCCCTTTTTGTAGACTTTGACACGCTCCATACCGCAGGTCGGAGATTTTGCGCACACGATGTAACCACACAAATCATCTTGCATAAGTTGGCGTACTTTTTCTTTGGAATAAGAAACAACTTGGTCAGTATGATCAATCGATGCGTCTTTGGTCTCTACCAATGCAATCCTATCTTCTTCTGAGACAAGCCGGATAGTTGGTCTAGGTACAGTCATACCAGAGCCAACTTCGGGGCAGATAGGAACAAACTCGAAGTATGGGAACAATTCCTTAGTTACAAATTTACTAATCTTATGACCAGAATCGAACCGAACCTTCTCGCCAAGAACACATGAGCTTATACCAACTTTGATTTGTTGTTCCATGATGGTTTCCTTCATGACTATAGCTGTACAAAAAAAATTATTGTATAATTTTTAGCATAGCTGAGTGCTATGTACAAATCAATTATTTGTACAAGTTTGTACGTTGAGCTTGGTAATTAAGTTCACTTAACACTGCAAACGTTTACCAAAAACGATTGCGTTTTCACTTTCAACACTTTTAGTTATCACACTTAAATTAAAGCTCTAAAACACTCATTTTTGTGATTAGAATCTCACGACAATAAGCAACAGGTGGCTATCATGAGCGCAGTAAATATTAAGGATCAACAGAATTGGTTATTAGTCGATTAATTTCCTGATAACTTCGGAGCACAAACTATGACAACCCCACACATAAATGCACAACTAGGTGATTTTGCTGAAACAATACTCATGCCAGGAGATCCGCTACGTGCCGAATACATCGCCAACACGTTCCTCACAGATGTAAGGAAGGTATGCGACGTAAGAAACATGTTTGGGTATACAGGATATTACAAAGGACAACGTATTTCAGTCATGGCGCATGGCATGGGGATACCATCTGCATGTATCTATGTTCACGAACTTATCACTGAATACAACGTTAAAAATATAATAAGAGTGGGCAGTTGTGGAGCAGTACGTGACGATGTGAAACTCATGGATGTTGTTATTGCTATGGGAGCATCAACCGATTCAAAAACCAATAGACTTCGTTTCAAGCATCATGACCTTGCAGCAATTGCAGATTTTGGATTACTTGAAGTCGCTGTCAGCAAAGCACGCCAAGAAAACGTCAATGTAAAAGTTGGAAATATATTCTCTGCAGACCTTTTCTATACTCCTGAATCTGATGTTTTCGATACACTCAAACAAATGGGCATTTTAGGCGTAGATATGGAAGCTGCGGGCATATATGGTGTAGCGACTGAGCTTGGAGCTAAGGCACTAACTATCCTAACAGTTTCAGATCATATCCTCCGTGGAGAAAAGTTGAGTTCAGAGGATAGGCAGCACTCTTTTAATGAAATGATGAAAGTCGCGCTCGAAACAGCGATAGCAATCGAATAACTCTACCTCCCAGTATTCATTGGGGTTACTTGCTATCTATATATCGAGGAAAAGCGCGTGACAAGCGGCGGATTGCCAAAGGAAAGCCAAGGGTTGCAATTTAACTTTTGTAAAACCTTGACCTGCAAAAACTTCGGACTAAGTGATGGTAACCTCTATGTTATACAGCACTCAAATCCCAAACGTCCAGCGATGGTTTGTAGAGAGTGCGGCGCTTTTCCTCCATTACTAAATAATCAGGATGTTGTAGAAGAACTCCACCGTTTGCGTCAACTCCACAGCGATGGATTACCTGCATGCAGAAATGCGTCGTGCCGTAATAGCGGCCTTTCAGTCCATACTCATAAACACCTCTATCACGCATTCGGTTTCAGTGGTGACCGCCAGAGATACCGCTGTAAAGCTTGTGAATCTACCTTTGTTGATAAGTGGTCAGGAGAAAATAAAAAACTCGAATTTCAAGAGGCTCTGTTAGGGCTTCTCTTTATGGGATATTCAGTAAGAGAGATCTGCAGAAAGCTTAAGGTAAACCCGAAAACGTTCTACGACCACCTAAATCATATTGCCAGCCGCTGCCGTAGGAAACTCGCGACATTTGATGCCCGCTGGCTCAACTATGCCGCGAACTATGAACTCGCATCAAATTATACCCCACTGCAAAAACAAAGTGGCAACGGGGTATTTTGGATAGTGACAGGAGAGGCACACAGTGGCTATGTTCTATGTCAGCATGTTAATTATTCTGCATCAGAAGAACCAAAGGGTAAGCTCGACCATGATCCCTACGACTCACCTGCCAAGTTTGTACCTTACGAATATTGTTCCGAATCTAATTCTGCGAGTCCTGAATTATCAGAAAAACTCAGGGAGAGGATAGAGCAAAGATACCAGACGATTCTAGCCAGAGGCAATGTTGAAGATCCGATGGGTAATTTAACCAAACTATGCTACCCATCAAAAGGCGCTCTCGTGCGACCTCCCTATACTTCTTACGCACACTTTTTACATGTTCTCGACCTTTGCCAAACCGATGTTCATACTTCAATATATTTACCTCAAGACCCCTTGTTGCGCTCTGCAGCATTGAGTGTTTTTTTACCAAGAATTCAGAGAGATAATATAGATTTATTATATGTTGATGAAGACGAAGGTTGGAACCTAAACTCTGAAATGGAAAAAATAGATATCGTTTACATGGGGTGGTGGCGAGATAAATGGGCTATCGCCGGAAATAATGGTAGTGCGAAAGGCATATGTTATCTTGCTGGCAGTAATAGCCAACCAGAACAATGGCTAGTCAATGCTTCGACAAAACAAATTGAATATTATCAGGAACGCTTCCAAACTCTATTCGAGGGCTTTGTTAACGAGCCAAGACGTAAACTTCGGCCTGGTGGGTTGATGCCTATGCTTGATATTTTCCGCGCATGGCATAATCTGTGTTATCAAAACAAGTCTGGAAAAACAGCTGCTCAGCTACTTGAATTGACTGAACACCCCCTGACATTGAATCAGTTACTTTCGTAATTATACCAAGACCTCTCACAATAGCTCCGTGTTTATGGAACAATATTGGCACTCGATACAGAAAGATTTTAAGCTGGATTCAATCTAGATTGAGAACCAACAACAATTTTGTAGGTCAAACGCTCACCCTAGAGGACAAGAACTGTAAATCATCAACCATAGTATCACCTGTGCATATCACTTATGCGACAAATTGTACCCTTAGTAAAGTTTTTTGGTGCTTTTGGTAGAGTTTGATACAGTCCTATTAATATAATGACTACTTACCCAGAGTGGTGTTCATTTTTTGAGGGATTGATTCATTGAATACAAGCCAGCGAAGTATTGCAGTCGAGATAGAGCGATTGACACAAAACATCGAGCAAAAGCCGGAAGAAGTTCGGTTACTTGCTGAAGACTGTGCTAATAGGTCATCTCAAGTCCTTTATCTTGAGGGCGAAATTAGATGCTTAATTATTATCGCAAGATGTGCAGGGTGTTTAATGGACTATAAGTCCGGTATTAAAACTATCAAGCGAGCTCATGCAAAACTCAACGCGCTCGATACTTATGATTTATTACCTGAAATATATCATGTTTATGCATTACTCTATACGGGCCAAGCAAAATACTTCTCGGCACAACAATATTGGATTAACGCTCTAGAGCAATCTACGATCGTCGATCAGATTGAGATTCAGATCGAGTCATTAGTTGGTCTTGGGAATATCTGGCGAATCACTCATGAAGTGAACCTTGCGCGCAAAACACATGAACTCGCGGTAATGGTTGCTAACAACCGACGCCTTACGAAACTTGAAGGTAAGGCTCGACTCTTGTTAGCTCGCGATCACTATAGTCTCGGAAATTACGCCGAGATGCTTTCTATACTAGACTCTGCGAGTGAACTCTCAGAGCATTGCTCCAATTGGATCTGGCACGCTGAACTCTGGGACTATCGTGGTCTCGCATTACTTGGGCTTGAAAGGACAGATGATGCCGACTCTGCAACAAAAAAGGCACATGAATTAGCGATAGAGAATAACTGTTTGTGGATGCAGGTTCAGTGCTGCATCAGCCGCTCAAAGGTTAAGCTTGCGCGAAACCACCCAGAAAACGCTAGCACATTTTTATCCGAAGCAGCCCAATATGCTGCTGGTTTTGATGATAGCGAGCTTATGAGGGAGATATCTTATTATCAATCAATTGCAGCAGAGAAACTCGAAGACTATCAATCAGCACTTAAATTTTTTCAACAGTACCGAGAGTATTCTCTGAATATCTCTAAAGAGCAAACCTTCAGAGTTGCCAATGACAGAATTCGAACCTCTAAACAACAGTTACAACAAAAGGCAGCCAGACTTATTAATAGAATTCGTCGCCAATACGAATATGACCCAGACAAACACCTAAATCAAATGGTTGCCGAAACATACTGGTGGCAAAAGCTGGTTGTGCTGAAAACTGAACTAAAACACACAAAACATTCGGTTATTATTGTCTATCATCCAGACTCAAATTATATTGATGTCTGTGCCGAATTAACACACTCACTATGCAACAAGAATGATATACTCTCTAGACTGAGTGGCGAAAGGCTCGGGATATTGTTGGATAATAAATCAAACGGTGCATTGGAAATTTACCAGATATTGGCTCAAATGTTCAGTATCTATCCATGGCAACGAAAAGGCCTCAAAGGAAGTAAACCGCAAGTAACCATTCAGGACGTACTTACATTTCCTCTGACCCTAGAACAACTTGAAAATTATCAGTCAAAGGATAACGGCGATGGAAGCCCTACTTAATAAAATATCAAGCTCGAACTTGGACGCCTCTTCGGTATCCGGTAATGATGCCATTATATTTTGGGAGCATATTCGAAAATACATCGCCGCAACACCGAAAGAAAAAGCACATTGTTTGGTCATTAGTGCAGAGTTTCGCTATCAACTCAAACAATTCCAAACCAGCATTGATGAATTAAAAGAAGCCCTAAACTATCTGTCTTTACCTCAAGACGCTGAACTTATCCTTGATGTAAAAAGTGGACTTGCAGAACGCTTGTTGAGCCATGGAGATTATAAAGGAGCACTAGATGAGTATGCCAGCGCATCAATCATCGCACTCCATAACGGTTTTATTGATGCATACGCTCGTTCAATACTTGGCATGGGACAATTATGTAACATCTATGGCGATAACAAGCATGCATTAAAGTACTTTAAAAAAGTAGATCAGATTGACCATGCTATAAGCAGTCGCTCTTTACGTCTTAGTTATAAATTATCTATGCTCGAGGCTTATATTAACACCGAGAAGACACAAGAATCAGAGGCTTTACTCAAAGAATGTGAAGAGCTAAGTATCCTTGTGAGTGACAAGGTCTTAGCGGGGCAAGTTCAACTATGTCAGGCGATTCTACATCGTAAAAATCAACAAATTGAACTGGCACTTCACTGTTTGGGTGATATTCACTTTGTCGCAAATAATATCCACTCAAAATGGCTGTTAAACATGATTCGATTGGAGCTCGCGCAATGTTTAGATGCCATTAATAAATCGCACCTCGCTATCTGGCTTTTAGAGTCTGCTCAACAACGTGCAAAGTCATTCGCCTCACCTGAAATTAACTTAAAGTTCTTTATTGTTATGAGTGATATTTCAGAAAATAATCATGATTTTAAAAACGCGCTCAATTATCAAAGACAAGCTTATCAAATCGAAAGTGAGTTATTAAGAACAATTCCTATCGGTGAACTGGGCTCAAGTCAATTCAGAAGGCTATCTCGATTTGATCTGCAATTAAAACTGATACTGTCAGAACAAGAGAATCGAGAGCTCAAAGAAACGACAGAAAATCAAAAAGATACCGTTGCCAAGCTCAAACAAGATGCTCACACCGACCCTCTCACATCATTACATAATCGCCGATGGCTAGATATTAAGTTCAAAGAGCTTATCATGCATAATATCCCCTTTGCGTTGATTGTTGTTGATATCGATCATTTCAAATCTATTAATGATGAATTAACCCACCTAGTGGGCGACAAAGCAATCGTACAAGTTTCAAAGATACTCTCAGAATATTTCTCATTTGGTACAACATCATGTGTGCGTTTCGGCGGGGAAGAGTTTCTCGTTATTCTAGAGCAAGCAGACATTCATCAAGCTGAAATACATGCTGAGAAATACCGAGAAGCGATCTTTCAATATGACTGGCAGCAAATATTAGGAGAGCGGGCTCTTACCGTAAGCATTGGCATTACTCTACACAGAGAGGGAGAAAACACTCAAAGGACTTTTCATCGAGCAGATAAAGCTCTCTACAGGGCTAAAGCTAGCGGCAGAAATCAAGTCTGTGTAGAATAAAAATATATACCTAAGTAACCTCTAGATGCTAAATTCCGCGAAAATGGCTTGCTTTACAGGCAAGGCAACGATTTGAAAATCTAGTCATCTAAATTGAAAATCGGTAACAAAGCATGTAAAGCAAGACAACTCGCCCTAGGGAGCATGCCACAGTGCCGATTTCATCGTCAAACAACTTGGTAATAGTGGCCAAGTTCCCTCTTTTCCATATCTCTGAACTGTACTTGCTACTTCACCAAGTTCACAACTTAGCAACAAACTTCTATCGTCAAACAGTTTTGAAGATATCATCGTCTTTGAATTAAGGGAGCAGAATATGAGCGAATTATTAGAAAAATACCCTATTATCACCAATGTCACCGTTGCTTGGGGAGAAATGGACGCACTACAACATGTAAATAATGTGGTCTACTTTCGCTACTTTGAAACAGCAAGGCTGGAGTATTTTAATCGGATAAAATTAAGCGTTAACCTTAAATCTAGCTTAATAGGTCCCGTTTTGGGCCACACTGAATGCCGATACAAATTGCCCATTACTTATCCAGACACATTGACCATTGGTGCAAGAATCGTTGACTTACAGGACGATCGATTCACGATGGAATATAAGATTGTAAGTACAAAACTCAATCAGGTTTCAACAATAGGAAAAGCGACTTGTGTTATGTTTGACTTTGAAAAAAACACCAAAACGAGCCTACCAGAAGAAGTAAGAAAAGCGATTATCACTCTAGAAAATATCGATATTTAATTTTCTTATTGTCGCAAAGGCCAAATATTCAAGTAACATCAAAGTGATTAGGTACGTAAATTTTGAGGAAAATAACGTATTAGAAGAGTGGGCTCTCACCAAGTTATTTGACCATGAAATGGACGCTGTGCCACTCTCACATTGGGCGCGCTGTCTCAATGCACCTAACATCTTGAGGGTACTTGGGTATATATCAATTTTGCGGCCAGTTGTAGATACGATATAATCGAGAGTATCTTTTTCTGAAAACTCGATACCTTGATGAATAAAAGTTTTGCCACCAACTTTATCGCTCTGGCTGTTTTAGCAGCTGGTTACCAACTCAATAATCAAGTTCTTCTCTACGCTGGACTGTTTGCTTTTTCTGGAGCGATCACTAATTGGCTAGCGATACATATGCTATTTGAAAAGATCCCTGGCTTATATGGCTCAGGAGTAATTCCTGCACGCTTTGAGGAATTTAAACTAGCAATTAAAACGCTCATGATGGAGCAGTTCTTTACCGATGAAAACATAGATAAATTCATCAGCAAAGAGCTTAGTTCCAATCAAAGCTTCGACCTCGAACCTATAATATCCAAGGTCGATTTAAGCCCTGCATTTGACTCATTAGTTAATGTAATTTCTCAATCTTCTTTTGGTGGAATGTTGTCCATGATAGGTGGTACAGAAGCCCTACAACCACTGAAACAGCCATTTGTTGATAGAATGAAGTTGTCACTTGTTGATATGAGTAAAACAGACAACGTAAGGGAAGCTTTGAAAGACCAACTAGAAACGCCTGAGATGCTCGCTGACATCAAGGTTAAAGTTGAGAACATTATTGATCAGAGACTGGAAGAACTAACACCTAAATTAGTTAAAGAAATGGTGCAAAAAATGATTAAACAGCACCTTGGGTGGCTCGTTGTCTGGGGTGGCGTCTTTGGAGGGCTTATCGGTGTCTTGTCCTCTTTTGTAGCGTGAGTTCGAACATGGTTACATACTGGGAAAGCCCTCTTTTTTAGAGCATTATTCTCCTTAAATACAGCAAAGCTACAATGCTCTCAATTCTAAATATTAAAGCCACTTGGAAATATGCGGACCATAGTTTCTCAGAAATGTAAGGCTTAATTTCTATAAGCAATCGATGAGCTCAGAACTGACTCCAAAACTGGTTTTGTGCTCTTCGATAACCACCTCACTTCGCGTCTGAATCACTCCAGGAAGCGTGCCGAGCTTTTTAGACATGAAGTTTTGATAGGCTTTCATATCTTTGACTCTAACCTTGATCATGGTATCAAAATCTCCAGATAATGAGTAACATTGCTCTATTTCAGGCATCATTTTTACCGCACTAGCAAATTTTTCAAAAATAGAAAAGCTTGATTGATCGAGTCGTATATGGATGAAGACCTGAACATCCAACCCCAAACGCTCAGGGTTTAATTCCGCATGATAACCACTAATAAACCCCTCTTTCTCAAGTCTTTTTACTCTGTCTGAGCAAGGTGACGTCGTTAAGTTAACTTGCTTTGCTAATTCGACGATCGGTAGTCTCCCTTTTAAATGCAATGCCCTTAAAATTTCTTTATCGATTTTGTCTAGTTCCATTATTTTTAACCATAACCTTCAGTGACATCCTGATATTATGTCGATCATCAGGAAAAAATAAAGCCCCTCGACGAGGGGCTTTATTATTAGTCATGCCTGATGTGAAAAGAACTAGTTTAGTTCAATAAGCTGTTTTTTAAATTTCTCGTGTTGAGACTTCACTGATTCCTCAGGCTCTGCAGTAAGAAGACTGGTCAGGATAATGGCTAACGAAGAGAAAATGATTCCAGGAACAATTTCATAAACATCGAACCACCCACCTTCAAGTTGCTTCCAAACGACGATAGTGGTACCACCGACTAGAATACCTGCAAGAGCGCCATTTCTGTTCATTCTTGACCAGTACAAACTTAAGATTATGGCAGGACCAAACGCAGCCCCAAAACCTGCCCAAGCATAAGATACAAGACCTAACACTGAGCTTTCTGGATTCATTGCCAAAACAAGAGCAACCACAGATATACCGATAACAGCAACACGACCTACAAGGACAATTTCCTCAGAGCTAGCGTCTTTCTTGAACAATTGCTTATAGAAATCTTCGGCCAGAGCAGAAGAAGAAACAAGTAATTGAGAGTCCGCGGTACTCATCACAGCCGCCAGAATTGCCGCGAGTAAGATGCCTGCAACCACAGGGTGGAATAAAGAATTTACCAACAACATGAAGATCTTTTCGCTGTCATCAACACTCACGCCAGAATTTGTTACATAAACCAAACCTACCAGGCCGACAAGCATTGCGCCAACCATCGACAGAGCTGTCCAGATTACGGCGATACGGCGTGCGGTCGTCAGATCCTTATTTGAACGAGATGCCTTGAAACGGGCCAAAATATGAGGCTGTCCAAAATAACCAAGACCCCACGCAACAAGAGAAATAATGGCAATAATTGACAGCGGCTCACCATTTGAATCATTCCAGAGTGTTAATAACTCAGGGTTAATTGATGCCAAATCAGTTTCAAGTGTATTCAGCCCACCATTCATTGCAGTGATCGGAACAATCAACAATGCCGCAGACATCAGTAACCCCTGTACTAGGTCAGTCCAAGATACAGCTAGGAATCCACCAAACAATGTGTACGAAACAACGCAAACAGTACCAATGATAACCGCTGTTGAATAATCAAGACCAAAGACAGTCTCGAATAACTTACCACCTGCTACCAAACCTGAACTCGTGTAGAACAGGAAGAAAAGTAGAATAAAGAATGCGGAGATAACCTGAATAAGTTTCGAGTTATCATTGAAGCGACGCGACAAAAACTCGGGTAACGTTAGAGAGTCCGTCGTTATGCTGTAAGTACGTAAGCGTTTAGCACTGATTAACCAGTTGAGCCAAGTACCTACAAGCAGTCCACCAGCCAACCAAAAAGCTTCAATACCTGATGCGTAAGCGTATCCAGGAAGGCCAAGTAATAACCAACCACTCATATCAGATGCGCCAGCGGAAAGTGCAGCAGGCCAAGGACCTAATGAACGTCCCCCCAAAAAGTAATCGCTTGAGCTTTTCGTACGTTGATACGCAACGATACCGATCCCAAGCATCAGCAATAGATACGTAATAAACGTGGTCGTAATAGCAAAGCTATTTTCCATGTGATTTGTCCTCTTTTGAAATCACCTTCCCTGCAGCCCTCAATCATGATTGAGGGCAATTCATCGAAGGTTAGTGGGTTTCGCTTCCTAGCTCTAGCAAGGTCGCATTTCCACCCACTGCTGTTATATTTATTGTTCTAGTGCGCTCTGTAATAAAACGAAGCGATAGATTGGGGTCCTGAGCAACGGGCGTTGCCTCAAGGTCCGTTTCAGACGTCAGACTGACGATAGCGCCAGGACGTTTTGAAAGTTGTCGATTGAGCGTTCTTTCCGTTTCTTGGTTACCAATATAACCAATGCTACGGATATCGGAATCGAGTAGTTGCTGGTATGCATCATGAGAAACAAACTGAACAACATTCAGCGAAAACGATGCTTCTTGGAATGTAGACTCAAGCATTTCACTAAATTGATTGTCATCACTACATACAATAACACTATTACCCGCCACTAAAGCACAAGTAAGCTGAGACAGTACAGCTTTCCTAGCGCCGTCTTGAATATCCTCCTGAATGATAAGAGTCACACCACGTCCCGCTGTATAGAGCTCGTTTGTCTCTCCAGTAGGACCCACTAAGTGATGTGTCTCACCTAATAAACGTGTAGCGTGCTCGATATGGTAGTCCATAATAGCAGACCACTGCGCATTTTTACTAAAAAGCGTTTTTTGTACTTGATTTAAGCAATCTCTTTTGAAGTCAAAAGTAGTGAGATTCCAACCTTCCCAAGCAGTATAAGCATCGGAAAAACGAGCGACTTGATGAACCATATTTACCTCTTAATTATTCCGCTGACTCAGAAAACGTTGTGGTTGTGAACCTGAACAAATAATGTGGACCTCCAGCTTTTGGTCCTGTACCCGACAACCCTTGTCCACCAAATGGCTGAACACCGACAACGGCACCTACCTGATCACGGTTGATATAACAATTGCCAACTCGAATATGTTTCTCAATCCAACGATATGTCGTCTCATTGCGACTGTGTATGCCCATTGTAAGACCAAAGCCTGTCGAATTGATCTGATCAACGACGGCCGCTAAGTCACTTGCCTTGAAACGGACAATATGAAGAATTGGACCAAATTGCTCTTCTTCCAAACAGTCAATACTATCAATTTCAAACGCACTAGGCGCAACAAAATCACCGTGTTGATGCTCATCAGTCAATTTAAGTTGAGCAACTTTTGTCTGAGTCTTCGTCATGCGCGCAATATGCTCATCGAGCTTAGATTTAGCCAATGAATCAATAACAGGACCGACATCCGTTGAATGCAGATAAGGCTTACCAACCTGCAATTCTTGCATCGCGCCTTTGATCAAAGAAATAATGCGTTCTGCAATATCCTCTTGTACATAAAGTACTCTGAGTGCGCTACAGCGTTGGCCAGCGGAAGCAAAAGCAGAGCGAATAACGTCTCTTACTACCTGTTCAGGCAATGCAGTACTATCGACAATCATGGCATTTTGTCCGCCGGTCTCAGCAATGAACGGAACAGGATCAGAGTCACGTTGGGCAAGCGTCTGATTGATACGTTGCGCTGTCGCGGTCGAGCCCGTGAAAGCAACACCAGAAATCGCATTGTGCGAGGTTAATGCTGTACCAATCTCCGAGCCCCGCCCGGGTAAAAGTTGTATCGTTCCAGCAGGAAAGCCCGCCTCTTTCATCAGCTCAACAGCTCTTCCCGCAATCAGGCTGGTCTGCTCTGCAGGTTTCGCTACCACAGTATTACCAGCAACCAAAGCAGCCACAACTTGACCAAGGAAAATAGCGAGTGGGAAGTTCCACGGACTTACACAAACAAAGACCCCTCTACCTTGCTGCGATACGATGCGATTTTTTCCGTCGAAACCTTTCACGGTCTTATCACCTAAAGCATCGATTTGTTTGGCATAGTAACGACAAAAATCAACAGCCTCTCTTACTTCATCAATACTATCGTGTATTGTTTTACCTGCTTCTTGGTGACAGATAGCGACAAGTTCTGCAAGGTTCTGTTCTAACAGGTCAGCAAGTTTCTCAAGGATAACTGCTCGTTGCGATTTAGGAGTAGTACTCCACATTGAAAATGCCTTTGACGCACCTTCAATGGCTTGATTTACCAGTGCCTCAGTCGCGAAGGATACTTTTCCAACAGAAATGCGTCGATCGTAAGGTGCTCTAACATCAACGATATTGATTTCATCCTTGATCATGCTTTCGGCAAGAGACTCACCATTGATGATTGGACCCGCAACCCAGGTCTGTTTCAAGAAGTGTTCAACCTCATGGTCAAACTTTTCTGCCTCACTATCAATGTCAACATTGATACCCAAGGAGTTTTTGCGTTCCGAGAAAACACTTGGAGGCAGAGGAATATTAGTGTTATTCGGCGTAGAAAATGCGTTTAGCATATCGACTGGATGTTGAGTCAATGATTCAACAGGGCAGCGAGCATCAACCAAACGATGAACGAAAGAACTATTTGCTCCATTTTCAAGAAGGCGACGAACCAGATAAGGGAGAAGATCTTTGTGACTTCCAACTGGCGCATAGATTCGAACCGATTGATTGTGCGTCGACATTACATGGTTATATAGGGAGTCTCCCATACCATGAAGCCTTTGGAACTCAAAATCTTTGTGCTCTGCCATAACCGCAATAGCAGTCACTGTTTGAGCATTATGGCTGGCAAACTGAGGGAAAATATTACCCCGTACATTATTACTTAATAAAAAGCGCGCACAAGCGAGGTATGCAACATCTGTTGCTTCTTTCCTTGTGTAAACAGGATAGTTGGTATAGCCAGATTGCTGCGACCACTTAATTTCACTATCCCAGTACGCACCTTTAACCAGACGCAATGGGATCAAATCACCTTGTTCCTTTGCTAAGCCATTTAGCCACACAAGAACGCCAAGTGCTCGCTTGGAATAAGCTTGGACAACTAGTCCAAATTTACCCCAACCCTGCACCAATTTGCTACGATACACTTTCTCAAACAATTTAAGGGATAACTCAAGGCGATCAGCCTCTTCTGCATCAATCGTAATCGCCACATCAAGCTCTTTTGCTCGATTGAGCAACTGCTGAATCGTGTCAAACAACTCCGTCAGAACGCGTTCTTCGTTCGCCACTTCATATCGTGGGTGCAGAGCCGAGAGTTTTATCGAAACTGAAGGTGCTGGGCTGTCTTTTGTTACGTATTTATCACGGCCAACAGCTTCAATTGCCATTAAGTAATCTTTAAAGTATTTATTCGCATCAGCTGTTGTCAAAGCGGCTTCGCCGAGCATATCGTAAGAGTAGGTAAAGCCTCTATCACGCATCGAACGCCCATTTTTTTGTGCTTCGGCAATTGTGCGACCCAATACAAATTGGTGTCCCATAACTTTCATTGCTTGATGCATTGCTTTGCGGATAACGGGCTCAGACATTTTGTTAACGAGTTTATTCACTGCGCTAGCAGGGCTTTGAGATTCTTTGTCAGAAAGACCAACCACCTTACCAGTCAGCATCAAACCCCATGTAGATGCATTTACAAACACTGAGTCAGAATTCTTCAAGTGAGACTTCCAGTCTGCGACCGTTAGTTTATCACGGATTAAAGCATCCGCAGTCGCAGCATCAGGGATACGCATTAGAGCCTCAGCAAGACACATCAGAAGTATTCCTTCTTGAGTATCTAAGCTGTATTCCAATAACAAGGCATCAATCATTTGAATTGATTTTTTGTCTGCTCTTATAGCTTCGATCAGTTGCGTCGTTTTTAGTGACATCTGATCTTTTTCAGCCGCTGTAGGTGTCGCCAAAGGCAATAGTTGGCTTAGCCATTGTGATTCATCCACCATATACAATGGGGATATTAAAGACCACAGCTCGTTAAGTGGTTTCTCAACAAACTCTGACTTCAACACGTCAGTCGCTGTAAACATGCGCTTTCCTCAATATCACACCTGAATTTCTCTCAGGCTTTCTAATAATGACCCGAAGTGTATTTTGAGCCTGAGAAGATTACTTGTCAAAAACTCCGAGCTTTTTGCTAAAAACTTGGATTATTAACAAAACAAATACAGAGTCACATCAAATTGAACAAAATTATATTCGGTTTTGTGGGGTTATTTTAACTGATTTGTTTCTTATATTGAGAAGGGGAGATACCTTGAAGGCGTGAAAATGTGTGAGTAAATGCACTTTGTCCCGAGAACCCAGTCAGTTCAGCCACTTGACCCAAAGTCAGTTGACCTTTCTCAATGAGTTGTTTCGCAAGGTCAATACGTTTACCTAAAACGTATTGATGTGGGGTAATTCCCATCTGCTCTTTAAACAACAGATGAAATTGGCTTTCTCCGAGGAAAACACTGCCTGCCAGCTGTGCTACGGAGATACGTTGACCAAGATGTTGCTCGATATAGCGATCGACTGTTTCTAAATCGAAGCGTGAGTCTTTCCTATGAACATTAGAAGCAAGCATATGCCGTTGTAGTAACGCAACAAGAGTATCATTGCAGGCTCTGCTTAATAATAAGTCATCCGGACTGGCACGCATTTCCATAACCAATAATTGAATTAAGGACTGGATTTGCCCATTCAATTGAAAATAGACTTCACGGCCCCTGAGTTCATTCATCTTTTGTAACATCAGAGGGTTATTTAGTCCCGGTTCAGGCATATTCAAGACTAAGATATCAGCCTGCTCGATGACGCTACCAAATGCGTGACCTGTCTCTGCGCTTACAACGCAACCCTGTCCAGGGCCGATTAAGCTTCCCTGACCATTGACCTCAAACTCAGCTTTTCCTTTCAGCCCAATAACAACTTGAGTATATGCGTGATCATGACAGTCCATATAAGACGGTAAGGTAATTAGCTCGGCGGGCCACGGTAATGCCTTTTTAGTCACCTCAGTATTTCCAATGATATTCGGGAGTTTAGGCATAAGCTTTTGCTGTGAGCAGATTCAAACATGCCGTCATATTATCTCAAAAATCTAATAATTCGAAATTACTGTTAGTTAAATATAAGCATGGTTGCATATGCTATTTGGGATGACATTCCAAGTATTACGTTTTTAGTCACTGAAACTCTCATCATTTTATGTTTTGGAAGAATGATCAAGTGCACATAAATTACGGCTTATGTCGTTTCTACACCATTACCTATCTCCGATCTGTATTCTTTACTTGCATATTTCTCTAATCCGCCCAAAATAAATTAAGTGTAGATAAGTTTATCTCGATTTATGATAAGCTTAGCTATGACTCTTTATGAGTAATGATTCAGGAATGGAAGAAATAGACCTTTGCGAGGCACCTTTGCAATGGACTGTCGAAAGTTTGCCTTTTTTCCTAAATTTGAGCGGCACGACTAGTAACGTGTTCGAGGTTTAAATGGTTTTCATTGGTAATTTAAACGTTAATTGTTGCAGGGACTTATGATCATACGTGGCATCCCAGCGCTTTTACTTGCGCTAAGCCCTTTTTGGGTTTCGACTTCGATTTTTGCGGAAGAAAACGTGCAAGGAGACCCGGTCTCCGAAATCGAAAATAGACTGGAAAACAAACAAACAGAAATGAATTCTATGGCTAAAGAATTTGATTCAGAGGCCGATCGTCTTCAAGAACTTCAGAATGAAAAAAATAAGTTAAAACGTAGCGAAGAGGAACTTAACGCAAAACGAAACAGAACAAAATCAGCGCTCGACAAACAATATAACCGGCTATTGCACGATCCAGACATTGACCTTGTCTCGTTTCAAAAGGCCTACCAAGATGCTTGGTCTGAAGTAAAGGGAAATCAATCCGCATTACTTGAAAACCAGCAGGCCATCACTGAGAGTGAAATGCGATTGTCTCAGGTTAAACAAAAGCAAGCTCGGTTGACTTCGGAATTGTCTTACATGAAAGAGCAGAAGATAGAAGCACGAGTCAAACGGCTAGCGGCAGAACTTAGAGAGAGTGACGTTCTCGAGACAAGCTACAAGACGACCTGTTCTTCAACCATGACGCTTGGTGAATGTACCAGCCAAGGGCATTATCTGACTAAGCAAAAAGCGGTCAAAACTTTTAAAGCCAAACTCATGGACCGTTTAACTGAGTCTAACATTGCGAAGCAGAACTCCAAAGGAGTGCAGCTCAATGTACATGTGCAAGAAAGTCAAATCATCAACTCTGGTTTTGAAGGCAATAATAGTTACTTTACGACGATGCAGTCTCAACTCCAAGCTCGCCCAGAAGCTTCAGCGGCTTGTAAGCTTCTCAATGTATCGACACGCTATTGCCTGAAGGGCACCCAAGAAAAGCAGGTCAAAAAAAGTGATAAGAATTGGGTGAATGTGACTGTTCGCTCAGACCAGTATGATGATTCCGTCGTTATCAATGGCATCAATTATGGCAGCACTCCGGTAGAAGTCGTTTTACCTCGCGGACAACATCAGGTTACCGTTTCGAAAAATGGTTTCGAAACATATAACCGAGTGATACGCGTGACGAACAATGATACTGTTTGGGTAAAACTTCGTCCGAGTGGATGAGTGTTGAAAAATGCACCAGACTCACAAAGGTGAGTAAAAACGCCATTTTGATCCTAAGTTACTACTGGATAACTTAAGACAAGGTGGCGTTTTCGATTAGTATGTATAAATTAATTATCAGATGTAGAAGAAAAACAATGCGCCTAGGTTTATCAGCCCTTTTGTTAGCTATTTCTCAGTGTCTATTGCTGTCCTTCGCGTACGCAGAAGAACCTCAAAACTCGCTGGTTAAAATTGATGACCGACTCTTCACTAAACATGATGAGCTAGTGTCTGCGCAGAAAGCACAAGATGAGCAACAGCATTTGCTCGCTCAACAGCAGTCAGATTTAAAAGCTCTAGAAAAGAAAGCAAAAGCTCTAGACGAGAGTTTTGTCGGAGCAAAGCGTAAACTAGAAAGCGCCTACCAACGAATGATTGATGACCCTTCAATCGATATTGCTGCCTTTCAAAGTGACTATCAAGGAATTTGGGCACTTGTTAAGGCAAACCAAAAAGCGATTCTCGACAGCAAACAAACGTTATTTGATCTGCAAACTAAACTCGGATCTAAGCAAAGTAGCTTAGAAAAAGTTGAACAAGAAATTGCTCAACTTGAAGACAAAAAGAAACGAGCAAGAGTCAACCAGCTAAAAATGGAACTGCAACAACCAAAGCAGATATCAGTCAGCTTTACGAACCGCTGCCAGCCATCACTCACCCTCGCACAATGTGACTATCAAACAAAAGAGCTGGCTCTCCAAAAAGCAGTGAAACAATTTCGGTCAGAGATTTCAGAATACACGAGTGAAAGCGCTCTTGTAGCTCGGAACCTCAATAATGTCTCACTCAATATTCACGTTATAAAACACACAACCAACCAGGCTGGGTTTTATGATGGTGCAAGGTATCGTACCTTAATGGATGTGGAGCTAGAAGCTCGCCCCAAAGACAAGGTGGCTTGTGATCTGCTACAACTGGAGAGCGACTATTGCTTCGCCCCTGGCGCACAACGTGACTTTCAAGAAGCCCAAGAAATTGCTTGGGTAACACTCTCCCTACGTTCAAACCAATTTAATGATGCGGTATTCATCGATGGTGTCTCCTATGGAAGCACTCCCATAGAAATTATGCTACCAATAGGCTTACATGATGTGATTGTTCAAAAAGACGGTTATAAACCTTTTTCACAGCAAGTCACGATTAAAACTGATACCTCTCTCAGAGCAGTTCTTAAAGAAAAATCAAACCCGCTCAAAGCAGGAACTCGCTTTGCTGATGGTCTGAGCAATGATAGTAAAGCACCTGAGATGATCACCGTTTTGCAAGGTAAATACTACACAGGCGAGAATGCGTCGAAACAAGTTTACCTTGATCATGCTTTCGGAATCGGAGCCACTCCGGTAACGGTAAGTCAATTTACAGACTTTGTTGAAAGTACCAACTATCAAACCGACGCAGAACTGAAAAATACCTGTACTGCACTCATAAAGGGTGAAGTCACTCCTGTAGAAAAAAGTAGCTGGCGAGATCCTGGTTTTAAGCAATACCCCAACTCACCTGTTGTTTGCGTCAGCCAAAATGATGCAAAATCCTATGCAAACTGGTTGCGGAAACAAACAGGCGCAGCATACAGGCTGCCCACAGAAGATGAATGGGAGGTAGCAGCTCGAGCAGGTAGTCACCAAAAATATTGGTGGGGTGATGATTTTGTCTCTGGAGAAGCCAACACTGGCTGGAGTGGGACACCTTGGTCAAATAAAAGTACCTCCCCCGTAAGTGCATTTAATCCAAATGGTCTAGGACTTTACGACGTTGTCGGAAATGTATGGCAATGGACAAGCAGTCCGAAAGGTATTGCTAAGGGTGGAGCTTGGAATTTCTCTCCAGACATGGCCGCTGCGGACCAGCAACTATTTCTATCTACTTTTGAGGCGGCAAATTATCTTGGTTTTAGGGTCGTAAGAGATATTAACTAGAATGAAAAAGGAGGCAATCGCCTCCTTTTTTATTGTGTATCGAAACTAAAAACTAAGGGGCGAGTCGATCAATATTCCACAACTCGTTATCTCGAGAAAATAAAAAGCGGTCATGCAATCTGTGCTCGCCACCTTGCCAAAACTCAATTGATTCAGGCTTTATTCTGAAGCCTCCCCAGAAGCTAGGTACCGGGATATCACCATCATCAAACTTCTGTTTCAGCTCGAGAAACTTGGCTTCTAAAACCCCTCGTGCACTAATTCGACTACTTTGTTTACTAGCAATAGCAGCTAACTGACTTCCTTTCGGTCGTGATGAAAAATATTTTATGTTTTCTGACATAGGTAGTTTCTCAGCAACACCTGTAATATGTACTTGCCTTTCAAGAGAATGCCATGGAAAATGAAGGCTTACCTTGCCATTATTTGCAATTTGTTGAGCTTTTCTGCTACCAAAGTTTGTAAAAAATACAAAACCTTTATAGTCGACTTCTTTAAGAAGTACGATACGCTGGAAAGGTTGACCCGAAGCATCTACCGTAGCGACCGTCATCGCTGTTGGATCAGATAAGTTCGCATCAATTGCTTGTTGCAACCATAAGTCAAACTGGTCGATAGGGTTTTGTAGAAGATCTTTTCTGCGTAAACCACCCTTCGCATATTCGCGGCGAATGTCGTCAATTTCCATTTTTACTCCTCAGCGGACTTTTTCGCGATTGTGCTCTGATATACGTAATAACTCAAGCTCAAAGTCATGATTATTATACCCAAGTAACCTCAAAGTTCTATGTTCAGCCAGAATGACTTGCTTGACAGGCAAGACAACGATTTGAATATCTAGTTATCTAAATTGAAAAATACCTCCAAATTGTATTCTAATCTTACAAAGTTCACGTCTAATCCTTAACATTTCGCTCAGCGAGTAATAAAATCAATAGACTAACTTTATATATCAGGGATTATTAATGAGTGGGAACAGATTCGACCAATTGAGTCCGGATGAATTGGATTATGTTGACGATAAAACAGCAGCTTTGTTACTCAACACGCCAAACAGTGCCCAAATCCTGCTCTGGGTTGTGGTGGCTTTCTTCATCCTCGCTGCCATTTGGGCATCTTGGGCAGAGATAGATAAAGTTACTGTGGGTGAAGGAAAAGTTGTTCCCTCATCACAGATTCAGGTTGTTCAAAACCTGGAAGGTGGATTAGTAAAAGAAATTTTGGTCAAAGAAGGGCAGCAAGTCGAAAAAGGACAACGACTATTGCTCATTGACGATACTCGGTTTCGCTCTGATTACAGAGAAAGAGAACAGCAAATTGCCAACTTAACGGCCAGTGTGCTGCGATTATCAACCTCTATCAGTAGTGTGGTAATTAGAGAAAAATTCGACGAGGCGAATTGGGAAGATAGCGTTGCTATCACTATCAATGAACTGTCTTTTCCAGAGTCATTCATTGAAAAACAAACTACGTTGATTGATAGACAAAATGCTGAGTATCGTCAAAATCTAAAAGAACTGATAAACCAAATGTCATTGATGTCTCAACAAGTAAAACAAAAACAACAAGATCTGGTAGAAATACAAGCTCGTGTCCAAAACCTCCGTGAAAGCTATAAATTTGCCAAAAAAGAACTAGAAATTACGATACCGTTGGCTGATGAAGGTATTGTTCCGCAAATTGAATTACTCAAGTTGCAGAGACAGGTCAATGACACCCGACGTGAGCTTACATCGAGCCAGTTAAAAGTACCCGTATTAAAATCTGCAATTCGTGAAACTATCCTGAGCCGAATCGACACAGCGCAACAATTTCGTTCTGAACAGCAAGAGAAGCTTAATAGTGCTCAAGACCAACTTTCATCATTAAATAAATCGACCATCGGTTTACAAGACAAGGTAAACCGAACCGTCGTTACATCACCGGTTACGGGAACTATCAAAACATTGAATATCAATACGGTAGGTGGCGTCATTCAACCGGGGATGGATATCGTAGAGATTGTACCTAGTGAAGATACGCTGTTAATTGAGGCCAGAATCGCTCCTCAAGACATCGCCTTCTTAAGACCAGATTTACATACGATTGTTAAATTTAGTGCTTATGACTTTACTAAGTATGGTGGTTTGGAGGGTACGCTAGAGCATATCAGTGCTGATACGACCACAGATGAAGAAGGAAATAGCTTTTATCTGGTTAGAGTTCGGACAAAAGAGACTAGTCTTAATAAAGATAAGCTTTTGCCCATTATTCCGGGTATGACGACTTCTGTTGATATTATTACTGGTAAAAGGACCATTATGGAGTACCTCTTGAAACCAATTCTCAATGCTCAAAGTAATGCTCTGAAGGAGTAGGAACTTATGATTATTTACTTTTTTGTGCATAAAGGTCGCGACTTTTGAAACTGAGCCTAACCTTACGGTTATGTATTATGATATTAATCGCAACCTTACCATCGACATCCACAGTCGCTACTAGCTCTCAAGAACAGAGGTGGACGAATGCTGTGCGCAATGTTTATGGAGAAAGGGCGGCTCAGCGAGTTAGAACATGGCGTAATGAAATTCACCAACTTTTTTCGCTACCAGAAAGAAAAAAATTAGAACAAGTAAATAACTTTTTTAATCAACTTTACTTTGTCGATGATATTAAGCTTTGGGGAAAAAACGACTATTGGGCGACTCCTCTTGAGTTCTTAGGAAGTAATGCGGGTGACTGCGAAGACTTTACTATAGCGAAATACTTTTCTCTTTTAGAGCTAGGGATTTCAGATAAAAAACTCCGCTTGGTGTATGTAAAAGCGTTAAATATCAACCAGTTTCATATGGTTTTGGCTTACTATGCTAAGCCCAGTTCAGAACCTATTCTGTTGGATAATTTAAATCCCTCCATTTTGCGAGCATCGAAAAGAAGAGACTTATTACCAATTTACAGTTTTAATGGTAAAAACCTTTGGCTTATGAAGTCTAAAAAAGGACAATTAGCGGGAAATTCCTCAAGGCTTAGCCTTTGGAATGATCTAAGAAATCGCGAGAAATCATTAAAACTAAACAAACCATTAGTTAACTTTGATGAGTAAGTAGTATGACTTTATATAAACAGCTTATCGCAGGAATGATTACGGTTATCTTAATGTTATTGATTTCGGTCTATGTTATCGAATTCAACACAACAAGGGACAACCTTATTCAACAGCAGCGTTCAGAAATGAACAACACGATAAATACGGTAGGCCTTGCGCTAGCTCCCTACCTAGAAAACAGTGACAATATTGCTGTAGAGTCAGTCATCAATGCTCTATTTGATGGAAGTAGTTACTCAACAGTAAAACTAAAGTTCCTTGATACTGGTGATGAAATTATTCGATCATACTCATCAGCATCAACACAAGTACCCGAGTGGTTCCTGTCACTCGACTTATTTGAGCCCATTGTCGACCAGAGGGTCGTGACTAGCGGTTGGTTACAACTTGCAGAGGTTCAAATTACCAGCGACCCTAGCGATGCCTATTCGCAACTATGGGTCGCCTTTGAACGCCTAATCATCGCCTTTTTTGCGATTATGTTTTTTGCCTTAATATCTATTTCACTCATCTTAAAAAGAGCATTACACCCGCTTCAACTTATTGTGAATAAAATGGAGCAAGTTGCAAAACATCAATTTGGAGAGCCACTACCTAGACCGAATACACAAGATTTAATCTATGTGGTTGATGGCATCAATAGTATGTCTGTACAGCTAGAAAAGTCATTCAAGGCACAAGCCAAAGAGGCACAGCAATTACGTGAACGAGCGTACATTGACCCTGTATCTCAACTTGGAAATAGAGCCTATTTCATGAGCCAACTCAACTCATGGCTTGGAGAAAGTGGTCATGGTGGTGCAGCGATATTAGAAGCTGGTTTTATTAGAGATCTCTATGAAGAAAAAGGTTATGAAGCCGGTGATGGAATGGTGGCTGAATTTGCAAGACATCTCAAAGTCTCACTTACCTCGCCTGAAGTAACAATAGCGCGAATATCATCAGAGGAATTTGGCATTATTCTTCCGAGCCTAGATGAGGAAGAAGTCAAAATTGTCGCAGAGAGTTTGATAACATATGTTCATGACCTCAATGCTGACCCCACAGGAATGGCCCAGTCAAACCTTTCTTTAGGTGTTGCCTTTAGCCGCACTCAAACAAGCTCTACAGAACTACTCACTATGCTCGATAATGCCCTAGCGAGCGCAAAAACTAACCCGCAAATTCACTATGGTTTTGTCACGGGTGATAATGATGAGAACCTAATGGGCAAACAGCAATGGAAGAACTTAGTCGAGGAGGCCATACACAATGGTTGGGTAACTTTTCGTACTCAAGCCGCCAACGATGGTGAGGGAAACACTTACCATAAAGAGGTATTTTCTGCCATTGAGACGGACGATGGAAAAAGATTCACAGCGAATCAATACCTCTATGCTCTAGAACAATTGAACTCAAGTCATATTTTGGATCAGCATGTTATTGAGTCCATTACCAAACATCAGAAATCTCTAGAAAAAAATGTACCGTTTGCAATTAACATTTCACAAAACAGTATTTCTCAACCGAGCTTTATCCGCTGGGTTTCACAATTTTTGTCGAAAAATAGTGCCTTGGCGCACTTGATACATTTTGAGGTACCGGAAAACTGCTTTATTAACTCTCCTCATCATACAGCGCTATTTTGTAATGCAATCCGATCTGCTGGGGCTGAGTTTGGTGTCGATAACTACGGACGTAATTTTCAATCACTTGATTACCTGAATGAATTCCGCCCTGCCTACGTCAAACTTGATTATCTATACACTCATAATCTTGATGATGAAAACCAAAAATTTACTTTGACTTCGATATCGCGAACTGCAAATAACCTAGGTATAAAAACGATTGCATCTAGGGTAGAGACTAAAGATCAGTTAAACTTACTCGCGGAACATTTTATTGAAGTCTTCCAAGGCTTTATCGTAGATAAATAATTAAAAAAGGCACAGCATGCAGGATCCGTTACTCAATTCCCTTATCTACGTGAGCCGTTACTATGGGTTGGCCAACTCACCGGAAGCTCTTATTAACGGTCTGCCACTTTCAGATGGAAAGCTTACCCCACATTTATTCCCTCGCTCAGCAGAAAGAGCGGGACTGGTTGCAAAAGAAAATAAAGGTGAGCTTGATGCAATATCACCACTAGTGCTTCCGGTTGTGTTGATGCTGAAAGATGGGGGTTCTTGTGTTTTAAATAGTGTTAACGAAGAAAAAACTGAAGTCGAGATAGTGACCGATGGTTCAGGTTTTGTCCCCATATCAAGCAGTTATGAAGATCTAAAACAGCAATATTCTGGCCGTTATTTTCTAGTTAAAAAACAGTTTAGGTACGATGAGCGGTCACCAGGGGTTTTAAAAAGTCGTGAAGGTCATTGGTTTTGGAGTACGCTATGGCAATCAAAAAAAATCTACCGTGACGTACTCATTGCTTCACTTCTAATCAATCTTTTTGCCATCGCGGCTCCAATGTTCACCCGAATTGTTTACGATAAAGTCGTGCCCAACCTTGCCTTCGAAACGTTGTGGGTACTCGCCAGTGGTATTTTTGTCATTTTCATTTTTGATCTCCTCCTCAAGCTCCTCAGAAGCTTCTTTATCGATGTTGCAGGAAAAAAATCGGACATACTCATATCGTCAAAACTTTTTAGCAAAGTCATGGGTGTAAGGATGGAGGCACGCCCTGCATCGGTTGGGGCATTCGCTCGCCACTTACAAGAGTTTGAGTCAATCCGAGAATTCTTCACATCGGCAACGATAGGTGCTCTGATCGATCTCCCCTTTGCATTGCTCTTTTTGTTCTTAATTTGGATGATGGCAGGCAACTTAGTCATAGTCCCCATTGTTGGTGTCATTATTTTAGTTGGATATGCCTACTTTGTTCAGGGACCTTTAAAACATACTATTGAAGAAGGCTCTCGTCTTTCCTCTCAAAAATATGCCAATCTAATAGAGAGTCTATCTGGGCTAGAGACTGTTAAATTATTCGGTGCACAAAGCCAGTTCCAGTTTCGTTGGGAAGAGGCAGTGGCTCATATGTCAAATTGGAACATCAAGAGTCGTCGCATCACTGATGGCATCCAAAATACCGCAGGCTTTGTCCAACAAGCGTCGAATGTTGGTATGATTATTTTGGGTGTTTACCTAATTTCGCAGGCCGAGCTTACAATGGGTGGATTGATTGCAGCGACCATGTTGAGTGGCAAAGCAATCGGTCCCCTAGTCCAACTGTCGCTTCTTTCTACTCGGTATAATCAAGCTAAATCCGCGATGACAATTATAGAACAGGTAATGGCAATGCCTGATGAGCAAGAAGAAGGCAAGCGTTATATTCATCGTCCGATTATCCATGGAAAAATCGAACTAGATAAAGTGAATTTTTCTTATCCAGACTCTCCGGTGGCATCGATTCGTGATTTAAGCTTTACAATCAACCCTGGAGAAAAAGTCGCAATTATAGGACGAATAGGGTCAGGTAAGACGACTTTAGAAAGACTCATTATGGGCCTTTACAAACCCACAGAAGGCCACGTTAGAATCGATGATACCGATATTGAGCAGCTCCACCACGTTGATATAAGACGAAACATTGGCTGTGTTCCGCAGGATAGCCAACTTTTCTTTGGTACGATCAGAGATAACATTACTCTAGGTAGACCGTTATCGGATGATAGAGACGTACTTGATGCCGCAAACCGAGCAGGAGTTACCGTTTTTACCCAGCAAGATCCAGCGGGTCTTGAACGCCAAGTGGGAGAAGGGGGAATGTTATTATCTGGCGGGCAACGCCAAGCAGTAACAATTGCGAGAGCTTTAGTTGGGAGGCCGCCTGTTTTACTGCTAGATGAACCGACGAGTGCTATGGACAATCGTTCAGAAATGCATATCAAACAACAGTTAGCTCAATTAAAGAAAACCGAAACCTTAGTGTTAATTACACACAAGACTTCTATGTTAGATGTTGTTGACCGTATCATAGTGCTAGAAAAAGGCAGTGTTATTGCTGATGGCCCTAAAGCGGAAGTCCTTTACAATCTTCGTCAAGGGAAAGTAAAAGCGGCAGATTAAAATTCTGCCATTACCCTAGACTGCTTGCGGCCACTCGAAAAAGAGTGGCCGTTTTTATCTGGCTAAGATGTTGGGCAATCCGCATTGCCGATGAGCTTCCAAACTCCCCACTCTCCCGACATTGAAGGATTGTCACCCTGAGTCCACCATTTTGCCTGCCATACTTTATTATCCCAACTTACTTTGTCCCCACCGTTATAAACTTTTTCTTCACTCCACAGGTTTGAACACAAGTCTCCGCCTCCAGAACCACGAATGACCTTGATAACAATAGGCTGTTTTACAACATGGGTACCATCTGACACTTCAAGGCTAAACTCCAACACTCTATCGTCTTTATAGTCACCAACATTGAATGTAAGCTTATTGCTGGTAATTACTGGGATAATATCTGGTGGCGCTGTCCACTGATAAGACAGAGGGTCGCTATCTGGATCAGACGTTGCAGAAGCGTCAATAACCACACTTTCTCCACGTTTAACCGTCTGTGGAGCCAAGACTTTGATGATCGGTGGACGGTTATTTGGTGAAGTGCCTTTAGGACTTACGGTTACAAGAACAGTGTCTGTATCTTTTGCTCCTCCATTGTCTGTTACCGTAAGGTCAAACGCTATGACCTCTTTCTGTAGAACTTCAGGGATATCAATACGAGCTATCGTATTGTTCTCTCCAGAAAGAGAAACTCTGGGGCCTGAAACCTGCTCCCATTCAAAGCGGACAATTTGACCATCGGCGTCTTCTGAATTACTACCATCAAGATTGAGCGATATTGGGCCAACCACTGCCATATCTGAGCTCGTTCGAGCCACTGGTGGTTGATTGCGCGGCTTATCCGCTGCTAATCCTTCATGAATTGCATTTAAGATATCCCCATTGTCCGCATCGATCTCCCATGAGAATAATCCAGCAAGCCCTAATGATCTAACGTAAGCACCTTTTTCCATCACTGAGCGTGGGTCATCGAAGGTAATCAATTGTCCAGTTTCTTGATTCCAAACCCACGGTGCCTGTGCCTGATCATCATATCCATACTGAAAACCATTTACGCCGAGGTTATCGGTACCCAGCATAAAACGTTTAATGCCTTTATAGTCTATGACCCCCTCTTCCCAAACACCTTGCTCTTTAGAGCCTTTCAATTTACCTGTTCCCTTCCCTGTCATCGGGTCAAGTGGATCGGTCAATGTGTCTGGTAAAACGCCTTCCCAACCACGACCATACATAGCCGCTCCCAAAACGAGTTTGTTAGCGGGTACACCTTGAGCCAATAAAAGTTTGATTCCGTTGTCAGCGGTGTAGGCAGGCCCTTTATAAGGAACGCCCTTGTCATCGTTTCCTGAGCCATCGCATTGACCAGCACGCATGAAACGTCCACAGAAGAGAGCAGTTTGGTGCCCTGGGACATTATTCCACCCCCCATAAAAGTCGTAAGTCATAGCAAAGATATAGTCCATATATTGGACTGCGTTGGAATAATCTACGTCCTCAATTTTGTCATAGCCCACTCCAATAGCCGACGTAAGCTCGTAAGTTCGACCAGTTTCAGCTCCTAGTTCATCAAGCATTGCCCTCAGTTCTTGCATCAGAGCGATATAGGCAGGTCCGTCATTAATTGGGTCTCCAAGATCAGGCCCTGCCCCGCCGCCTCCGGGAAACTCCCAGTCAATGTCAACACCATCGAAAAATTTCCATGTTTGGAGGAAACGCTTTACAGAAGCGACAAAACGGTCTCTATAAGCTTTGTTGGTAAAGTCATAAAAAGGGTCGGATAGCGTCCACCCGCCAACTGAAGGGATAACTTTTAGATCAGGGTTTCGCTGCTTTAACGCCATTAACATCGCATAGTTACCTTTGATCGGAGAACTAAATTTATGTCCGGCTTGAGGAAAGCTCTTTTGATATGCTGCCCAAGGATCATGTATGACAACTTCGTAATCTTGAACACCGCGACACGCTGTCACCAATGCATTATAGCTGTTCCCCCCCACCGACTTTAACGATTCATTGGGGCCGCAAATAGGGATAAAGCCATAGAGAATATGAGTAAGGTTATCGACAGGAATGTTATCTACGGTATACTCACGTTCATAAATTCCCCATTCAACAAAATAAGTACCTACGACTGTATCTGGGTCTGTATCGTAGCTTTTATTGTTAGGATCGACATTCATGTTCAAGGGTTCAAGGTGTGAACCATCTGTGTCTGCAATAATAAGTTGTTGTTCTGCACTGCGGCTGCAACCTGTGGAATCACAAGCTTCAACTGCAACCTTATATCGACCTCCCTGAGCCATGGAAAATATTGCGGTGGTTTGATTTCCAGAAATTGCGCCGGAGGCGACCTCAACATCATCGAAATAAACTTTATAACTATCGCCCGGATCACCGCTCCACTGGGTAAACTTAATCGACACCTCAGCTTCATCAGAATATTTAACCATATCGTAATAACCTGAAGTCGAATCCATGGTTAGCTCTATTTTTGAAAACTGAAGATTATTTGAACCATAAACATCAATTGTTGGTACAGAGGGTGCAGCACTGACTGACCCGATAGCGGATAGCATCCAAAATGCTGCCCCAAACTTGAAACCATTCATACCTGTCTCTCTCATTTTTTAAGTGCGCTCAAAAAGCGCAAGCAACCCAGCCTAAAACTGGGTTTAACACCGTTCTAAGTATTTAAGAGACTTTTTTTTAGTCGAAAAAAATTAACATCATTTTCGAGAGAACACTGAAAATTAATGCTTAACTAGATTAGAGTTACATAAACATAAGGTGTTGACTCGAAATTCAACGGAATGAAAGCGTTCAATGTGAGAAAATGGCACGAACAGATATTATCTTAATTTTAACATCATGAATTGATGATATTTATATCTATATAAGAGTTTATAGGAGATTAAAAACTACCTATTTTGTCCCAAAAACATAAAATATCTCAAAATTTAATGAGCCTTATTTTTCCAAGAAAAATAACCTTAAATCATGTAGTTGACCCTCTTAAATTGGGCCAACCTTTCGTTTTGCATGCAGAAGTAGTGAAATTACCTGATATGATCACCCACAAAGTGCCAAATATTGCTCGGTAAATAAATCCATATCTTGTTTTGAGTTGTAGATATGAGGAGAAACACGCAGACCGGATTGTCGTTGATCAACCCAGATCTGGTTGGACTTGAGCTTCTCTAGAACATCGGGACTATCAGGCACTCGTACAATCACTGTCCCGCTGCGCTTAGCCACATCATGTGGTGAAACTATCCATTCACCCATTTGACTGATTAGGTATTCAATTAGCACTTGATTATGTTCCATTACATGATCTAGCCCCGCCAAGTTAAATCTTGCAATACTATGCGCCGCAGCGGCATACGGTGCAACCGAAGGCGTCCCACCCCAAAATCTGAGCGCCGAGCCATGATATCGGAAGTTATTGAGATCAAATTCAAATGGATTTTCATGGCTAAACCAACCGACGTCTTTCGGGTGACACGAATCAACAATTTCAGGATTTACCCAAAGGTAGCCAGCACCGGGGCCACCACAAAGCCATTTAACAGATGAGCCAATCATAAAGTCAGGTCTACAGGCTGTTAAATTTAACTCAATGATGCCGGCAGATTGTGCAACATCGACTATCGAGATAATATCAAGCTGGCGGGCTCTCTTTATCACCTGCTCAATCGGAGCTTTTTGGCCAAGATTTGAGTAAGCATGGCTCACAAATACTAGGTCAATATCCGGACGTAAATAATCTTGCCAAACATTTGGGTCTGATACATCACACTCCTTAGGCAACAACCGTATTGTTGCACCTTCCAGTGGTGCTTTGTTGAGAACAAACCCCATACTCGGAAAGTCTTGCTCACTCATTAAAATCACAGGATTTCGAGCAAGACGATGATGAGATTGAACAATTTTAGTCAGAGATGATGAAAGATTAACTTGAGGACAAAATTCTTCGATTTCACCACAAAATAGTTTTGCTAATTCTAAGCGAAAGTTTTGCAGTATCTCTAGCCATTCTCCCCATGGCTCTGTAGAGCCTGACTGCCACGGTGAATAGAAGGTACTTTGAATATTTTCACTTAGTGATCTGAACGGACGACCCACAGAATGGCTTAGTAGATACGTTCCTTTAGGACAATAAAAATCACTTTTTTTAAGCACAGACTTCATCATACTTTCCTTAACTTAGTGAGTGTTTAAGTTTCTGGATATCATCAAAACGAGTGACTATGTCATCTCGCTTAACAGCGTTTCTTCGGTCTTTTAACTTTTCTAGCGCTCCCAATAAAACGTTGAGGGGAGGACCACTCGCTGTCAATTTATCCATATGCTCTTGATTCATTGAGTTAGCAGGAACCGCAATGTATTTTTCAACTAATTGATTATGGTGTTGCTGGGCTGTCTTACCATGCATCTCACATACACTAAGAAAAAGAGCTAAATGCTTTTTGTACCAGACTTGATGGCGACTTCTATCCATCACTGAAATAAACTCATCCATTAGTGAGGTCATTCTCATACAATCTCGAAGAATTCTTTGATCCTCTGGCATCATATAGAGAAACTTATCCACTAATAGCTGAGAATAAGAGGACTCATTTGCCAGACATAGGCCTAAAAGTAGGTCTATAACATTAATTCCCGCGAAATCTCCTGCATTTGCGCCGCGATAAATATGTTGGCCAACGCGATAAGGCTTATAGTAAGGTCTAACTTGATAAAAAAACGCATCAGAGTCGAGTTCAGAAAATAAAATTTCGTTGGATTGATAAACATCAGCCAAGGCCTGATAGGCAACTTTAAAAAGGTCCTCTGCCATGGGGTGTGATACACCAATGGGCTTAATTTTTAATAACGCATCTGCCGCACGCTTAAATGCTAAAATTCCGCGCGTATTGTAGTCAACAAATAGCTTTTCGGCATCAAGGTCCGTGAAACGTTTATAACGACCGTTAACAGCTCGGTTGTGCGTTGTTAAATGTGCAGTTGCAAACCTTGGTGTAACACCGATAGATGCACCAATTTGCATAGATAGAGCGGAAGCTTCGTGTAGCGGTGAGACACGCTCGCGTGAAGGTTCTGTTATTTCGTGCCTACGGCACGCGGCCATAAACAACCCAACATTACCCAACAAGTCAAAGTCAGCATCAAACCCCTCATCGGTGTTACCTTCCTGGAGAAGCTTGGAAATATAGTAATTCCCTTGTTCAACAAGTGATTTTTTTATCTCTTCCCCAATACCCTCAACATTCGCTTTATCCGACTGCTGCCAATATAGGCACTCAAGTTCATTATTATGCTCAACAAACTGTGTGCGAATCCACTCATCAAACTTCCATGTATTCTCAGTCATGATAGCCACTCCAACATCTTTACTAAGATAAAATTCAACAATTAATTATCTAAATTTTAACAAACATGAAGGAGTGAATTTAGTTAAAATTCGCTACTTTTTGCTTTTATATTAGAGGAATTTTTTATAATTTAGATATACTGTATCGATATGCAATCAAGGAGTCGTTGTATGGACAACAAAGATAGACTTATCATAGAAGCTTTACAGAATAATGGACGTATCGCTATTAGTGAGTTGGCAGCTTCTCTTAATATGTCAGACACACCATGCCTCAGACGAATTCGTAAGCTGGAACAAAGTGGGGTAATACGAGGCTATAAGTGCTGTCTCGATCCGAAAAAACTTGGGTACCATGTTGTGATTCATGCTTTTGTAAGCTTAAAAAGCAACTCTGAGGAGGCTGGCGAGTTGTTCGAGAAAAGTATCGTTAATATACCTCAGGTAACCGAATGTTCAGTTATCATTGGACATCATGACTACCTTATAAAGGTGGTAGCAAAAGACCTAGCACACTATGAAAGCCTGTTAAAAAAACAAATCTCGACCATTGATTGTATTGCAAAAATTGAATCAACGGTCGAGCTAAAGTCGGTCTTTCAACGCTCTACCCTTCCCACTGATTAAATATCGATATACCCAAGCAATACCAATAACTAAAGAGACATTAATCGACAGGGTGATTACATTATCCAAATTTAGCAAATTTCTAACATAAGATGATTGAAATACACCAATAAGCAAGGCATTCTCAGTCGATAATGCTTAAATTTATCTGGAATAAAAATGAAACTCAAAGTCGCGGCACTAACACTCCTCCCGTTAATAGTCAGTAGCTACGCCTCAGCAAGCGTTGAACTACAAATACCAAAACAGGTTGATGTACTTCTGGTAAATGGTGAAAAGCCCGATTTATCTGATGGTTTTTTTTCATCTAAAGAAAGCCTTACACTTCCTAATGGTGAAAACCAGATTCTATTTACTTATAAGCCATACTTTGATCAAGGAAAAGATCGTTCTATTCTAGAAAGTAATGCGACCATTGGAACGTTCACTGCCGCAGACACTAAACTGGAGTTTGTCCTCCCTAATTATCGAAATGAACAAGAGGGCATGAGAAAAATAAAAGACTTACAATGGGGTCTCAACGATATCAATGGTAAGGCCATCGAAGTGAAACAGGACACATTAACTAAAGATGGCATACAGTTTGGTCGTAACTTTCAAGATGAGATGACCAAATATAATCGCAATGGTGGCAGCGCAGCGATAACAATCTCAGCATCACTAATGACTCAGCAAACACCGAGTCAATCAATGAATGTAGACCCTAATACAGCTGAAGAAATGCTCCACTTTTGGTACCAAAAGGCAGATATTGAGACGCAAAAACGCTTCAAGCTATATATAAACCAAAAGTGATTAAGCCGTAGAAATACTAAAACACTCATCAGCATATTGGAGTAAATGCGAAAAAACATTTCCATCGAGCTGCTTGTGATAAACCGATTGCTTCAAGATTTCAAGCACTTGAGGCAACGACATACCACCTCGATATGGACGATGTTGTGTGAGTGCTTGAAACACATCAACAACCGCGATGATCCTACTTGGTTCGTCCAAATACTTAGCAGTTAAACCTAATGGGTACCCGGAACCATCAAGCCGCTCATGATGGTTCGCTGCCCAATTTGCTAGGTATCGATGCCGAAACATTTTGCCAAGTAGATAGTGAGAGTCTGTTGCATGACGTTTAATACAAGTAAACTCCTCATCATCCAATTTACTTGGTTTATGTAAAACGTATTCTGGCGTTTTAATTTTTCCTATATCATGGATCATCCCAGCTAAATAGAGCATTTGTGCATTTTCCTCGGAATACCCCATTTTACTCCCAAGATATAGAGCTAATTTTGCCACTTTGATCGAATGTGTATAGGTAAAATCACTCTTACCTGCAATGATCTCTAATAAAAGCTCGGCAACGCTTATTGCAGCTGATACCCCGGATAGTTGGTGAGACCATTGCTCACACGAAAATGTATTCGATAACTCTTCAATAAAATGACTTTCCATAGAAAACCAAAAACCATCCGAATGAAAAAGGCTTTTAATACTTTCTGTGTGTTGAGGGTGAAACTTTGTCCCTGAGTATGACAATACCTGCTGAATAAGCCTATCCTTTACCGATTTTTTGATGTTTTGATATTGATCTAGGGCTTCCAAAGTAATTCTTTTTTCGATAAAAGTAGCAAGATGAATAAGAGCAGCCATGTGCTTGTTATAGATTGATGTTGTGGTAATTTTCTGCAAAAACTTCCAATCTGTTTTTTGATAAAGAACTGGTTCCGCTAGCTGGGCAAATGGAGAGCACTCCCTAAGCATCAAATAGCCTCTCATCAAATCGTGCTGTTCAAGATCTGAACGATTTTGAGCAAGTAAAAATTCTTGCTTACCCTTCAAAGAAAACCCACAATCATGGATAAGGCCAACAACAAATGCTTGTTGACATAACTGAGCTTCCCAACCCATTTTCTGTGCACAACAATATGATATATATGCGACTTTTTGCTTGTGGCTCTTTTCTTTTTCGCGAAGAATATCTGTTGTCGATGCGATAACAAAAGCAGCCTGAATTAGATCTACAGATATTTCTCTTTCGGTTTGCAGCATGACCACTAATATCTCTTAGTTAATAGGATATTCAAACCGCAGGTTAACTAAACAAAGTGAATCGGACTATTCTTTACTGCACGAGTTTTATAAATTGTGATATATGCATATGATTTTAATGCAATAACTTTTATTAATACTCATTTATTTACAAAAAAAATCGTCTACCTTTGATTCAATAAACACAAGATATCAGACGCCATGATTCATCTTTTTTTGTCTCTATTTTGAAGACAAGGCTAAGATATACACCTCCTGTTATGTTAACATTCTGTGCTCTTGATAATAGGAAGCAGCACATGAATAATTTATTGAAGCTTTCCTTTATCCTCATAGCTCTGGCTGGGGGATTCTTCCTAGATGAGTTGATTAAAGTGCTCGGAATCAAACACGCTAAAAGTTTACCTGCGACCAATTGCTCTGTGAGTAAAGTTGTTTGCGTGCATGACGAAATTTCTATTATTGCAGATAAAGATATTACCCAACCGCTCAAACCAACAAAAATCGATGTTTACTGGCCAAATAGTAAGCAGGATTATCTCATGCTTACTCTTGAGGGTTACGAAATGATGATGGGAGAAGTCATGTTCAGACTGGATAAAACCTCTCACCACTCCTTTTCTGGAGAGATCATCTTACCTGTTTGTACTGAAAACAGCATGACATGGTTCGGACAATTGACGGATGGAGAACAATTAATAAACACATCGATAAGGATGGAACAATGAGTAAAACGTGGTCATTAGTCTTGCTCTTAGCATTTGCGCTTGGCTTTGGAATAAAAAGCTATTTCACCAACGACGAAGTCACAGAGACCATAGTAAAAAGTACCCCTAAAAAAAATGTAGTTTTATACGGTAAAGATGAGCAGCCTGTCGAAATTTTTGACACAAATGACAGTCGTATTAGAGTCGTTTATTTTGGCTTCACCCGCTGTCCTGATGTATGTCCGACTTCACTTGCCATGTTAGCTGGTGCTCTTAACCAGATAGACGAGGCTACAAAAAACAAATTTAGACCCATGTTTGTATCACTGGATCCAGAAAGAGATAAAGCCGCAGATTCGTATCGATATGCACAATATTTTCATCCTATGATTGAAGGCCTTTCCGCGCCTCTCGACATTACCACGCCATTGGCAAATAGATATGGCGTTCTATTTCGTAAAACGAAGCTAGAAAACTCCGAGCTAAAGTACACCCTAGACCACAGCTCTTACTTCTATTTTCTAAAGCCAGATGGGACATTGATTACTAAAGTACCCCATACATTGACCCCAGCTCCGCTTATTAAAGCATTTAATTTATTAGCTCAAAAGGAATATCATAATGAAAATTAAAGCATTATTGCTCAGCCTACTCACCATAAGCCCTTTTACTTCCGCTTGTGCCAAGATAATGGCTCACGATGTATACGCCCGTGCAACGCCGCCCTCTGCAGAAACTAGTGCCTTATTTGGTCACTTTATGAATCACAGTGATAAAGATCGCTACATTGTCTCAGCAGAGACAAAAGCAGCAGGTAAAGTCGAGCTACACGACGTGATCATGGATGGTGAAGTGATGAAAATGCGTCAGGTAGAGAAAATTAAGATTCCAGCAAACGGCAGTGTGACATTAAAACCAGGTAGTCTACACATTATGTTGTTCAACTTGGAAAAACCACTAGCTGAGGGAAATACGATCCCAGTAAAAATTACTTTCGCCAACGGGGAAACCCAAGAGTTAGAGGCACCGATTAAAAAAGTGATGAGTGGAATGAAACACGAGCATCATCATTAATTTACCTAAATTCATATCAGTGCTTAGCGTTTATATTGAGGGCTAGGCACTGGGTTTTAAAATTTGCCTTTCTAACACTGTGTATCTTCGCTTTATTTTCTGCATTTATTAGAGACATAAACTATCAATTCCAAATTACTTCAAAATGCTTGATGGATCGGGAACAGTTTTCTCTTAAGGCAAGTCAACTTGCCCTTTGGGAACAATGCATTTTGAAGTCACTTGCGTACTGAGTTAATATCGAAATTGACCGAGCAATCGCGATACTCATTCTTTTCAAAAACATCTCTATTTTTAATAGACGCCCGACAAAACCATAAAATATATTTCTAAAAGTTAACCAGCTGATATTTTTATTTGAACTACAAAAAATACAAAAAATCAACATTAAAACAACAATAAGTGTATAAATTTAATTTTTAATCCCAATTTCCAATTAATTCTAGACACAATATTTCAAGTCGCTAGTATAGCGTCTTCAGTTTCAATGATTGAAATTGGTAGAATTTAATACAAATATTCATTGTAGGAATAAGTATGCAACAAAGTTCTTTTTTCGCACGTTTTGCACGTGGTAATTTGGTTTTACAGATACTAGCTGGCATCATATTAGGTGTTGGGTTAGCCACCGTTTCTCCACAACATGCCCAAAACGTCGGTATACTCGGAAGTCTATTCGTTGGTGCGCTCAAAGCAGTTGCGCCTATTTTGGTTTTCATTCTCGTTGCAGCATCGATTGCAAATCAGAAAAAAAACCAGCACACCTACATGCGTCCTATTGTTGTCCTTTATCTTTTTGGCACATTCACTGCTGCCCTTACTGCAGTCGCTATGAGCTTTCTTTTCCCAACAACATTGACTCTTGTTTCTGGCGCCGAAGGAGCAACGCCTCCCCAAGGTATTGCAGAGGTAATGAACACTCTTCTATTCAAAGTCGTCGATAACCCCGTCAGTGCTCTTATGAATGCCAATTATATTGGTATCCTTGCATGGGCAATCGGCCTTGGACTAGCTCTGCATCATGCATCTAATACAACGAAAGCCGTTTTTGAAGATCTTAGCCACGGTGTATCTCAAATCGTTCGTTTTATTATTCGCCTAGCACCTTTCGGTATTTTTGGTTTAGTATCCTCCACACTCGCCACAACAGGTTTCGATGCTTTGGCAGGCTATGCACATTTACTTGCGGTTCTACTGGGCTCAATGCTTATTATTGCACTCGTTGTTAACCCTCTTATCGTCTTGGTTAAAACTCGAGAAAACCCATACCCATTAGTATTTCAATGTATTAAGGAAAGTGGTGTTACAGCATTCTTCACTCGATCAAGTGCAGCAAACATTCCAGTTAACATGGCGCTATGTGAAAAGTTAAAATTAGATGAGGATACGTACTCAGTATCTATACCACTTGGCGCAACAATTAACATGGCTGGCGCCGCAATCACAATAACCACTTTGACGCTTGCAGCCGTTCATACTTTGGAAGTACAAATCGATATCTTTACAGCTTTGCTGCTAAGTATTGTTGCTGCTGTCTCGGCGTGCGGAGCTTCAGGTGTTGCTGGCGGCTCACTTCTTCTTATTCCCCTAGCTTGTGGGCTTTTCGGGATTCCAAACGAAGTAGCGATGCAAGTAGTTGCTGTTGGGTTTATCATTGGAGTTGTTCAGGATTCAGCTGAAACAGCACTGAATAGCTCTACCGACGTCGTTTTCACTGCCGCAGTTTGTAAAGCAAAACAAAGACAAGCTGGCGCTTAAATCATCTCTTGTAAAAAGGGCCTCTCACGAGGCCCTTGTTATTGCTTATCTATCGGAGATTTTGAGAAATCTAACTTTTCTTCTGTATTAATACTTTCATCTCCACTAGGAATAGCAGCTTGTTCAATATTACTTTCACTATTCTCACCGCTTACAGACTCTTTATCTTCATCACTTACCGCAGAAGCTTCTGAGTGCTCCGTATTTTCATTTACTGGTATATCGCGTGAGTGGAGCCGATTGAGAGCTTTGATTATCGAGTGCTTGACGACTTTCTTTTCCGCGATCTTCTTCGCCATTGGCTTTGCAATACTTTGTAGGCCTACCACTGAGTCAATACCGATAACGCCAGCAATCTCGTCACGTCTGTGACTGGCATCTTTGTGGCCAAGATTACCAGCGATAAACATCCATATATAAGCAATGGCATTTCCATTCTTTTTATGATCAACCCAAGCTTCACCCACTTTATAGATGGCCTCTAGATACCCTTTTTCTGCGGCACGTTCGAGCCAATATATCCCCCGCTCGAAGTTACTCGGGACCCCCCGACCTTGAATATAACTCAAGCCAAGCTTCATCCGAGCTTCATTGCTCTTTTCTAAGGCAGCCTTGTGATAGAATTGAGTGGACTTTTTACTATCTTTCTTTGGGTTGTTATCAGCAATATTCCAATCGCCAAGATACAATAAAGCCCCAAGATGATTTTGGGCAGCTACAGATTCCATAACGGCGACGCCTTTCTCCATATTGACGTCTGTGCCTTCACCTTTCAATAGTGCCTTAGCCATTTCAAACTGATCGTTTATACTCCCCTCTGCGGCAGAAATACAAAGTTTCCAGAAGGCGGCTTGCTGCTTTAGTACCTCGTTTTGATTGAAAATATCACTCAAACGAACAACACCATACATACCCGCGATATTATCTAGCTTTGCTGCTTGAGTGTACCAATACACAGCTTCTTCGGGTTGTGCCCTCTCAGCTTCTTTGGCCAAATACAGAATCGTCGGAATGTGCCCGCTTTCTGCTTTCGCGATACGCTCACTCTGTTCTTTCTGACGATTTTTTTCCAGAGCTTTACGCTGGGCGATTTCTCGCTCTTTTCGCTCTTGCTCAAGTCTTTTTTTCCGCATTGACAGCGCCAACATCCACAAAAACATGCCCAACAAAAGTAGGCCTGTCGCGCCAATCGCGATCCCCATTATACTCATTTTCTTTTTCTTATATTCTCTTCATACAATTCTGATACTCATCATAGATGATAAAGCTCTATAATTTAGTACCGCATGTACACAGTATAACCAGTGTCACCTTTGAGTTCCTTGTTGAAGTCCAGTAAGTGGAACACCCGTTGAATATTTTACTTTTTTTTAAAGGCGAATTTTTTGTCCATAAAAATCTAAAAAAGTCTATTTTAAAGACAGAAAAACTTGTGGTAATGTAAAAATAATGGATCAAAAAACAGACTTATTTTATAATAAAAAATATCAAACTATCTGAATGTACACATATTAGAGGACGACAATGCGACTAATCCCACTACATAATTCTAAACAAGTTGGCAAATGGGCAGCATTACATATAGCAAAACGCATTAAAGCGTTTAGCCCAACACCAAACCGTCCTTTTGTTCTCGGCTTACCTACCGGTGGGACCCCCCTTGAGACCTATAAAGAACTCATTAAACTTTATAACGCAGGGGAGTTAAGCTTTAAAAATGTTGTAACTTTTAACATGGACGAGTACATAGGGATCCCTAAAGACCACCCGGAGTCGTACCGCTCTTTCATGTACAAAAATTTCTTCAACCACGTAGATATTGATCAAAAAAATATTAATCTACTTGATGGTAATTCAGGAGATAATGAAGCTGAATGCCAACGATATGAGGAAAAAATATCATCTTACGGGAAAATTCACCTTTTCATGGGAGGTGTCGGTAATGATGGACATATCGCCTTTAATGAACCTGCATCTTCTCTATCGTCACGTACACGAATAAAAACATTAACCGAAGATACGCGTATCGCCAATTCACGTTTCTTTGATGGTGACATAGAACAAGTGCCCAAATTCGCACTCACCATAGGAGTGGGAACACTGTTGGATGCAGAAGAAGTTATGATTCTAGTTACTGGCCATAACAAAGCTCTCGCTCTGGAGGCGGCTGTTGAGGGATGCGTAAACCACCTCTGGACAGTCTCCGCACTGCAACTCCATCCCAAAGCAGTAATAGTCTGTGATGAGCCATCACAACAGGAATTAAAAGTGAAAACCGTTAAATATTTTTCTGAGTTGGAAGCTGACAACATTAGAGGTTTTTAATAAGCAAAAAAGAAAATCCTAACCACGGTAGGATTTTCTTTTATATAGGCTTATCGTTCATTTTGGTTGGAGTTATCTGGTATTGAAGCCTTGGCAATCCAATGTTCGTTGGGGTCAAACGCTTCATCACATAAATCTATTGAATAGCCCATTTCTAATAGTTCTTTCAAAGTCAGGTTATCGGCGACCCGAGTCACCTCCCCCCTCTCATTGCGTAATTCCATCGGTTTATGCCCTGATCCTAATCTGCCTCTCACTATTGAGTATATACATAAATTAGTCAGGGATACGGTAATTATTTTGAGTCAACTGAACTAAAAATTGAATTCATATCTAGTTACATGGAAAAATAGACTGGTTTGGAAAATTTAAAGTATTCATCGAGAACGAGAAAAAGAACTCAACATTTACAGTGTAAAAAAGCAGCCTTGGTCGAATATTGTTCTGGTTGCAAAAATATCGGCACCTAGGCACTGTCTCAACTTGAATCAGTGTTGGTTCCTCCCTGACGCCTCACCAACATTGAGCAAAACCGATAACCCATACCATCGATGTGAATAGCACAATCACGTTATTTATCGTATATATAACTTTCCAAGCACATATAACGCTATCTTGCGAAATCGTAACAGCCATGCACTTCTTGGAAGCCACGTCGGAGTCGACATCACCGTTTTAGCTTTAGAAAATGTTAAAAAGCCCTCTTTACCGTGGTAGTGTCCCATTCCTGATTCACCGATACCGCCAAATGGAGCATCATCTACTGCGACATGAACAAGTGTGTCATTGAACACAACACCGCCACTATGAGTATTCCTAACTATAGATTGTTGCTTTTGCTTGTCATTAGACATCAAATACAACGCCAATGGGCGTGGCCTTGAGTTGATGATATCAAACACCTCATCAAATGTTCGATAACTAATAACAGGCAAGATTGGACCAAAGATTTCTTCTTTCATTACTCTCATATCGTCAGTAACTTGAGTAAGTAAATAAGGAGGCATTTGTCTTCCTTCAGACTCCACCTTTTCAATCTTATGTATTTTTGCACCTTGGATTTGGGCATCATTGAGTAACGCTTGAAGCCGCTGATAGTGGGCATTATTAATTATATGAGTTGATGAGTGCATTCGGCCTTTTTTGACGTACAACTTATTGAATCTAGTCAAATACCGATCGATGAATTCTTGTTCTTTATGCTGCGGTAAAAGAAGATAGTCAGGAGCAACACAAATCTGACCTGCATTTATCGACTTACCCAATAAAATCGCGTCCACTGCAGCATTAACGTCGGCATCTTCAGCCAATATAGCTGGAGACTTTCCCCCGAGCTCTAGTGTTACAGGTGTCAAATTTTGAGCAGCTGCGGCGGCAACAAGCTTTCCAACTTGAGTTGAGCCTGTAAATATCAAATGATTGAAAGGTAGTGCAGAAAAATAACGTGCTATCTCGCCCTCACCTTGGACAGTGACGATATGATCACTCAAATGGGAAAAAATACCCTCGATGACTTGGTTTGTTCTTGGTGTGTACTCGCTCAGTTTGACCATAACGCGATTACCCGCAGCAAGTGCAGTTATAATAGGGGCAACGCTCAATACAACGGGAAAATTCCAAGGAACAATGACACCAATCACACCCAAAGGCTGATATTCAACTTTAACTCGAGATGGAAACAACAAAAGATCGACCTTTCGCCTATTGGGCTTCATCCATGACTTAAGCTGACTGATCGTATAGTCAATGTGCGACACCGCAGGCAATATATCGCATATTAGGCTATCAAAACTACTACGGTAGCCGTAGTCATTACTTAACGCCTCTACCAAGTCTTTTTTCGCCAGTAAGAGTTGACTTTTAAACTTTTTAAGTAAGTCAATCCTATCCTGATAGGGAACGAAGGGAGTTTGAAGGTAGGCATCTTGTACTTGGTCAAAAAGTGCCTGTAAGTCACACGCGGTTTGAACGTGTTCTTTCTGCCATTGATTGAGCTCTACAACTTTTTCCATTTTATTTCCTACGTTACCATAGTGCCTTGGTCCTATGTTAAAACTAAGTCGAGCTGAAGTCCCGTACACACGACACAGAATTAGAATGTAATCAGAGTACCTTGTTTATTAGCCTCATTGACTCTTTTGCTGTCAATGCTCTAGAGGCCCCTATCGTTTAGCAAACCCTGAATCGGCCTTTGTTCCGGAATAACAAACTCTATAGTTTGGGGAAGGTAATACAAGCTCCGTATTGCACAACCCTGATACGTAGTGTCATTTTATATACCATTTATACGGTACGGATAATGAAACAGTCTGTTTTAAAACAACAGACTGACCAAAAGGCAGCGCCAGCTTACGGTTCTTGGGGGTCAGGAGCATGTATGCTGGCACTGGTGAGTGAAAACCCACCAAATTATTGTGCCCCTTAATAAGGAAAACAAAAACCGACATATTTTTTTATTTTATTTCCTCAATAAGTTTGAATCAGCTATAAAAACGGGTTTTTGCCTTATTTCCTGATAAAATAGGAAGTAAAATAAAATCTCATTTCTAGTTTTATAGGTAGAATAACTTGTCTGATCTTAATCTCGTTCGCTACTATCAGCGTCTTGCAGTACTCGGCATTGGCATAGAGCTAAAAACTGCGCTTCCTGACCTGGCAGATATAATGTGCACCAGCCCAAGACATGCGAGGAACCTACTAAAACAAATGCAAGTGCTGGATTGGTTAAACTGGACCCCTAAAGTTGGCCGCAGCCGACGCTCGACATTAGTGCTCAATCATCACCTTAGCGAACTCAAAGAGCTGCTCGCGAGCAAACGAATTTTAGCCGGAAAATACCAACAAGCGTTGACGATATTAGAACAAGATCAAATGACATTTGGACGCTTGTTGCAAACCACTTCAGGTGCATCACTTCGTGAAGGTTTACTGCACATCCAATTAACCTATAAAAGGCCATTTGAGAGGTTAGTACCACACCACCTTCAACGTGCGAGTGAACGTTATTTCATTCGCCAGCTCTACTGCTGTTTGGTCAAAAGTACACATCAGGGCGAGCTGGAACCACAACTTGCACATCACTGGCAGTACGACTCCATGGCATTTACATGGATTTTTTATTTACGTCCCGGGTTAACCTTTCATAACGGTACCCCCATAGACGGACCCAGCATAACAAAACTATTCAATAAGTTAATCACACTCGATCATTACAAAAACGAGCTAAAGCATGTTGCTTCGATCCATTCACCAACAAATAATAAGGTGATCTTCAAGCTCACTGGGGCCGACAGAGGGTTCGGCGGTCTCCTATCTGGGGTAAAGTATGCCATTCAGCCGCCCTCTCAAGTCAATGATTCAAGCAACAAACACATTGTCGGCAGTGGACCTTTTCAAGTTACAGAACATTCCGAAAGTAAGCTCTGTTTACAAGCCTTCGACCATTTTTATGCGTGTAGAGCACTCACCGATCAAGTCACCATTTGGCCGCTAGATGAGCAAGAATTAAAAACAAATCAGCGATCATTCGATAGACGTAGCGACCGAAAGCCACATAACGAAAAGTACTATGTTTCTCATGCCGTCAGTCAGCATATCGATCACAATGTCAATCAGACACGTATTGAGGAAGGCAGTATGTACATTCTCTTCAATCAAAGAGCGCAGCTCCCATTGACAGCGGATCAACGCCGATACCTTTCTGGCTACTTAACTCCCCAAGCAATTTATCGCGGTCTTGAACATGAAGGCTTATTGTTTGGTTGTGAGATCGCACGAAGTCTATTACCAATGTGGAAACCAATAACTCGCCCTACTTCACCTGAAGTCACAGTACCTGAATCTATCAGCATCGCAATTTATGACTACGCTCCAATGAAAAGTTGTACGTTTGTAATCCAACAACTGCTTGAGCGACAGGGCATCAATGTCACGATCAACACCTACAGTTATCGCGAACTTAATCATCTTGCACAAACCAACCAACTGCAAGAAACACTGATCATCAACAACCTGAATCTAGATGACAATCGACATGCCTCTGCATTTTCAGGTTTGTACCATAATCCGGTAATACACCATGGTATTGGTCTGCCCGCTACCATTTGGTTAAAAGAGCAACTTGATGCCTTACGCGCAACTATACCACTGAATCAATACTTAGATAGGATTGAACCTATTGCTTCGGTACTGGTACATCAGGACTGGCTTATCCCACTTTTTCACCATCGGCTGACTCTCCGATTTCAGGGAGTATTAGAGGACGTCGAACTCACAAACTGGGGCTGGCCTGATATTACTAATGTATGGTCAAACCACTGATCACCATGATAAAAAGCCTGTTCACTAATAATTCGTACTCGAAACTTTAATCAAAGCTTAATAAAAATGAAACACTAAATTAAGCTCACAAATTGATCAAAATTAGACTTTAAAGGCTTATATTGTGCTAAAGAAGTGATTGAGCTAGCTCCAATTACTGAATTATTAATTTGAACTCTAATCATTAATTCACTATTTTGATAAGGTATTCATTAAAAAGGAAATTAAAATGAAACCTCAAATGGCCCTCGTGTTGAGCCTAGTTTTGTTCACCATTCAGGCTCAAGCTGCAAGCTGTGGAAAAGTCACCATTGCGGATATGAACTGGAACTCCGCCACCTTAATTGCCAATGTCGATCGCTTTATTCTCAAACATGGATACGGCTGTGACGCTGAACTCATCCCCGGAGATACAATGCCAACCGGAACTTCCATGATAGAAAAAGGCCAGCCCGATATCGCGCCGGAATTGTGGAGCAATAGCCTTAAAACAGCGCTAGATAAAGGGGTTCAAGAAAAGCGGCTTCGCTATGCGGGTAAGTCTCTACTCGATGGCGGTGAGGAAGGATTTTGGGTTCCTGCGTATTTGGTCAAAAAGTATCCCGACCTCGCCACAATAGAAGGGATAAAAAAACACGCTAAGCTATTTGAACATCCTGAGGATCCTGAACAATCTGCTTTTTATACCTGTCCTGCTGGGTGGAATTGTCAAATAAGTGCAGGCAATCTTTTCAAAGCCATGCATTTAAATAAATCTGGTTTTACGATTGTCGATCCCGGTTCAAGTGCAGGGTTGTCTGGCTCAATTGCCAAAGCCTATGAACGCGGTGAGGCATGGTTTGGCTACTATTGGTCACCCACCGCTGTTCTCGGCAAATACGATATGGTCAAAGTTGATTTTGGTAGTGGCGTAGATGAAAAAGAATTTGTCTCCTGCACTACACAAACTGACTGTGAAGCACCCAAACCAACCATGTACCCGCCTTCTCCGGTGCACACTATAACGACCGAAGAATTTGCCAAACGGGCACCTAAAGCCTACGAATACTTCACGAAGAGAGGATTCACAAACAATAATATGAATCAAATCTTGGCTTGGATGGAGGATAACCAAGCGGATGGAGAGGAAGCAATGTTTTACTTCCTGGAGAGCTACCCAAAAATTTGGCAGGCTTGGGTTCCACAAGATGTTGCCAAAAAAGTAAAACAAGCACTTTGAATCGATCTCAACAGAAAACACTATAATAAAATGTAGTACTTTGCTGCTGTCTTCCATGGCAGCAGCAGAGAAGAAGGAATATTACCATGTCAACAAGTAGCTGGTTGACCAGCTTTCCCGAAATGGAACGCTCTGATCTTAGAGCAATCCGCAAGTCACTCGATGGTGCTTACCGTGATTTTTCGCGAGAATACGGTGACCTAATAGAATCTTTCTTTGACCCACTACTGAGCTTTTTAGTTTGGTTTGAGAAACTTTTAATCAGCACGCCTTGGTTCATTATACTCGCTATATGCACAAGCCTAGTCTATCTAGCAAGCCGGTCATGGAAGCTGTCAATGGGTTGCTTCATATCGCTGCTCTTAATTGGTTACTTTGGGATGTGGGAAGACACAATGCGCACACTAAGCATTATTACCGTCTGCACCTTACTCTCTATCATTTTGGGCATACCGATAGGGATTGCTATGGCGCGATCCAATCGAGTTCAATCAGTGGTGACGCCACTACTGGATGTCATGCAGACCATGCCTGCTTTCGTCTACCTCATTCCCGTGGTTATGTTGCTTGGCATTGGTAAAATACCGGGACTCATTGCTGTCGTTATCTATGCTATTCCTCCGGTGATCCGCCTGACTAATTTGGGGATCAGATTAGTCGACAAGGAAGTATTGGAAGCAGCAACGGCCTTTGGCGCTAGCGCAAAACAGCGGTTAATTGGTGTGCAACTGCCACTTGCTATGCCCACTATCATGGCAGGAATTAACCAAACCATTATGATGGCACTTTCTATGGTTGTTATCGCGTCTATGATAGGTGTCAAAGGTCTAGGTCAACCTGTTTTAAAATCCATTACTAATCAATACTTTACACTTGGTTTGCTCAATGGTTTTGCCATCGTGGCTCTGGCAATTTTATTTGATCGCGCCTCACAAGCATACGCCAAACGAACTCAAGCCCATTTAGGAAACCTCAAGCATGACTGAACCACTTATCCAAATCAAAAACCTATATAAAGTATTTGGCCAAAATCCGGCATCGGTGCTCTCTCACGTTAAAAACGGAGTAACGAAAGAGGAAATCCTTACAAAAACAGGTCATACCGTTGGACTGAAAAATATCAACCTAGAAATCCAGGCTGGTGAAATTTTTGTCATTATGGGGCTATCGGGCTCAGGTAAATCAACCTTGATTCGCCATTTCAATCGCCTTATTGATCCTAGTGAAGGGGAAATAAAAGTAGAAGGTATCGATGTGATGAAGCTTAACCAAACACAGCTCGAAACCTTCAGGCGTAAAAAGATGTCGATGGTTTTTCAGCGTTTTGGTTTGCTGCCACATCGAACTGTGGTTGACAATGTCGCATATGGCCTCGAAATTCAGGGAGTCGAACAAGATAAACGACACGATACCGCAATACAGTGGTTAGAAAGTGTCGGCTTACAAGGGTACGAGAATCAATATCCGTCGCAACTCTCAGGTGGTCAGCAGCAAAGAGTGGGGCTGGCAAGAGCGCTATGTACGGATGCGGAAATCCTACTCATGGACGAAGCCTTCTCCGCCCTAGATCCTCTGATACGTAGTGAAATGCAAGATCAACTGATTGAGCTACAAGCAAAACTGCACAAAACCATCATTTTTATTACCCATGATTTAGATGAAGCACTGCGCTTGGGTGATCGTATCGCCATTTTACGTGATGGGGAGTTAATACAACAAGGTATGCCTGAAGAGATTTTACTTCATCCTGTTGATGACTACGTTGAAGCCTTTGTCAAAGATGTTAATAGAGCGCGAGCTTTAACCGTTGAAACCGTTATGTGCGCACCCGCCTATCGTATCACGGCCAATACAATACAAGAGGCGATCAAGCAAATGAAAGGGTGTCAGCAAGGCTATGCCTATCATGTTACTGAACAGGGATATCAAGGCGTTCTCACCAAAGAGGGGTTAATGGATGCAGCCAAAGGACCGTCCGCCCAAGAAGAAATTACCCAAGAGTTTTATGAAGAAGTCCCGGCAATTTCCCCTGATTCGGCAATTGAAGAAGTCTTAGTGGACACCATGTCGTGTGACTACTCTCTGCCCGTCGTTGATGAAAATGGGGTGTTACAAGGCGAATTGGAACGCAGCGCCGTGGCTGAAGTGTTGGCTGATAACACCGAAGAAAAGCCAGCAAACGGATCTGAGTTGGAGCAAGCCTCCTGACCATTATACTCCCTCATCAGCTAATCTTTTGTCCCGTTTATTGCTTAAGATAACAACAAAGAACTCAGTAGCAGAGCTAAATCATGATCGATAGGCTACAATATGCGTATGTCAAGGGTATGAGACAAAAATCATGCCCATTTAAGCGAATTTATGGTAATTTGAAGCTATTATCATAACGAGAGGGACACGCGATGAAACTGTTGTTAGTTGATGATAAAAAACATTCTATGGATGAGCTTCATCACGTATTGTCTCGCTCTGGCTATGAAATCTACACGGTCCAAAATGGGTATGATGCCCTCAAATTACTTAAAAGGCGTCCAATAGACATGGTCATTTGTGATATGTCGATGCCTAAAGTAAACGGCGCACAACTACTTCGAGTGATCAGTAAACGCCACCCTACGATAATTCGTGCCTCGCTTTCTAGCTACGACGACACATCTATGGCCATCAAAGGTGGTTTCTTTGCCCATCAAGCGTTTCTAAAACCTTGCGATCCTGACGTCATTAACTCAGAGCTAGAGCGTATTAAAAACCTTATCGCCCTTTTCCCCAATAAAGCGATACAACATGCACTTGGGAAAATCACCTCTCTACCCGTAGAGCCCAAGCTTTTTTTCAAGGTAAAACAAGCATTAAGTGATAATCATGCGTCGATTGGGGACATCGCCAAGCTCATAAGCAAGGAGCCTGCGATCTGTGCCAAAATCATTCACCTTTCAAACAATGCCCTTTTCCGCGGCCACAAAGAAGTCAAAAATATCACTCAAGCCATCACACGCTTGGGTAGTGATGTCGTTACAAACATTATTGCCATGCTTGAAATATACGCCATGACCGACGATGCACCCGAGTTGCCACTTGAAAAAATACAAACCCAAAGTCTTCGTGTAGCCACTCTTGCCTCTTCTCTGGTTGAAGACGACATGAAAGATACCACCTTCTTGGTTGGTATCCTGCATGATATTGGTGAATATGTGAAAATAAAAGTTTCTCCAGAGCTGATGAAAAACTACCTTCATGCACAAGCGACCCAAAACGAAAGTTCACAACTCGAAAAGTACATTTTTCAGGCTCGCTCAGAGTTACTCGGTGGCTTTTTGCTCCACTTGTGGGGTTTCCCACTCCCTATCATCGAAAATGTCATCGCGCACAATGATCCCGAGAAACTGATGCAGCGTGATTTTAGTCCAGGCTGTGCCGTATATATAGCGAACAATATGATTAATGAAGAAGAAATTAATCCTACCTTTGTTGCTCACTTCCATTTAGAAGGCACCATCACCCTACTCGAAAAAACCTACCAAATGTAGCGCCAATCACTGGCACTTTTTTGATCGCAACCGTTATTTTTACACCGCGGTTGCACGCAACTGCGCAAATAGACGTACACTTTATAAGGACCCAAGCAACTCAAAGTCCCTTGGAAATTCGTTACCAAAATCAGGCTACTATCATTGAGCTTTGTAACGAGATATGGTCGACAAGGAAAGCAAGCCCAATCGTGCTTTGGGGTTTACCACATAACTTGGTAAGAGCCGACCATTTCGCTGCGTTATTTTCCTTGAACTCAACACTGTGGCATCGCTCTGAATCCTGCATTTTGAAGTCATTTGGGTATAAAATTAGCCATAACAAGATCGAACAGGACGCTGTTTTGCCTAAAGAAAAGACGCTCACATTTGCCAGTGCAAACTTATTTAATTTCTTAGCGCCTCCCAACGCATGTTATGAATTTGATAATATTTACGATAACCAAGCATGGCAAGACAAATGCCGTTGGACCCAGCACACACTAGCAGAGCTTAATGCCGACATTATTGGCCTTCAAGAAGTGTTCAGTATCGGATGTGCTCGCGAGTTAATGGCTGAAATCGGCTACCCCTATTTCGCTACCGTCGATGAGCCCGAAGTAGAAAAAGACTATATTTATGCCAAACCTGTGGTCGCACTGGCTTCTCGCTACCCCATTATAAGCTGTATGGCGGTCTCAGAGCTTACCAACCACGACCACCTTAACATACCAAACTTCAGTCGAAAGCCCATTTGTGCTCACATAGAAATCCCTAAACTTGGTAAAATGACGGTATACGTTTGCCACCTTAAATCTCAGCGCCCCACAGAAACAGAAGACCTCGAGCCATTGGTCGCGCGCTGGTTATCTGCAATCCAGCGTGGTTGGGAAGCGGCTATGTTAAGAGCTTTTATGCAGACCGAATATGCCAAATGTCCAACACCGACAGTACTTATGGGCGATATGAACCAAAGCCTTAGTAGCGATATTCTCGCTTCTTTGACAGAGCCAGCGCACACAACTACAGATCTAAACCTCAAAGACAGTTGGTCACTGTTTGGTACGCCAGACAGCAGGGTGCCGACACATTATCATTATGCCAAAGGTAATGTGCTCGATTACCTGTTGGTCTCTCAGGAGTTTGACCCAGACTGGCCCTGCTCGATGCTCGAAATTGCCGATTATATTGTGCTTGATAAGCACCTTATCAATCCGCACTCACAACAAGACAGGTATGCAAGTGACCACGCTTTTGTGGCATTGACCGTCAATGTTTTAGTTTAGCGATGCTTATATTGAGTGGAGCAATAACCGCGAGTCACATTTGGGCTGCGCAATGAGAAGTGTTTGGTGGCTCGCCCGGCAACACGCTTGCGCCAAAGCTTAAAACTGCTTGGTTTTAAGGTCCGGCGCATCAGTTGAATAACGTCTGCTTCGCTTAAACCAAACTGGGTGTGAATAGCTTCAAAGGGAGTGCGATCCTCCCACGCCATTTCAATAATTCTTGAATAATCATCGTCTTTCACGATACTTTCACTCTTACTGTGGTAACTGGTCTTATGTATACGTCAGTAAGAGTGAAACGGTTTGCCGCATTTTAAATTTCGCCGTACTTACAACACCAAACCGCCATCAATTTTTAGCACTTGACCGGTAATAAAGCTCGCTTTGTCACTGGCTAAAAACTCGACCCCATTGGTAATGTCTTCTGTGGTACCCATTCGGCCAAGCGGCGTTTTCTGTTTGATGCCATCAAGCACTTTTTCTGGTAAATCAACCGTCATTGGTGTCTCGATAAAGCCAGGGGCAACGCAGTTTGCGCGCACGTTTGCCCCTTTTCTGGCAAACTCTTTGGCCCAACCTTTGGTCATAGCAATTACCCCGCCTTTGGTGGCTGCATAGTTACTTTGACCAATATTGCCGTCAGTACCGACCACAGAGGACATGGTCACAATCGAGCCGTAGTTGTTCTCCATCATCATAGGCGCAATCAATTGGGTGAGATTAAAAACGCCCTTGAGGTTAACATCGATAACAAAGTCCCACTCTTGCTCTGTCATCTTGTCAATCAAAGCATCACGAGTCACGCCCGCATTATTAACCAAAACATCGATGCGACCGTCTTGCTCAGCAATAGATTCTACCAAATCACGCACCGCGCCGCGGTCACAAATATTCACCGTCACCGGCTCAATATTGGCATGATCGGCGTAGGCGCTACTGAGCATTTCGTGGTTCATATCGAGTGCGTAAATTTTTTCGGCGCCTTGCTCGGCCAGTCGGAGGGTAATGGCTTTTCCGATGCCTTGAGCAGCACCCGTAACCAAACAGATTTTGTTGTTAAACATTCACTTATCCTTTATTTGGGCTAAATTCATGGGTTAATTGATTTAAAAACCGTTTCTGGCCCACGCTGACACTGATAGTGTGTCTGTTTGTCACGACATCCTTATGGCAATCAAGCGACATTTCAATGACAGGGTGCGAGCCACTGCATAGCAAATAACTGAGTAACTGATTGTTCTACAACTAAGCTTAGTATGCAACAAGGTGAAAATGAATAAAAAAATAAAAAAATACCGGCGCAGTGGCCGGTATGGGATAGGAAGATTTAACTCAGACTATTAATTGGTTAGAAAACCTACTTTATCGATGCCCATTTTGTTATGTTTCAAAAAGTCAACGACCAAGGTCTGAATTTGTTCCATTTCTAAATCACCAATGAAACCAACACCAATCGGTTTTGGTATAGGTTTGCCGTCTTCATCCAAAAGAGGAAACAATAGACTTGAGTGGAAAGTATTACTGCTTGTGAATTTGGCAAAAACTCTATTTTTATCCTTACTTGGAGCTTCTAAGTTCAATAGACTAAACAAACCATTAGTGCCGTAGGACATACCAACGCCCTCAACAACACCATTGGGGACGACCTTGTCTCCATTAATTTGTACCAGCATAGTAGGTACACTTAGAGCCCCTTTATTGTATGAAGATCCTAAAAAAGAATACGGATCAACCACATCCACCAGCGTCTGCGCTGCGACTTTAAAAGGCACTAACCCCTTCTCCATCGCCGCTATTACTTCTGAGTAATTCTTTTCGAGGTCTATAAAACAGCTCGCATCTTTAACACTACAATGGCTGTTCGCCAGACTTTGATAATCTGGACTAGCTTTCATAAGCAGTTTATGTTTTATATCAGGCCCGAAAGATCCTGAAGCAAATAACAGCTCAGCGATATGCCCACCTGCACTGCTGTAAACGGCTGATGTAAACCCAAGGTTAATGTTATTGTTTGGGTCAGATGAGAGGTTTTGTGCAATCGATACCGCAGGTATACCAACAATACCTCCCATTGAATGACCAAGGAATTTAACATTATCCTTTGCATTCTCAAGTAACGTCCTGAGTTCATGATCATCTCGCTCTAGCTCTAGATCTCTTAGCGCAATTCTTAAACCAATGATATCTAATACACTTTGACGCATATTATCGCGTGCAACGGGAAGCGCTCCAAGATTGAGATAAACATCAGCGTTTTTTTTATCGGCCACAATCTCGTCACTAATTCTGCGCTTACCATGCAGCGGGTGATCAATAGCAATCACAGCTAACTTCTTAGCTACCAGTTTTGGTGCAATAGACTCCACCGTTTCTTTAAACGTGGTAATACCGTGCTGATAAATCACGATCCCAGTGGGATTCGCAGGACTATACAGAACAAAAGGAACGTCTTGCAGTGACTTGATTTTCGGATAATGGGTTACCGCCTTACCTTGGGCTACAGTAGGCTCAAAAGGCACCGAGTCATAGCTCGCAGGATCTGTTTCTAAAAAGTAAGGAAGCTTTACTTTGCCAGTATAATATGATGTCTTGTTCTTAATCGAATGAAACGTATAGGCATTTTCTAAATCAACATTCTTTGGATTACTACTCCCATTCCATACTGAAGCTAATTTTGTTGAGTTTTTAGCCAACAGACTTGCAGTATTGGTCAGTACTTTACCCACCGGTGCCGTTGTAAACAACGCTGAGTAAACGATTTTTGTGGTATCAATACCACTGTGGTCAGCCAGTTGCTCTTGGCGTTTGATGGCATTTTGCGCAATTTCTAGTGCACCGCCTTTGTAACTTCTCTTATTCGATTTAAGGCGAGCGTAACTCCTAGAAACACCTACAGGTTGATTATTCTTATCTCTAAGTTCATCCGTAACGACAACCAGATAGTTAGAACTATCGTCTAGAGGTTTCAAAGGAATAATACTCACCCTATTTCCTTGAGTCGCGACGAAAAAGTCACGTCCTGATTCAAGTAGTTTAAAAGTGCCATCTTCCTCTGTCTTCACTAACTTTGCAGCATCCGGAGAGATCTCTCCCAAAAGTGTAGACTTAGCACTATCACCAAAGCCAACCCCAGAAAACTCGATATAAATCGGCATAGTGGTGGAAAACCCGCCCGCATAGCTTAGCGCCGCTCTGGGGTTTGAAATATCATCATTGCCATCGCTGGGGAACTTCAAAGACTGGGTATCAGTGTCATAAAAAAAGTTGTTATTAAATGGCACATGCTTATTTTCACCCTCGAGAATGAAGGTTTGCGTAGTCGCTCTCGCCATTGAAGTTTCTAAATAAGGCTCGAGCTTTGTCCCTGAACTGGTCTTATTATCACCGCTGCCACCACCGCCACAGCCTGAAAGCACTAAAGCTGAGCACAGCAAAGTTAGGTTAAATACGTGCTTAGTTTTCATGATACTATCCTTAGTTAAATTGGTAGTTAAGCTGAAGCGCGGAGATATACGCTTTACCGGTAGATTCAAAACGGCGCTCTCCCAATGCCGCAGCGGCTCCAGAGCCTTTTTCTGTGAAGTTGCCTTTCTCACTCATCACCAACGCAAAACCTGCATCAATAGAGAGGTTATCGGTCCACTGGTAAGTCACGCCCGCACTGTACCAGTGACGATCGCTATCAGGGATACTTAAAGTCGGTTTACCAGCTTGCTCATCAAAGGCGTAACCCGCTCTAAACGTCCAATCGGAATTGAACGAATACGTTGCACCAATTGAAAGGCGGTCGTTATCTTTATAGTGCTCAGGCTTTTCAAAACAAACGCCATCTTTGCAGTCATTACTGGTGGCCTTTAGCTCAGTAAATGAGCTCCAGTCGGTACGCTGCCAGCTATAATGCACTGCCCAATCAGGAGTGAGTTGATAAAAACCGCTCAGTTCGAAGATTGCTGGCAACTTAACCGCTAATTTCCCCGTAACCGACGGCTGACCATTTTGAATGTACTTACCTGTGTAATCACGGAAGGTGCCATCATCAAAATCCAGGTCAACTGCAGAGCGGTACGCCAGCGATACGCGGTAGTTTTCATTAAGCTCAAACATTAGCGCCGCATTCCAGCCATAACCGAAGGTATCGCCGGTCATATCAATGGCCTTATCAGAGGGAACTTTGCCGTTAAAATAGCTTAATTCACCCAAATGGCGGGTTAATTCGGCTTCAGCATAAACAAGGTTTAGACCCAGTCCAAAACTCCATTGCTCATTTAAACGATACGCAATATTCGGATTGAGGTTAACTGACTTTAGCGAAGTGTGACCGGCCATATCGCCAGCTGAAATATCGGTGGGATAATCGGTCGCCACGCCATAATTAGAAAACAGCCCCACGCCCCATGCCCACTTTTCGTCAATCGGGCGTATATAGTAAGCTGCTGGGACAATTTGCGTAGGAGCGATATCGCTGGATTGCTCTTTATTCTGAACATCATAAACATCCACTTCAGGATCAACAAATGACAGCGCACCAGAGAACGCCGCTTTATCGAATAAGGTCATCGCCGCTGGATTGCGTGCTAACACACTGGCGTTGTCGGCAACAACCCCTTCCCCAGCAAATGCGCGGCCAAGGCCCGATGCTGAATGCTCTGCCACTTGAAACCCTGCAGATTGCGCGCCGCACGCAAAGAAAACTGACATTGCCAACAAAGAACGCTGCTTGTTATTCATTTGTACCCCTCCTAGGGTAAATAATTATGATTATTTTTTGCCAAACCAATTCGCATCAATAGACGCTGTATTAGTCACGCTTGGACTTAGAGTTTTCCTGAGCCCCTTTGGGCTTTGCAAGACACTCAAACAATTTAAAATGTGATTAAAAAAGTGCGTATTAAATACAATATTTCCATGCAAAGTGGTCTGAACAGCGCATATTGTCGATCTCAACGCGAAAAATCAAACATTTAGTTCACACAAATAACAAAACTGAAACAAAAAGCCGTGAAATATGAGACATAGATCAAATTAGATAAGCTAGGGTTAGACGGCGTTTATATAGATAACCTCAAGGTGCTAGGTTTAACGAAAGTATTTTGCTTTACAGTTAGTGTCATCTAAATTGAAAATCGAGACGTACGTAAAGCTAAACAACTCACCTCTTAGGAGCATGCCACTGAGTTATTTTCCTCAAACTCAACACGGTGGCATTGTCTGATCCCTGCATTTTGAAGTCACTTAGATATAGGTCGTTTTCACTTTCTCAACCTCACTATTATTTAGTTTGATCATGAAGTGACCTTTATTAGATAAACTAAGAATTTGGGTAAATATCTAAATAAAACTTATCATTAACATATTTTCATAAAAACAATGAAATATATAAGACATATAAAAATCATATGATTAAGTGATAACCAATGACTAATAACAGGTATTGAAAACCACAAAGCATTAACAATTTATTAACTTATGTTATACTATAACAGTTTATTTTTTCAAATATTTAAGGACTCGTGTTGTTTAGTTGTTCTAGATCAAGCTTTTTTATGAACGTTTTTGCTTAAATATGGCAAATTTTTATTTTTGTATAACGATTATCTAGAGTTTAAGAAAAAATTGAAATAAAAACCTAACCTCCCTCTCTCTTAGCAGTTAAAGTTAACTTAATTTTAACAAAAAATTAATATTTAACAGAAGTGTCATATATTCTTTTGTTTAATAATAAGCTGATCGTAAAAACACAATATTAATACCACACCTGTAATCTTTAATTTTATTACTTTCATAGAATAAAATGCCCAATATATTAAAACTAATTTATCAGTCCGAATGATGTAATTTCTTACAATTTTTTTTGTTAGCTTGAAAATGATTACATCATGGAGAGTGATAATTACAATGAAAATGAAAAAATGTCTGATTGCTTTAGCCGTATCGAGCGCGATGACTCTATCCGTACACGCTGGTGAGACCGTCAGCCTAAAACAACCCGTCAAATTCACAAGTTTTTCTGGCTTAAACGCACAACTGGGTGTCAACAAAGCATCAAGCTTTAAACTAGTTAAAGAAGTGAAGCTTAAAAAGAAAGGGGTTTATAAAGTTAAGTATCAACAAAACATTTACGGCGTGCCTGTTTGGGGCCACACGTTGAATGCGAGCCAAACATTTAAGGGAGGGGCTCTTAAAACTCTACAAGGTACCTATTTAAAGAACGTAAATGTTAAGCGATCTTTTGTTAAGCCAACGCTGAACCGAGTTCAAGCGCGAGAGCTTGCGAGTAAAAACCTAAAAGCAAGCGCGATTGGCCTAAAAAACCTCACCAATGTCAAAGATGATCTCTATATTTATCAGGATGGAGACAAAACGCGTCTTGTCTATCTAATTTCTTACCTTGTTGAAGGTTCGGCGAAGCCAACTCGCCCGTTTACCATGATTGATGCTCACACTGGCGATATGGTTAAACGCTGGGAAGGTATCGCTCATGCAGAGATTGGTGAAGGCCCCGGCGGTAACGAAAAAACTGGACGTTATGAATACGGTACAGACTACCATTTCTTGAACGTAGCACAAGATGGCACAAACTGTGTCATGGAATCAGAAAACGTTGTTACTGTCGACCTCAATGGTGCCACAGACGGCGAGACACCTTATAGTTTTGAATGTCCTCGCAACGAGCACAAAGAAATCAACGGTGCTTACTCACCGCTCAATGATGCCCATTACTTCGGTAACGTTGTCTTTGATATGTATAAGAGCTGGTTTGATACTGCACCGCTATCATTCAAGCTCATGATGCGCGTCCACTATGGTAATGGCTATGAAAACGCCTTCTGGGATGGAAGAGCGATGACTTTTGGTGATGGCCAAGACTTCTTCTACCCATTGGTCAGCCTTGATGTTTCAGCACATGAAGTTAGCCACGGTTTTACTGAGCAAAACTCTGGTCTTATCTACGCCAACCAATCAGGCGGCATGAACGAGGCCTTCTCAGATATTGCTGGTGAAGCTGCTGAATACTTCATGAAAGGTACCAACGACTGGATGGTTGGTAAAGACATCTTTAAAGAAGAAGGGGCCTTGCGTTATATGGATATGCCATCGCGTGATGGTGTTTCTATTGATCATGCACAAGATTACTACGACGGCTTAAACGTACACTACAGCTCAGGCGTGTTTAATAAAGCCTTCTATCATCTAGCCACAACGGAAGGCTGGGATACTAAAAAAGCATTTGAGCTCTTTGTTCTCGCAAACCAAATCTACTGGGCTGAAGACAGTGACTACTGGCAAGGTGCCTGTGGCGTTAAAAATGCGGCAACAGACTATGAATACGATACCTCTGCCGTTGTCAGCGCCTTTATGGAAGTTGGTGTAGAGCCTTGTGCTGAACCTCCACTACCACCAGAGCCAGAATATACTAGGTTGGAAAATGGCCAAGCAACAACTGTTGCCGGAGGCACAGGTTCGAAGACTTACTTTGATATCGAAGTACCAGCAGGCAAAGATATGCTTACCGTTGAGCTAGCTGTTGCAAGTGGTGACCCAGATATCTATGTTGGTCTAGATTATGCGCCAAGTCCAACAGAGAATATTTGTAAGAGTGACAGTGTGCGCGACGAAGTCTGTATCATTGAAAACCCAGAGGCTGGACGCTATACCATCAACGTCTTGGGCTATTCTGAGTACGCTGATGCAAGCTTGAAAGCGACATACGATCAAAGCACACCAAATGTTCCACCTGTCGCCTCCTTCGACCATTCTGTGTCGGGAATGAGTGTTGAGCTACGCAGCACAAGTAGCGACAGCGACGGAGAAATCGTCTCTTACGCATGGGATCTTGGTGACGGTAACAGTGCAAATGGCGAAACAGCGAGTCATACCTACGAATCGGCAGGTGAGTATGTGGTAACTCTAACAGTTACGGATAACGCTGGTGCGGCTACAACGAGCACTCAAACAATCAAGATTGAAGATGGTGCAACAGACGCATTCCCACTGAAACTTCAATTTGGTAACAAGCATCCAAACGGACAAGCTCGTATCAAACTGAAGTGGGATTACGACACAGAAGACTACTTCATTATTAAACGTAATGGTAAGAATGTCGGTGCAACAGACTTTAATAGCTACCTCGATAAGTTCACACATAATGGAACAATTGATGTTGAATACCAAGTCTGTACTTCTGGAAATATCTGTTCAGAAACAAGACATTACCGTTTCATCAAACGTAACTAATCCACTCTAAACCTTAACTCAGGGCTCCGCGAGGAGCCCTTCTTCTACAAAACAAAACTATAAATCCTGATAAGGAATGTCCATGGTTATGAAAAAAACCCTATTGGCTTTAGCTCTGCTTGGTACAACCTCGGCTTACGCATCACTTGGGATCCCGACTTCAACGAAAGACGATGTTTGGATTACAACAGACGCTGATGCATCACATCTGATCGCGCAACACGGCGCAACCGTCTTTCCCGGTATCAGCAACAAAAATGCTGTCGTTGCAAAGATTAATCCTAAACAATTAGCGGCCCTCTCAAGTCACATGCATCAAGCTAAAAATCGATGTGGCGGTTACATGGTGCATGAAAGTAAATCTGCTGCATTAAAGGCATCATCAATGTCGAAAGTCATCAGCACATTTGAGAAGCCAGTTATTAGCCATCAAGATACTGTCAATCCATTGATTTCTCAGGTGGAGCCTCAGAATATTGTTAGCACGATTGAGAGTTTAATGGGCTTTACCAACCGTTTCTACACAACTTCCACGGGTATTGCTGCATCTGATTGGCTACTCTCCTACTGGCAGGAAAAAATCGAGGGTGTTTCCTACGCATCAGCGAGACAAATTACTCACGAAGAGTATCCTCAAAAGTCTGTCGAAGTGACGCTACTCGGTGCAAAATATCCAGACGAAATTGTTGTTGTAGGCGGACACCTAGACTCAACCGTGGGATCATGGACGACAGAAGGTACGATTTCACCGGGAGCTGACGATGATGCATCAGGAATTGCTACGGTGACAGAAGCCCTCAGGTTAATGTTGTCTACTGGTCAACAACCGGATCGTACCATCAAGTTCTACGGTTACGCAGCAGAGGAAGTTGGACTGCGTGGTTCCCAAGATATCGCAGAAACCCTAAAGGAAGAACAGGCCAATGTGATCTCTGTTTTGCAACTTGATATGACCAACTACAATGGTTCAGCACACGATATTACCTTTATGGAGGATTATACCGACAGCAACCTAACTGAGTTTTTGAAGGAACTGATTGATACCTACACCAGTGAAATAACCTATAGTTCTGACCGATGCGGCTACGCTTGTTCAGACCATGCCTCTTGGCACAATCAGGGCTACCCTGCAGCCATGCCGTTTGAGAGCATGTTCTCCGACTATAACAGCCATATTCACACTTCAGACGATACGCTAGAAAACTCAGACCCAACCGCGTCTCACGCGACAAAATTTGCAAAGCTTGCTATTGCCTACTTGGTTGAAACGAGCATGGATGAACCAGACGCAGGAGTCATTGAACTGGAGAACAATGTCCCAGTTGAGGGCCTTACAGCAGGTTATGGTGATGAGCAATTCTTCGTCTTCAATTCAACCTCGCCAGGTAAAGTGACCTTTAAGATTGATGGCCTGCCCTCTGGAGACGCCGATCTGTACGTTTCCTACGAAAAAGATGTTAACGTCGACAGTTTTGATTGCCGCCCATTCCAAAATGGTAGCCGTGAAGAATGTGTCTTTGATAAGCCGGCGGGTCAATTCAACATTATGATTCGTGGATATCGCAATTTTGATAATGTCTCCATCATTGCCACATTTGAAGAGTCCTCAGAGGCCGGATTTCCTTTAGACTTGGCCAGTGGAGAAAAGGGAGAAGACGGAGAAGCAAGTATTTCCCTTACTTGGCAATATGACCTTACGGAATCAGGAGACTATTTTATTGTTAAGCGTGATGGGGTTAATGTTGGTGCAACCGATTACACGGAATACGTCGATGTTCTAGAGCATGATGGAACTGTCAATGCAGAATACCAAGTCTGCACCAGCACTGGTACCTGTTCGGAAAATCGCCACTATAATTTTCTCGAAAGCAACTAATTAAGATTGAGGGCTCAAAACATAGAGCTCTCTTTCACTAGGGTCTATTGACCCTAGTGAAATTCATCCACATGAAAATCTAAGCCGCTAAGCCAAAAATCACTGTCTAAGTGACGTTCCAAGACTCTTCTAGTAGAGCCACTCTCAAGAACAATTTTGTAATCACCCGCCACAAGACCCTCAACCATGTAAAAACCATCTGGTTCAACATAACTTGAATATTCAAGATTTTTCTCAATGTGTTTAAAATGGATATAGCTGTTATCGGCGAGATTACCTTTGATCAAACCATCAATACCAAAAGAGGCGACCAAAACAAGATTGGCATGAGTGACGCCCGCTCGTCGAGTGTTGAGCAATATAGGATTTTGTTTAGGTACAAGGTTTAAGTTTAATGTCTCCTCTTCAATGTATAGCGGAAGGCGTTTTCTAGCAGGTACTTTCTCAAAAACAAACTCACCATTTTCACCACTGGATACGCGTTGCTCTAAAATTCTGAGGCCAACATTGGCGAGTGAGTTTCCTTGCTGGTCTTTAACCTGACCAATGACTTTAGCATAACTGTATTGCCCCCACTGCATAAAATCAGCACCCTCTTCGCCCACGAAACTTCGTGCACCAAACTCTCCTGTAAAAGCGACTCCAACTTCATCTTGCTCAATGAATACTTTAACCTTGGTATACTGATTGACCTCAACTTCCATTGACGCTGCAACCTTGAATTTCTTATTTCGATAGCTTATTGAGGCATTCGAGCTTATCTGTTCAACATACCCGTTTTGATTGAACCAGCAATCAGAGCATTTGTTTCGTATCCCGAATAAGATACTATCTAGGGTCCCATCCTTTTCAAAATTTGTCATGAGATTCCAACTGGTATCCGAAAAGCCACTTTTTGCGATCTCAATACCATGATAAAAATTATAACTGTCGGATTCTGTTAGATAGGTGGCGTCCAATTTATAGTTCCAAAAATGTAAGGGAGAAAGCTTGCCCCCTATCTTAGATTCAAATTGGTAGGAATCATCATCTGCTCTTATCTGACTTCGAGTATTTACATAGTTATTGGAATTACGATAAGTAAGTAAATGATAGTTGGGTTCATCACGCTCTAGTTTATCGTGCTTATAAAGCTCAAGGGAAAGTGACTGAGATTGAGAAAATAACAACTCCACTTCTACGGGCACGTAATTAAGTTCAGGAAGCCATCCAATTTCTGTTGCAAGCCAGTGGGTTGGTAAATATCGTGTCTGAAACCCAAGGAGATATTCCTTGCCCGACTTTATTGTACTTGCACCCAAAGTCCAATCGTCTCTCACCCCATACTCAGCGATAACTGAACCAGCCTCAGAAGACGCAAATTCTCCCATCAAGTCAACGCCCCAATTTCCCTCCGAGATGAACATACCATCAAGACCTGCCACCGTAATATCTTCTTGCTGCCAAACACCCTCTGACAAGTAGTAGCGAAAACTAATGGTATCTCCTGGACCGATATTTTCTTCTTCAACGCGAAATCGCCCGAATTGATCTGACTGATAGGTATTTTGATAAATGCCATTTACCAACACGTCAATACTAATATTCGGCTCAGTCAACTTTTCGAGCTGATATTGGCCGTACTGAGTAACATCGGGGCGATTGCTGTATAACAAGCCGTTTTCAACACTTTGAGGCTTTCTAAAAACATTGCCATCAAACAACACATGACCCACTTCGAAGCGAGCACCCTTTGGGTTTAAATCGTATAGAAAATGGTAATACTGGATAGGATTATTTTCCCGAGAGTCTAGGGAAACCTGTGTATGTGACTGCTCACTAACAATGATCGAATCAGAAAGAAAATAAAGGCTTTCGCCCGCTGTTTTTGTCCAATCTATGGTCGTGGTTAACCGAGTTGCTAAGCCCAATTGTTCCAAGGGCTCGACCGGTTTTTGTCGATTAAGTGTCTCAAATTGAAGCGCTTTCTCACGTGAGTTACGCTTTAATTTTTGTATTTCTTCTTCTAATTCAGATTTTGATCTGTAATCTTGATCCACCAAAAGTTGATAGGAATCTAGGAACCATTTCGCATCTATGGGCAAACATTGTGATAAATGTTTCCAATGAATAAACCAAGCTCCATTATGGTTGACCACCTCAATGTTTCTTGGTTGACTTTCATCTCTTTGGCATTGTTTCTGGTCGAGATTAATAATAAACGGAGGCGTTTCTCTCGCAGAGTCTCGGGGAAGATAGAAAAAGCATATCTCCTCTTCGCATTCCCCAGATAGCTCCAAAACGTAGGTTAGAAAACTCTCTACAGGCAGGTAAGGATTTTCATAATCATCCATCACAACGCTGTAGAAACTCTCCCCTACTTGCCCTAATCGAACCTCAATATTCGAAGGGTATAAATCTTGGGCACTGGCAGACGATAAATGACTAACAATAAATAGAAATAAGAGCCAAAATCGCCAACTACCCTTTCGCATTTTCAATAGGATAATATTGTACCAAATGCAGTGCTGACCGCTACAAAATGCACTCATGAATCAAGCGCTCACCTTGATTCACCTTTATTTTCGTCTCCTTAGCAAACGATTTATCCATCTCTGTTTGGCGTAAGATCACCAGTTTTTCTTCATGGTCATTGGCGGTTAGCATCGCGCTAAATTGATAAGCACTATGATTCAGTAATTTCAATTCACCATTACGACATTGGATATCGATATTCTCAACGGTATCACCTCTCTGAGCATAAATAGGGATATAGCTATTGATAATAAAGTCGAGCTCAAAGGCCGAACCTGTTGCTGGTTCTATTCCCTGTTCCTCTGACGCACTTAACACCGTTGGTGCGAACCAGAGGTAAGCTCTGTACTCACCATCTGGCTTATTCGCAGGAAGTCGTAGTGTCCTTAACCGAACGACACGGCGTTGGTTTGGCTTTAACTCTCGTATTACTGGAGGAGAGACTTGCAAAAACTCAGAAAGATCTTCCGTAGATTCAATACCCTCATCTAGCCTTCTAGAGTGATTCGATTTTAGTGGTCGATAAATAGGCTTAATTTCAACCCGTATTGGTTTGTCTGATGTATTTTCTACGATAAACTTTTCCGTTATGGGGCTATCGGCATCCACAATGACACGAGTGGGGGCGATTAACAATTGTGCCAATGTCGGTGACGACATAAACACAAGTACAAAAAACATCACAAAATACTTCATTTATAATTGACCTCAAATGAAAGAGAACCTGAATAAACACCAGAAGGTACTTTTGCGCCGACTTTTGCTTTGGCTCCAACGCATAATAATCGGCTTTCACCATTATTCTTTATCTTGGCAACGCCACGTTTAGAAAATCCGCAGCCATAAAAAAATCGTTGGATTTTTATTTTTCGATTGAGCTTCTCGTGGAAAATATACTGATTTTTGGGCGCAGTAATAATAATACGTTTTCCGGGTTCTCCCCTGACAAAAAAGCGTGCAACAAAAAGTTGATTGTTTTGGGGTTTAGAGATGGCAATTTGAGTGGAGCCTGAAATATAATCTCCTGGAAACTGAATGTCCATATTTTCAGGAACAATAGCCAAAGCAGCAATACTCTTACCGGCTATAAGCAACAAGATTAAAAAAATAAAATAACGATGCATCATATCGATTAATATAGGGCAGTTAGGTTCACTGCCCTCCAAAATTAATCTAATAAAAGGCGACTTTATTGGTATACAACGTCAACGTTTACAGCTGCCTGATAAGTACCAGCAATGAAGTTGTTTGCAGTAACCGCATCTGCCACTTTTGCAGTACCACCAATCAATAGATCAGCAGCGCCAGTACCACTTAGAGTAGGAGTAGCGTTAAAATCAAATGTAGCAGCGATTTTATTGGTACCATCAGTATGTACCAGATCTGTATCATTAATTGTTACAGTTACAGGTGCATTATTTTCGCCGTTGATAGTAAATTTCGCTGCACCAGCATCTGATTGACCAACAACGATATCTGTATTGTGAGTTGTAAGAACTTCACCAAAGTCTAGATCTTTATCTTTAGTTAGAGATATTGCTTGTTTAACTTTAAGCGTTGCATTGAACGTATCAGTAACCGCAAGAGCATTGGTTGCAGAAAAAGTGAAAGCAGAAAGCGCAGCAACTTGAATTAGTTTTTTCATATTATTACCTTTATTTCATCTGAAAGTTTTTCTTATTTTTGAGACAAACATCTGTAATTAAACATATATTTGAAACACAAATAAAATATATCCAATCCATTGGTTATGAAAATACTTTTCTCTTCAAAGGAAATAATATAGACAGCATTGGAATTAAGATCACACTATTGTCAATAGAAGTAATTTATGAAGCAACTTAGATCACATTAAATTTTTTTGATAATTATGCACAAAGAGTCTCAAAAATATTTGTTACATTCAGTCAGTGTAAGCATAAAATAAAAAGAACCCGGAATATTACTCTGAATAATTCATATACCAAGGTTCTTTAATCTTTAATAATGACAATATAAAAGCCATTTATCAGAATATTACAATCAGTTACATATTGAAACTTTAATCAATATAATATTCTGATCTAAAAAGTAATTAGATAGGTATTTAGCTAATTTTAAATCGTTTCAGCTCTACTTGTAATTCCGCTGCTCTGTTGGAAAGTTCATTACTCACTTCTACCGATTGGGCCATAGACCCCATCACATCAACAGCGGTATCATTAATCATCACAACATTACGATTGATTTCCTCAGACACCGAGCTTTGCTCTTCGGCAGCAGATGCTATCTGATTGTTCATATCGTTGATAACTTCGATCTCCTTGTTAATCCCGATAAGAGCTTGGCGTACTTGCTGAGTCTCATCTCTGGTTTCCTCAGCTTGCTGTTGACTCTCTTGCATCAGAGAAACAATGGTCTGCGTCTCACCCTCTAATCTACTCAACATACTGCGGATCTCTTCTGTCGATGTCTGGGTTCTTGTTGCCAAGTTTCTCACCTCATCAGCAACAACAGCAAAGCCCCTGCCCGCTTCTCCCGCGCGAGCAGCCTCGATAGCCGCATTTAAAGCCAACAGATTGGTTTGCTCTGCAATGCCGCCGATTTCACTTAAGATATTTTGAATAGCGGCACTCGATTGAGCTAAGTTTTCTGTCTGGCTCTTCGCATGGTTGACCTTCTCAGCAAGAGCACTTACTGCATCGGCTGCGACGTTCATACGCCCCATACCTTGAGAGCTGTTGTTCTGAACTTCATTTGCAGAAGTAGCTGCTAAAATCGCGGCATTAGCCACCTCTTGTGATGCCGCACTCATTTCATTAATCGCTGTTGCCAAAGAGTCAACTTCGGCAAGTTGTGCATTCAATTTCGTTTTTGAGCTTTCGGCACTAGCTTGGCCGCTACTCGCATTCTCATCCACTTTGTCAGCCGTTGACATTACCACACAGAGCGCCTCTTGCATTCTGGAGAGAAACATATTGAACCAATGGGCTAACTGGGCAGTTTCATCTTTTCCTTTGACCTCTATCCGATAAGTCAGATCTCCTTCACCTTGCGCCGCGTCTTTAAAGCGTTCCACTAGATCTTCAAGTACTTTCCCAAGCGAATTGGCTAACCAAGCCATTGCAGCGATCCCAACTACGATTGCAGCCAGCCCCGCCCAAATACCTTGAGTTAGTGCAGCATTATTTTGTGCATCACTCCAATTTTGATATTCCGCAATACTTTGAGTCAATTTGCTCGTAGGTACCGAGACCATAACAATCCATGGTGAGTCATCTGTTTCAACTGCAGTAACCGCATACTCATAAGTGTCGATAGTGATAATATTGGAGATACCAAGCTTTGCATTAGATTGAATTTTGTCCCAACTTGAAAAGAGCTGATTAGAAACCTTTTCGCCGATTGACTTCTCATCCATCGTGTTGGCGAGAACAGCACCTTTCCAAGTCGTGATAATAATATTTCCTTCTCCATCGAATAGGTCTTTCGCCAAAGAAGCACTTTGTTCACTCAATTCCTTAAGAGAAAGGTCAAAGCCCAAGGATCCAATAATCCTGCCTTGATATTTGATTGGTTGACTGATCGTGGTTATCAACTCATCTTTTCCGAGAACAGGATACATGTAGGGCTCCATGACAAATGTTTTTCCTGTCTCAAACGGCATGAGATGCCAATCATCCTTTCTTTCTCCATGTTTGTTGATGGCGCTATTGCGGAAGCTATCCATAGCAACCGTCTCAAATTCTTGGTTCACATTTGCATAAAAAAATGGAGCTAAAAATCCATTTTTATTGAACGCTTTCGGAACAGAACTTTCCGACTCAATTGACCATGTTTTTTCTTCCCACACCATGTAACCTGCAAACACCGCAGCATCTTGCACCCTCATCGCGGACAAAAACTGTTCAACAATCATGTCTGCACCCATTTGCTGCTCACCACTCAATTCAATAATCGAACGTATTTGCGATAAATTCATCAATACTGGGCCAAGACTATTTGCAATGGTCTGCCCCAACTTCAGTGCTGTCGATTCTAAATTTTCGTTTGTAGACTCCTTGAGCTGAGCAGTCACCTTCTCCGTTGTTTTGATATTGACATCAGTGAAGGCTCTTGTTGTTACTCCCATTGCAATCAAAAGTGTAAACACCATTGCAATACCAGCGCTCACCGCTAATCTTGTACGTATGCTACTAAACATTTGTCCCTCAACTTTTCTTCGCTCAATCCATGCACAGGAAAATTGTAATCACAACAATTAATTGTTCACTTCTCTTTGAATTAGTAGAAAAGCAACTAAAAATCAACCTAAAAACCCCGCTTCGATAGTAAATACATTTAATTTAAAAGCTATTATTCGCCGACCAAAATTATCAAATCCCCTTCCTTTAGACAGCAAAAATGTATCATATCTTTATTTATCTAATAACGAGAGTTTTATATTAAAAATTAATACTCCCTACCCAAATATTAAATAAAACTTTTTATTAAAAACTAGGTTCCAATAAAATTGGATAAAGAAATATATACCCAAGTAGCCTCAAGATGCTTGGGTATAAGCTAACAATTCAACATTATTGGTTCTAGTCATTAAATTAGAACATAAAAATAAAGAACCAATCTAATCAGAATCTTATATTATTTAAAATAAAACTTAATCTGATTTTACAATTGGGATAAAAATCACACAATATGGCTTTTAGCAATGATTATTGCAATATAAAAAAGAGCCCGAAGGCTCTTTCTAAGTTATTTGAAGGTGAAAGCGAACTAGTGTGTTGGGTCGATTGTCACAGGTTCAAATGTTGCTATCGCATTACCATTTGCTCCTGGCCTATCAACATAAGGCGTATCTTGCATAACTGTGTAATAAGAATCTACATAGTCGTCGTTGTTGATCATCCACTCATCCGGTAAAGCGGCAATAATTTTATTCGTTATCTGTGCAATGATAGCGTAACCTTGTACCTCAGGATCTGGGTAGTTCTTGAGAATCTCCTCAGCCAACTCCACCACTAACTGCGCCAACTTTTTATAATTGGTTTTATCATCCTGCTCCATCAAAATGATGTCAGCAGCTCCCCAACGATAACGATCCCAAAAAATAATGGTTTGGTTGGGATAGTAGTCTTTTTTAGCATCATCCAAATAAGGCATTTCAACCATGTCTATTTGAGGTTCAGCGCGATCTGGATTCACTCCCATAATCATGGCGTAAATTTCTGCTTTTGAAATCCAAGGTTCTCTGTCGTTATCCAGGCTAATTTTTGTCAGTTGCGTGGTACTTAACGGCTCTATATCTTGAACCATAGCACGCATCATTTTAGTCTTTTTAAATTTTGGTTTTTTATCGTTGGTTATTAAGTCAGCTTTCTGCCCCAATCGATGCATTTCAGCTCGCATCGCTTCGAGGCCAGCTCTCATCTCTTTTGAACTGTCATTATCGACAACAAAAACTGGCCTATCTGGCATTTGATACACATCTAAGAAGTACTCTTTACCATTAACGTCAAACGCTTCAATATATTTCCAATCAGCCTCATCACCGGATGGCTCGAAAGCAAATAAAGGGCTCTCACCCATCTTCCACTTCTCAAGCATAGACTCATCGGCCAGACGTAACTCAATCAGTGAGTCAGTGAATTGTTCCACACCTTTCATGACACGGTAATCATGGTCAGCTTTCTGCATCTGCCTGCTGAGCTTAGAGTAAGGCTTTACCGCACGGATATTTTCCATAGGTGCAGAAAGGTTTTTTTCACTTATCTGTGCTTTAAGACTGCTCTCTAATTCACGATAGTGTGTGCCAAACTGGATAGCCAGTTGTCTCTTTTGTTGAGCGATTTTTTCTGCTTGTGGTACGGCTACCACCTGTTCAGAATTTACGATTGTTGCATTTGTTTGGAAGCCAACCAAAGCTGTAGCAAGCATGAAGCCTGTCGATAGATTCGATCTCATACAATTCCCTCTTTGTAATAATTATGCATCTGGAGAGTATTTACTCTACCTAATCAACTTATCACTTAAATCAATCAGAGGAAGGAAAACGATCAGTTTTTGATCGATTTTTCGGCTATAGATCACTTTGCAATATAAACCTGCTCAATTGAGCATCAGTAGCGTTTATATCCTTTATTCTTAAATTGATAGAATTATTGACTAAAAGGTCGCATTTTACGACCTTTTAGTTATTGATTTAATGAGAGATAGTAAGTTCGAACTTCCGGCTATCAGCTACGGAGTCAAAGGTAAAATATACGTAACCTGGTTTAGAGGCCTCGAAATTAACATATTTATAATCAAGTATATCATATGCAGGTATATCGAAATTTTCTTTGGATGCCCATGCGTCTAAGCCTATATACAGATCAATATTTCCATGTTTGTCATCCACTGGCTTTACACTCACATTCACTGTGCCAGGTTCATCAACGTATAAGCCTACGTAGTAAACACCATCAACTGTTATGATCTCAGTTTGACCATTTTCCAGTACCGTTGGATAGTTTTGCGATGAGTCTTCGACTGCTTCAATTTCAGCAACACTCGACACTATGACCTTATGAAAGCTGTCTCGTCCAGTCAAACTAAAATAATAACGCCCAGGCACAACAAACCCATCATCTTGAGGCTCGAATATGATCGCTTCGTTACTAGCCCCAACCTTATAATCTGCCGTTTCATAGTCAAAGTAATGAGCTACACGATCATAACTTGCGTACAGATCCGCGTCTCCATCTCCCTTGATAGACACTTTAAATTCAGTGACCCTATCGGGTACATCGATGTAAAATAAATGTTCTTGATACTTTTTAGCAGAATAAGTTGCACTACTATTCAAAGACATTTCAGTTATTTTATCTGAGTTTGGTCGCTCTTCACTCTCCGGTTCTTGGCCTTTATCATTCGCCAAGCTTTTTATCCAAAGTGTAAATTCTTGGTCATAATCCGAGCCTAAACGTTGCACTTCTTTTGACCAAGTCGAATATTCTCCCTTTCTTGCATAACCAAGCAGCTGTTCAATTTCAGTTGGATGCTTTTCAAATAGAAATCTGACAGCTAGGTAGCCCCAACGATAGACTCGGTTCGCATCGTCATCATAACTGGTTGCCAAGACTTCCGATAAAGAGTAATTGTCCTTACCAATCACTCGTATTGCCCCTTGGTTTTTATCCTTGTAATGAGCGTATTCTGCAAAACCCTCTAGCCACCAAACAATGTTTCCCTTTGCCATCGTCTGCCTAAAATCACCATATAAATTAAACCTTCCATCCAAATAATGAACATACTCATGCTCTAAGTTGAGGATTGATAAAGTGTCACTATCAGTACGATAAGCCAAAAAGCGAGCGGTATTATCAGCCTTTGTTGGGTCCCCTTCCAAATACTGACCGCCGTTGTTCGTACTGTTACCAAACAAGAAATGTGAAAAAGTCGAATATGAGGACTTATCTTTCCATACCACAACTTCAAGCTCACTATTATAGTCGTCTTCTACAGGAACTTGGCCTGACTTCACCAGTGAATGAAACTCGTTCTCTGCCTCCCGTAATTTTTCACATGCTTCAACTTCTTGTTCTTTCGTTAAATTCTGTGAGCGAATAACGGCTGGTCCCTCACATTGATAGCGATGGACAAATAGATTTTGCTCCAAAACTATTTTTTGGTTTGGAATATCTAAGCTCTCAGCAATTTCCGGCTCATAATGTAGCAGCATTTCGGCAGCGGCAACCCACAACTTCCGTTGCTCACCGTCCAACCCATGATCCCGCATAACTTTTTTGAGGAAACGAACTACAGATTGGTTAATCGCTTCTTTATCGCTAACGAGTAAACGTCCTATCTCTCTAACAGCATGGTGCAAAAGCATTTCTGCTTCAGTCCCCATGAGCCATAAGTTATCATGTACAAAGTTCTCTAAACGTTCTAAATACTCTGGATGAAGGAGTAAGTCTTCATAGAATTCATCAAGATAAATGTGGCCAAACATAGCAACAAATAAGTTATTGACACCCCAAATAAACTCATAGCTTTGACTGTTTTCTGGGTTTATAGACTCTAGAAGAGTAAGCATCGAGTCCATAGTAATCGGCAGTTGTCTAATATTATCGACAAGTAAAGTTACAGAATACATTGCGTCAGCTTGCTCTGCTCCCAGAAGTCTCGCATTATCGGAACCGATAAAGCGATCAGCAATGTGCGCTACCATAACGCTAAAGTCTTTGGAAAATGATCCAAGCTCGCTTCTGTTATTGTATCTAACGTAATAAGCCGCGCGAATGAACTCACTCAAATTATGAATGCGTTTCGCTTCACTCTCTTCGCCTCGATAAGAAACTATCGATTTATCCAGTTCTAAGACGATATTTTTCAGTGAGGACTCACTGTATAAAGAAAGAGCTGTTCCTTTCGGCGCATTGAACCAAGATTTATAACAATCATCGCTCGCTAGAGAGACTCTCTCTACCCAGTCAGATTGATTAACTAAACCTCCAAATTGGCAATCGTCACTCGCCATGACTTGATTGCTAGCCATTAATAATCCAGCTAAATATATTTTTTTGACAAGTTTACTTCTATATAAATTCATATATAACACCATGTTTTAAATGAAAAAATCGAGTGCTATATATCAGAGACAATTTAACCGCCATATATTCTATATCAATTTTTCTGACATTTATTCAGAAATAATATTAATGTCATTATGAGCAATCGGTTTCCTATTTTTATTAAATAAAAATTAGACTCTCTGGTTATATCTATATCGCCTTATATTTAGTGATAAAATAAAAATTAGTAATGAGTAGCGCAAGGATACATAAATCCAGATTATTAATTGAAATGATTAAAGTTGCCTTGCCTGTCAAGCAAGACATTCTCGCTGAACCTAGCATCTTGAGGTTACTTGGGTGTATATAATTAGTGGGAGAAAAAGTTAACTCTAAACTTCCTTATTTCAGTTTCATAATACACTTTCCATTCAGCATCACTCATATTGCTTGCTGATGATGAACGCTGTTGGTTTAAGTCATTTTTGAGTTGTAGCAACTGTGAGTTGTAGTCTTTGACATTCTGCTTTTGAGCGGCAACTTGCTGAAGTCGAAGCAACAAAGATTCTTTTTGAAGAGCACTCAGATAAGTACTTGCCAAATTATCGCTTATATATTCCCGGTCAGAAGCATCGAAATGCTCCGGAATAAGATCAATCCCTATTTCGAAGATTGCACTATCGCTATCAATCCCTAAAAGTTGAGCTTTATCCTCCCAGCGACCAATAAAGTTTTCAAAGTTATCTATATACTGCTCTGGATTATTTGCCTCTAAAGCATGAGACTCAAGGGTAAAATCATACAGAGCAAATTCATCTTGTAAAATCCGCGAAACATCACTTCCCCATACAAGACTAGCTTGATTTTTCAATTCTTCGATCCTTTCAGATAAGGTGGCTATTTGATTCAATTCAAGCTCGCCCAACACTTGCTGCCACTGTTTGTTTAACTCCGGATAGTATTTCAACAATCGATAATCACTTAATGATAATCTCGCCTGGTACTCTGCCAAAAGCTGTTGGCAGTTATTGTTGGCTCGACAACTCATCCAAAACGTGTCCATTATGTTTTGAAGCGCTTGTCCTTCTGAGTCTTGCAATTGGTCCAACAACTCTATACGACGCTCGCTCCCGTTATCATTGTTAACACTCAGATCAATGCGCGAATTCTTTGAACTATTTTCCCCCACAGGTTCTTTTTTTTGACTGGAGTTCGCTACTTCAGTGAAAGTCTGGCCTGTATCACCATCGAAGGATATCCAAAATCCTGTACCCACCAGGAAGGTGAGTACAGTGAATATGATAAAAAGCCTCATTATTTTATTACCGAGCTAACCGGAAAATGGTCAGATAGGTTGAAATGTTTCCAAAGACCCTCTGAAGTTGAACGAGGAACATCGACTCGATTATCGCTATGTGATTTATTGAGGTACTCATTACTTACCATGACATAATCTAGATACTCGACGTTGCCATTATCCTCTCTTATTTTTCCAGCAAAATTGTTGACTCTTGGATCAAAGGTTGATTCTGTATACCCTGAATAGCTTGGCTCAATTGCGCTGAGATTTGAGAGCATTTGTTGGTAGTCGCCAGGGAACTTACGCTTGTTCACATTGAAGTCTCCACCGTAGATCACAGCTTCATTCTTTGGAATATTAAGAGTAGAAGCAAGTTGGCGCATTTGTTTAAACTGACGTTGACGATACTCTCGAGCTGTTGATGTGTCATACGAGGCTGTGTGTGTTGCAAACACATGATATGCGACGCCCCCTTTAATAATCTCAGCATAGTTCACCCCCTTATCAGCAAAACAGTCTGTTCCCGTACAATCAGGAAAAACAAACTGAGTTTGATTTACAATGGGATAACGACTAACGATGGTCACTCCACCATCATAAATATTAGGCCCTTTCTTATCTAGCATTTGGGTTTGATAAGGATATTCTTTTGCAAGCTCACGTAAAAACTCACCTCGTCCTGCGGCGAACACTTCTTGGAGTGCAAGTACATCATATCCTTTCACATGCTTCGGTATTTCTTGGTACCTATCGCCGATATGTTTTGCAATGACGGGTAAAGCCCAGATATTGTAAGTCATGACTTTCAATGCATTTTCATCAGGCTCAACTATCTCATCGACTTTTTCTGGCGTTATAGTGTAGTAGATATCATCATATCGAGCGGTTTTCACCGATTTAAAGGCAAGTTCTGTGTTTTCTTTGCCAAAATCATTACTAAAGTCACGATGAATTTTCCTGTCTTTTTTGAGAGATAAGCCGATATCAGCACTTGACAGGCCATATTCAATTGTTGAGTTGTACCAATGGCCTTTCATCACTTGCTTTAGTGATACAGTTTGACCATCCGGATTAGAAACAACCGTTTCAAAATTGTACACTTCACCTGCCTTAATGCCTTTCCAACGATTAAAGCTCATAACAGACTTTGTTTCCCAAGGACCAATAGTTTCACGATGTTGCTGCCACTCTTCACCGCTTTTAAGGATATCAGTCCCATCATGGCGTACTTGAATGGTTAGCACTTGGCTTGAGTTATTGGTGAGATAGATATCTGTATCTGCTAACACAGAAGCTGAGAGCATTGCAGAGATAGCAACTGAGTAATGCATTAGTTTCATAAGAGAATTCCTTTCGCTTGGGTAACTAGAAACTAGAGCATATGCTTTACACCTCGATGATGAATACACAAAAATTCACATTCAAACTAATTCAGTGATAATTTTGTGAATTACTTAATAATATTTTGAAAGATAAATATTGGAGGCATTAAAATATCTGGAAAGAGATCAAATTGTAATAAATTAAATAAATACTTTAATTGACAGTAACCACATTTTTTATAGGAAAATAACTAGAGATTTACCCTAGATATTATAAATTCCGATTATAATATTTAATTAAAAATAAATTAATATTATTAAAATATTAATTTCAAAAAATATGATCCAGATTATGTTACAAATATCCTACTACTTTTAATGAGGAGCTTTAATAAAAAGGCTCTAGAGTTTTTATATTCTAAAGCCTAATAGCCTAGTTTATATTAAGGTCTCATACCTTTAAGTTTGCAATTGATTCAATTTCAATAACTTGAGACCATATGTCCAATAATATAAGGTATTCAAATGGTCTCCAACGAACCTGAGGTAACGATAAAACATAACCCAATTGCTGACTTCTTTCTGACCAAAATGAGTCACTCAAATAGACATCTTCATCCACTGGCTCAGTCAGATAATATTTTTGACCCTCTCCTTGATATAGAAACCAGTCTGTTGTTATTTTGCTATCTATATGAGGGAGCGCTTCTCTCCATTGTAAGCTTGAGTAATACAGCATTGATTTATCTAAAAACGCGTTAAAAAGTACGCTAGAAGGCTGAGAGGGCCAGGCTTCCCGCTGCCATCTTTTAGGTAAAAAGTTTATCGATTGATGCTGGCGTTGTTCATATTGAAAACGAAAGACAAAGTCGCCCATAATTGACCAAGCGTATTGAGCACCTTCTCGAAAGAGTTCGTGATTGATTAATTGATAAAGTAACGGCTTTGCATTTTCCCCATTAAGTTCCACTGGAATTTTCTCTAAAACTTCTACGAGAGCAGGCATATCTCTTTGTATCACTTCCATTGACGGATTACCTCGGTACGGTAATGAAGAGAAACTCTGGTTTTGTTTATGTTTCCATTGCTCCCAAAGATTAATATAGGGCGCATCAAGCTCAGAGTTCGTCCAGCCTTTAGAAAGATGAACATCAATATATTGACTGACATCAATGTCAATCAACGGAGTCTTAAGCTGGCTCAGCAATGGGTCAGCCGCTTCTTCAAACAATACTTCACGTCCTTGATAACGACGGCAGCTGTAAATACCACAAACGAGCTCTCCCTGCCCGACTAAAAATCGACCTGATGCCAGCTCCTCTTGTGTGGCAGGTCGCCCAACCGCAACCATCGCAAAATTGTTGATCGCAATTTTACGGGCTTTCTGAATTAGCATTTCATGATAGTTGATAATTTCGCCATTATTAATCACTACCGCCACCGCTTGCTCGATCGCTTTTTTTTGCTGATTCAGTAAGGTATCTCGCCACGACCTTATGTGATCCAATGCCCCATCAACAATGACTCTTTTTCGAGCATAAGATTCGTTTCGTACCTTTTCGATATGGGCATACCTACCGATACCATACAGTTTATCGATATTGCCTACTAAACGATGATAACTGCAGGATCTCAGTAAATTACGTGTGTTGCGGCTTACAGTACCTTGCCGATCGATCTCAAGTTTGGCTTGGCGCTTTTCTTCGCTACACATCTCATCACCAAAAGGATAGTTCACCTGCGGTGCTTGATTATATCTCTTCAGCATTAGACTGGTGTAATCTGCATCTAACGTCGCAAATGATTTACTCAGCAGCCCTTGAACCTCTAATACTTTTGCACTAAACGTTGCGTCATAATGTAACAAATGCACGGAGACCAACCGCTTTACCAGTTCATTCGTGTGTACTTTCAAACGATGGTATTGATGAGTAATATCCTCTGCTGAGGCCAAATTAATTTGCTGTGCAATAGTATCTTGACGATAGCTGTAATGGCCGCTTTGAATAAAGCTTCTTAAACGCGTTTCGGGCGTTTCAAGCATAGATAGGTAATCATAATAGCTCAGTGCAAAACCAATAAAAGGAATAGGCTGAAAAACAACGCTCAATCGATGTAATGAACTTGCTGAGTCATCCCACATCACTCTAGTCACTTGCTCAAACCATGGTACAATTAAAGCGATATCAACGACCGTTGATGCAGCCATTGCACTGGCACTTAACACTTGCTTAATGGTACTACGCTCTAATATCTGTCGAAATTGGCTTTGCCTTTGACCGCTAAGCACATGGCCCGGTTTGTTTTTTAACGCATGCATAAGCTTAGACCACTGCACGGAGTTCCCAATTCTGTCATTGACCGAGAAAACCAAACTCGGGATTTTATTTAATGATTCTACTTCTTTTATATCATTAATTTCATTGATAAATTCAGAGTCAAGTCTAGCCAACCACTCCTGTTCTTCTTCGAGCTCTAGTTCTCCCAAGTTACAAAGCTCTGTTGCCGAGACTTGAAAAGTGAGAATGACTAAAATTCCTGCCAAAAAATATTTCGCCATAACTACATACTCCAGCACTTTTTAGATTTTGGTAATTCTGAATTTGAAATCAAAGTAACATTGTCATTTTCCGAAAGACTAGACCATCGTAATCTCTGTTGAAAAGGCAACACGTTTGGCTTAAAAGAAATGCCACCTAACCGACTCACCAATAGCTTCTGAGAACTATTGGCGAGAGACTCTGAAATCTCTAATGTGACCATTTCATCCCGTGCTGAAAGTATTGAAATTTGGCTAGAATTACTTACCAAATACCGTCCAGTACCGCCAAGTTCTCCTTGTTCGTGACTCACCATAGTTAAAATCTTTTGATTACCTCCCAAACTCGAAATCGATTTCTCCAACATCGCAATGGTCATTGTTTGCTCTGACCTGGATAGAGTCGAAAAATGATCACCCTGTAAAAAAACAATTGGCCGATCGAGTTTTACCGCTACTTCTATGGCTGTTTTTAATGTCTTGTTAAGGCGTGGAAAACCATTTTGTTGTTCGATAAGACTGCTGCTGATCAACATTACAGAATTTGGATATTGACTCAAATGTTCTCCAAGTACCCGTGTATTTATCTTTACATTGCTCAAGACACCAGATGTACTACTGAAAGCGCTACCGATATCAGATGATGGCATTTCGGCAGGAACGGAGGCATAGCTAATCATATTACCTGGCCAATACATATCTCGCGTATCAGCCTCTAATTCAAGGGATAGGTGATATTCAGATACCGCTTTTTCTGATTTTAAAAGCGCAATATTTGTGCGCACACGTTTGTAATCAGCTTTTGACACCGTTTTATTTATTCTTGCCTCATCCCAGATTTGTAACAGGCTTTCTCGACGTTCAATCGATTGACGCCGAGTAGCCGTTAGTTCTTTGGGCTTGGTGACACTTTTTTGATAAGACAGCCCTGTCGCTTCAAACTCACGCAACATCAAATTGAATTCAACCATATCTCCTTGTTCAAATTCCTCGCCAATATGATTCACCCCTTGCTGAGGTGCGCGATGACGTATCCTCTGACTTCCGACAGGCAATCCACCACTCAAGTAGTCTCTGGCATGGATAAGCTCATGTCCCAACGCAACTGCTGGCTCAATTGCTCTTGAACTTCCGGGAATCAATACTGTATTTTCGATATCAAAATATATAACGCTTGGTACACCCAAACCGTTGGATTGGTGCGGCGCAAAATCAAAATGGGATATAAGTGGCTCGGTAACAAACCGCTTTCCTCCCGATGGTGGTCTGATAACAACATGAATATTTTCTATTGCTTGTAGGGAACTTCGCGTATCCGAAAATGCCAATGCTCGGGGTTTAGTGGGTAAAGAGATTGGTTGATAAGAAGATACTTGGCCTATGATCGCTTTACCAGTACGAGTTCGTTTCAACTGTTCAATTAGACGTGCAATACCAAGAATATAATCTTCTGAATGTGTTTGAACAAAAACCCCTTTTTCGACTTTAAATAGGTAACCTTCTGGACTACCAATATCAATGATATTTTTACCATCTGGGGGACCGTAGTATATGGAAGCCAATGGTATTGGTAGAAAAGAAAACCAAAGAATAATACTAAAAAATATTTTTTTCATTACAAATCTTAATAAAATAGTTATTGTTTGTATAATTTACAATTGAAATTTACATTCTTAATTTCAAAGCAAAGATGATTTATAAATCGATAATCCACTTAATACAAATTTCAATAAAATGAGATTCTGATTATATTCAATCTTCTATCACATAGAAAAACATAATAATACTGTTTTATAGATTTTATTTTTTTTAGTGACAGAGAACAAATAAATAGACCAATAAAATAAAAATAATAAAATAAAAGGTAAGATTTAACCCGATAAAAATACAGATAAGATTTATATATAATCTTCATAAAATAATATAATAACAATAAAACCAAAAATTATTAATAGCAATTTTCTAGGCGAGTTATTAGGTGGTTTATTAAAAATTAATTCATAAGGTTTTTTATGTTTATAATATTATTACTTACAATACTATGTTCTATTTCTACTCTTGGTTTCTCTCAAGTTACTTATATATACTGCGGTAAAGAGGATGCATCTGATTGGTACTGGTACGAAGATGATAGTGGTAATTATGTCGAAGTTCCGGGGTTCTGGTTACTTTTACCAGTAACCGATGAAAGTAGTGATCAGAATTTACTTCGCACCCCTTTTCAGGTCGAACTATCAACACTCATCAACCTCAATATTCGTTGTCGAGAAGGCTATATTCCTCAACCAGGACGATGGGTAACATCAGACTGGTCTAGATTTCTCGTCAATAATCCAGATGGTACACGAATTCTTCTTCCTGGATACGAAAATGTCTACATATCTGAGAACATGGTTAGGTTAAGAGACATTCGGGTTTATTAAGGAAGATATCATGAAAAACTTATTATTCTCTTTAATGCTTTTAGCGTTTAGTAACGTGTGCTCAGCTTCTAATACATTTATCTATTGTGGAAAGGACGATGGTAGTGATTGGTACTGGTACACTGATGAAAATAATGAATATATCCAATTGGAAGGTAGTTGGATGAACTTTGAATCGTCTGTAAATACACAAGCATTATATACGACATTTCTTATAACAGAGGCAAATTGGAGAAATATTAGTGTTGCATGTATTAATGGATATCACGCTCAACCCGGAGATCATTCTAATTCTGCTTGGTCTGTTTTTACCGTTCTTAAAGAGGATGGCCACTATAATACGATGAATGGTTACAAGACTCTTTTTGAAAAAGGTACTCTTAGGGCTCTAACTCTAACCCGAGTTTAATAGCAAGGTTAGCAATTTAATTGCTAACCTTCTAAATATTAAATATAAATTCAAAATATGAAAAAAATTGTTTTAATTATTGCTTTTATATCATTAAAAGTGAGTGCGAATTCACTTCCTGACAATCTTCGCAGCTTTATTTTAGATAGTTCACTTGGCCAGTTTCATTATGGACTAACTGACGCTGAGTCAGACACGCTTATTCAGTACCAGCTTCAATTGGCAACGTCTTGTATAAGGGGCATACAAACTTGTGAAGGGACAATGCGTTCGATTGAAATGATTGCTCAAGAGCCAATTACTTCAACACACCTACAAACTGCCATCGTTCTCTACATCACGGAATCAAAACGTCTGTTAGGTAGTGATGTTGAGCTTTTTACCTCAGTGACAGTACCACTTGCTTTTATAAAAGTAAGGTATGAGCTGCTAAAGCAGAAAAAGCTCAAACAAGTATTAGATTATAATAGCGGCCATACCCCTATAGATTACAAGGGTGTCGATAGGCTATTACTTAATGACAAGCAGTGGAATATCCCTGAATTTAACGAATTCTATGATTTAAGTCATCGTTTATCACGGGCGTTTATCGACCTCTTTACAGCTTTTGTCGAACAGAGAATGGCGCAAGGAGATGCAAGACGATCTATGTTAGCTTTGCTCGACAATATCTTTAAGGACATCCTCAACAATCACAGCAATGTTTTAATCGAGGATCAAAGTGCCACGACATTTATCGTTGAGCACTATAGTAATCGTCACAACAATAGAGAATATAGCGAATTATCTGCAATAGATTATATCATGCACGACGTTATCGAAATCGATGGCCTAGAAAGTCATAGAATTGCTTTCCCTTTACCCTTTTATAACGATATCGCTCGTTTCCTACTTAACTTTCGTATCTATTTTCATCAGAATGAACACGAATTCACGGTAAATCAATTCAATGCTAAAAGCTTAGATTTATTAGAACAATTAACTGTTGGTGATGACATTGCAAAAAATATTTACCGTAAAGCCATCACTCCTAACCTACGCCGATTATTTAATTCAACGATTAAGCTACTGACCACACAAGGTGAAATTAGTCAGCTTTCAGAATCAGCGGTGAGTATGAAAGGTCTAATTTCAGACAACTTTAAAACTCTTAATTATGGTAAAACATTCGCAGTTGGCACAGTTATCAGCTCGGTGCTAAGTAAAGTACCCACTGTTATTCTTGGAGAGATACAGCGTCATGGCTGTCAATCTGATGATTGGGTTTTACCCTCGCCCTTTAATATGTTACTCGAAGATAAATGTGTGTTTACACCTTCATTCAAGCCACTTCGTTTTCCAATCACGGTCTCAACTACCTATTCAGTGCAAGATAACCATGATTACACAATCGAATTAGAACACTTACCCACGAGCCAGGTACTCTTTACAAAAAGTGTCGGGAACGGAGAAGAAATCAAGCTCAATTTATCAACACTTATTTCTTTTAGGCTCAATGATTTGGTTCTCAACATTTCTAATAGCTTAACAGGACTCAATCTTGCTAAAGTACAACTTTCAGAAGTAGCTTTTCAAGGAAGGTTTGCAGGTGTGATAAAAAACCAGCGGTTCTACTTTGTTGAGAAGCTCAATGAAGCTAAATTTTTAGTAACACGAGCTGATGAATATGGCTGCCCCCTTTACCCCTATACCGAAGCTCAACAGAAAAGATGTCTGAATCATAAACTTTTTGAACAGGGCTATGATGATACTCCTGATTATTTTTACAAAAACATGAAGGTATTAAACTTCGCCCAGCCAAATAATGTCCGTTCACTAGACCAATACCTTGTCGATATAGAACTTAAGCGTGAGCAAGAAAGAATCGATCAACTCATACGCCAGCACAGACATAAAGCACTCGTTGATGCAAGAAACTGGCTACTGTACGGAATTGTTCCCAAACCCTGAAGAATAAGGTTACAAAACTACAAAGAACGTTGACGCTTTACGAGCCACTTATCTAAGTGATTGGCAAAATTCTGACGATCAGCTTGGCTTAGTGGAGGAGGCCCACCCGTTTGAACACCACTACTACGCATCGTATCCATAAAGTCTCGAATATTGAGTCGAGACTTTATATTTTCTTTTGTATAAAGTTCACCACGAGGGCTCAAGGCATGCCCACCTTTGGTTATCACCTCGTCGGCAAGAGGAATATCACTGGTAATGACGAGATCATGTTCTGAGCAGCGTTTAACAATCTCATTATCTGCAACATCAAAACCGGACTGAACTTGCAACATAGTTATCTTGACCGAGGCCGGTGTGCGAATGTACTGATTAGCGACCAGCGTCACTTCAACACCAGTACGTTGAGAGGCTCGAAATAAAATATCACGAACAACAACTGGGCAAGCGTCCGCATCAACCCAAATTTTCAATGTCTCATACCTTTAATTCTATAATTTTGCCCAGTATACCTATAAGTAACCTCAAGATGCTAGGTTAAGTGAGAATGGCTTGCTTTACAGGCAAGGCAACGATTTCATCGTCAGATAACTTGGTAAGAGCTCATCCGCTGCGTTATTTTCCTTGAACTCAACACTGTGGTATCGCTCTGAATCCTGCATTTTGAAGTCACTTGGGTATATATACCTAAGTAATCTCGAGAGGATAGGTTAAGGCATTTAAATCAACCAATAAACAGCCATCCCCCAACAAGCATCATAAGGCTTCCCGCAATACGATTTAAAATACGCACATTTTTTCCACGACTAAGTAATGCGGTTAGCCCTTTACCACCAAGCGCATACAGAGACATGCAAATAAATTCGAACAGTAGGATAACGGCAACCAGCATAATCAGTTGTGGAGTAATGTCGAGACTATTATCAATAAAAGGTGGTAGCAAAGAAATCATAAAAGCCCATCCTTTAGGATTCGCAATCGCTGTAACGAAACCCTGTAGGACTAGCTCCTTACGTTCAATCTCTCCAGAGGTCTCATCGCCCGCATTAAGAGCAAGCTTTCCTTTCGAACGCCACATCTGAATGCCCAGATAAATAAGATAAACCCCACCAATAAACTTTAATGTAAGAAACAACCATGGAAATTGCACCATTACAGCTGCGATGCCAATGACCGCAGTGATCGCAACCAAAGCAACACCAGCAAGTTCTCCCAACATCATCCATAGTGTTTTTCTGTAACCAATACTCATACCAAGCGTCAATGCCAGAGTCATACACATACCCGGTGTAATAGAAACGAGAAAGAACGTTGGAATAAATATTCCCAGCATAGCGGTATTCATAAAAGTTAGTCGCAGTATCTGAATCAATGAGTACAAATCTATCAATAAATTCAACAAAACTAAAGGTTGACTAGTTATTCATCTACCGTGTGTCTATGAGATCGATACGTATTAATCGCACAATCTTTCAGTGTTCATGAAGTAAACAAAACAGACACCACAAGGTTAACCAATGAAACAAAAAGAAAAATCAATGTTCAATTAAGGTTAAAATATCGTTACTTCTCTGCCTTTTTTGTTGATAATGATCACATCTATTCACGCAATGTCCGATTTTAATTTCTTCTTTACTAGCTCGCCTGATAACCTCCTTTCGGCCTTGAAGTGACCTCAAGGTGCATAACTATTAAGGAGTGTTCACCATGAATACCAAGAAACCGATGTCGCTTACTGGCCGAGTTATTTTCGGCATGGTAGCAGGTATCTTGACGGGCTTTGCTATACGCAGCCTTTTTGCTGACAATGGATTTGTCGATGCATACATTGTAAATGGATTGTTTGAAGTTGGCGGAAAGATATTCGTTGCCAGTTTGAAAATGCTGGTCGTGCCACTTGTTTTCGTCTCATTAGTATGCGGTACAAGTTCGTTAAAGGATCTTTCGACACTCGGTAGAATGGGGGGTAAAACACTTGCATTCTATATTGCTACGACAGCGATTGCGATCAGCCTAGCACTCCTTATGGGGTCTCTTTTTCAACCCGGTTCTGGCGCCGACTTGACTGCTGCTAGCTCCTTTCAGTCAGCACAAGCACCGTCCTTGGGACAAGTCATCATTGGTATGTTCCCAACAAATCCTATCAATGCAATGGCAGAGGGAAAAACACTTCAAGTAATTGTTTTTGCCGTTCTATTTGGTATTGCCATCAGTGCCGCGGGTAAACCGGGAGAGAGAATTGCATCCTTCTTCTCTGATCTCAACGACGTGATAATGAAGCTTGTTGCAATTTTGATGCATTTAGCTCCCTACGGTGTCTTCTTTTTGATGGCAAAGCTGTTCACAGGTCTTGGCCTGGACGCTATTTTTAATCTAGCCGAATACTTCCTTGTATTATCGGGTACATTGCTTTTACATGGCTTAGTCACATACAGCTTAATGCTCAAAGGTTTCACTGGACTTAATCCAGTCACTTTCATCAAAAAGATGAAAGATGCCATTATGTTTGCTTTTTCAACAGCATCTTCAAATGCAACCATTCCAGTCACTATGGAAACAGCAAAAAACCGAATGGGTGTGGATAACCGAGTCTCGTCTTTCACTGTTCCTCTGGGCGCAACAGTGAATATGGACGGTACCGCTATAATGCAGGGGGTTGCAACAGCATTCATCGCCCAAGCATACAATATTGATCTCAGCATGGCTGATTATATGATGGTCATTCTCACGGCCACGCTTGCTTCTATTGGTACAGCGGGTGTACCTGGGGTTGGTCTAATAATGTTAGCCATGGTATTGAATCAAGTTGGTCTACCACTTGAAGGAATAGCGCTCATCATGGGTGTCGATCGTCTGCTGGACATGATTAGAACAGCGGTCAATATTACAGGTGACAGTGCGGTAACCATCATTGTTGCTAAATCTGAGGGGGCTCTTGATGAAGATAAATTCAATGACCCACTGGCGGGAAGTAAAGAAGAATCAGTAGCACTCAAACAAACAGAAGCCTAATTTGACAATTAGCTCCATTATAAAAAGGGTCTCATATCAAGGCCCTTTTTATATTCCGATCTATACTAAAAGTATTAGAAAAGTGATGAGCAACCGCTAACAATTGACACAGATCAAATCTACCTCACATATCACTATTTGATTCAGCCCTAAACTATCAAGCCGTTGTTAAACCGATTTCTCAAAGGATTGATCAAATGAAGTTGCAGTGGTCTCTTTTTCTTACTCTGTTAATACTCCCTTTTTCTTCACATTCTAGTTCTATAAACTCCGAGCTTACCCTAACTAATTCGACCGTTGGTTATACCGCACTTATTATCTTTGCCATCGCCTATGCATTAGTGATGCTTGAAGAATATTTACAATTGCGTAAATCAAAGCCTGTACTTTTAGCTGCGGGAATTATCTGGGCCATGTTGGGCTATGTATATTCCCAAAATGGTCAAATTGATGTCGCTAAAGCTGCTCTCGACCATAATCTATTGGAATATGCTGAGTTATTACTTTTTTTACTCGTAGCGATGACCTACATCAATGCCATGGAAGAAAGGCGTCTATTTGATGCGCTACAAGCATGGATGGTAGGTAAAGGCTTTAGTTTTCGTAGCCTATTTTGGCTTACTGGTATTCTTGCCTTTTTTATCTCTCCGATTGCGGATAACTTAACAACGGCTTTGCTTATGTGTGCAGTTGTGATGAAAGTAGCAGGTGATAACAGCCGTTTTATTAATATAGCCTGTATAAACATCGTCATCGCAGCTAATGCTGGTGGTGCATTTAGTCCATTTGGAGATATTACCACGCTAATGGTATGGCAAGCTGGGCATGTATCTTTTGCGCAATTTATGCCTTTATTCATTCCGTCTGTCGTCAGCTATGTACTTCCCGCACTGATCATGTCTCGTTTCGTACCAAATACCCACCCAAATGTTGTGCACCACAATGTCGAGCTTAAACGAGGAGCAAGGCGAATCGTGGCGCTCTTCATTCTCACCATCTCCACTGCTGTTGCGTTCCATGCTGTTATGCATTTCCCACCCGTCGTGGGAATGATGATGGGACTTGCTTACTTACAATTATTCGGTTTTTTCCTAAGAAAAACACTCAAAGCTTCTCTGAGGAAGAAAGCATCTATCGCCATTGAAAAAGGTGATGAAAATGCACTAAAACGTCTGGGTTCAGTGGTACCTTTTGACGTATTTCGTCGCGTCTCTCATGCTGAATGGGATACTCTTTTGTTTTTCTATGGGGTGGTCATGTGTGTCGGTGGCTTGAGTCTACTTGGTTACCTTGGCATGGTATCTGAAGTCATGTACACCCAGTGGAACCCCATATGGGCTAATGTAATGGTAGGTATTCTCTCAGCTATCGTCGACAATATTCCGGTCATGTTCGCTGTATTGACAATGGATCCTAGCATGAGTATGGGAAACTGGCTATTGGTCACTCTCACGGCCGGGGTTGGAGGCAGTCTACTATCAATTGGTTCTGCCGCTGGTGTTGCTCTAATGGGAGCAGCACATGGAAAATACACCTTCTTCGGGCACCTAAAGTGGATGCCTGTCATCGCACTGGGCTATGCAGCAAGTATTGGGGTTCACTTGATGCTGAACAAAGGACTATTCACCTGAGGAATCATTCTCATCGGGAATAAAATTTCTTTTAAGCCAGATACTTGAAAGGCGATACTTGGCGCATATATTGCATGTAAGGAGCTCCTCCATGCCATGTATGCGCATGACGATATCTTCTCTTGTCACAAGTGAGCTACTGGCCATTTGAATGGTGACGTAATTATCATCAACATGAAAGGGCTTAATCATCTTTTCCCCGCCCTCTTTCAGGATAATAACCTTGGCGCCTTTGAATTCCATTGTGTCGCCATTGTATTCATTTTCGAACATTCCTTCGAAAGAATACGTTTCTTGGTCTAGCACCCGCTCTACAATTGTAGCCTCAGGCTCGCCTCCATCGTCAGAGCAAGCGAATAGTCCAACTGCTGAGAGCAGAACTAAAATAATAGATTTGTTAGTCCAATGCTTTACCATTAATAAGTGCCTTTCCCTTTTCAAGAACGAGGAGTTTTTCCTTGTTCTCAACGCCCCCTGCATAGCCAGTTAACTTACCACTTTTACCAATGACTCTGTGACAAGGAACTATGATTGAAATTGGATTTTTCCCATTGGCTGCTCCTACAGCTCTAACTGCCTTGGGGTTACCGATTGCGTTCGCAACATCTTGATAACTCCACACACTACCATACGGTATACTCCTTAATATAGACCATACTGCCAATTGAAAGTCCGTTCCTACTACCGCTATGGGGATATCAAAATGCTGGCGTTCTCCCGACAAATACTCTTTTAACTGTCTGATTGTCATACTAAGTATAGGATCATTTTGGCAATAACGACCAAGGTCTTTTGGTTGTGTGGTATGCTTCTCAAACCAGACACCCAAAAGTCCAAGAGTGTTGGCTTGTATCGTAATCTCGCCAATTGAAGACATAAATCGTGTATATACTAAACTCATTGGTGACTCCAACAATGAAATGTGGCGTAGCTTCCCCATGGAGAAACACTTTTCGTGGATAACTGATTGAAAATCTTGAGCGACTTTTTCACCACCAGATCTTCAGCTAAAAAACAATTTGGTTCAGATAACCCTCTTAAACGGACATAATTGACTGTCCACGGACCGATACCTTTAAGCTCTGTCCATGTTAAAGGATCTGAGTCTGGATTCTTTGAAATATGAGTAGCAAATCTTGTTAATGTATCCTTGCGACTCTGAGGCATTCGTAAAAAAGACAGATCTGCATTGGCCACTTCCTTAGCGGTAGGAAAATGGAGCTTCTGTTTTGAGGTTAATGTTTGGGTTAATAGATTAAGCTGTGAGATCGCTGCTTTTACAGATACTTGCTGCCCTAGAATGGCTCTCACTCCCGCTTCCCAACAATCCCAAACACCTGGGATACGAAGCCCAAGAGATTGGATCAAATTCGGTTCAAGTTCAGACAAGTGTTGTTCCACAACTTCAATATCACAATCTAAATCAAACATCCGTTTTAATTTTACAGTTAAAGGCTTTAGTAACCTCAAATCATCCAGTTGAAACTTAACTCTGAGTACTCCCTTTGGTAAATAGCGTGCCGAGAACCAGCCTCGTTGGCCATTCAGAATAAAATACCTTTCATAACAATTTGCTGTCACCCTTTCTAAGCCAACTACTGCTCTAGCTCGATAAAAATCCAACATGCTTGGCCAATCTATTTCTCCGTTCACAGTAATATCAATGTAATGCTCAGCCGTTTTTGAGGGAGAGGACTCACGAAAGTGTGTTGGAGGAAGATTCATTGCTTTTACAAATGCATCATTAAAGCGTCGTAAACTATTAAAACCACTCGCTAACGCAATGTCAGTGATGGATAGTTGAGTTGAATGTAGTAGCTGCTTTGCAAATAAGATTTGATTGTAGATCGCATATTTTTTAGGTGACATGCCCAAATAGCGGCTAAATAATTCTCTTAGATAGCGATCAGAAATACCCAGCCGCTCTGATAGACAGGGGATCCCTTGGTGGTGTAAGGATCCATTATCTATAAGAGTCAGAGCTCGTTGAAAAGTTGCTTCAACGCCCCTCCAAGCAGGTGAATAAGGAGCCGACTCAGGACGGCACCGCAAACATGGACGATAACCTGCATCGAAGGCCGCTATTTTATTAAAAAAGTATTCAACATTATTTTCATTAGGTAGTCTTGCTGGGCAAATAGGACGACAAAAAATACCGGTTGTTTTTACCGCAACGAAGAACTGACCATCAAAGCGACGATCTCTCGATAGCCTTGCCTTACGACATTCTTCTCTATCCAAAACCGTAGGCTGCATCGCTTTTCCCATATTCCCATATCTATAACTTCAATCAGTTTATACTTACTGAACAAGGTTTCTCGCCATTTTCGGAACTGTACTCTTTTCATGTGCAATCGTAAGCGACAAAATATGTCAGCTATTTGGCGCTCGGAAAGCTAATTCTCATTACTGATTTCGATGAGTACACAGAAATATACTTCAGTTAATAGTGCATACTAATTGTTCAGATTTAACCCAGCCCCCCTAGTCACTATCACTTGCGAGCTCCGCACTTTGTTGAAGACTGAATGCTGTGACGGGGTCGATGGATTGAGCGAGCTCTTCAACCTGAGCAATAGCATCAATAGACGAGCTCGCTCGACGATAACTCAGATAGATAGGACGATACCAATTCTCTACATTCTCAACTAAGCAAAGTTGTCCTGTCTCTAAGAAAGGTGACACCATAGGAGCTGGCAAATAGGCGCTCCCGCCCTTTTCAAGAACAAAATCTAGTGCAATTCTCGCCGTCGATGTACGAAGGTAAGGCGCAGGAATTTTCGGATGACGCTCAGCATGCTCCGAAGCAAACTTTGTTCCCCAATCAACATAAACATATTGTTTATCAAACACTGTCTCCAAGGAATCGTCCTGAGTTGAGACCAATACCAGCACAACATCAGCCACTTTTTTACAACACAACTCATCTGCCTTGATCTGATCAAAAGCAAAAGCCATGTCGAGAGTTCGCTCTTGTAAGCTCCGCGTTAGGGTTTCTCTTCCCATGATTTCAGCCATGAAGCCATAACCAGAGAACTTATCAGTCACTAAGCTTAAGCAATGTTGGAGATAAACATCCCAAACACCAGCCGTTCCACCGAGCGTCAATTGTAATGCCTTACCACTCTCTAACGACAATTCTAGTTTGGCTTGCTGAAGCGTACTAACCATGATCTCGGCGTAGGCAATTAACCTCTCTCCGGAGGATGTAAGCTTGATATTATTTCTGTCTCGAATGAAAAGTTGAGTATCAAAGTAACTCTCGAGTTGCTTAATACGCGCACTCACTGCTGCCTGCGTGATGTATAGGTTTTCAGCCGCTTTGCCAAAATGCCTGACTTGTGCCAGCTCGAGGAAGGTTTTAAAGACTTTTACGTCCATCAATTTACTCACTGCAAATGATAAGAATGTACACCAAAAAAAGATAATCTCATCAAAATATCTACTAAACGTTATCTAAGTTTAATAAAACTTTTAGATGATTAGGATAAAAATATTTCGTTTTATTTCTATAGCAATCCCAACTATTTTCAACCCAGTTCTATTGATGAGGCAACTGTAATGTCAGACACCGAATTTCGTCATGGCAAAAAACGTTTTTATGATAACTTGAAGTTTCCAAGAGGTTTTGCCAAATCTGGTCACTTCACCCTTGCAGAAGAAGAAATGCTTGTACTTTTCGGCGATACAATGAGTGGATTAGAGTTAGGACAATTGACTCCAGAAACCAAGGAGGAGATTCACTTTGTTAAGGTTCTGAAACAGCCGGGAAAAGCAAAGTCAAAGTTAGAGCGGGTATGGCTAAAATACATAAAACTAGCACGCGACCGCCGGCGGATACACGTGTTAGCGTCTAATGGCAATTCAAAAAATACAGAGCCTTATGAAGACTATAGCGATAGCGCAGATATTATGATGGATTGATGCTAGTAGGGCAAAATTGCCCTACTCAACAAGAGCGTCCAATTTCTTTAAGAAACTATCGCGAAGATGTTCTTGCTCATAGTCCAAATGGTATGTGTTGTGGAAGCCAACCTGAAGTTCGACACCATTTCCCCTCATATAAACATTGTAACCATCGTAGTCAGAAAACGCTTCAACACCTTCGTAGATACGCCCGATCTCGGTAGGAGAACCCTTTTCCATTATAATTTCAAAGGCTTGGAGAATTTTAGTTGGATTAAGTTCGTTTTTCATTGCGATTCCTCACTCAAACTTAGCCTAGTTTACACACTATCTACTATACGTAACTTTGGTAAGATTTGATTCCCCAATCATAAAAAAGATCACACTAAGAACAAATCATTGTGCTCATTCTATTTATCATAGCGGATTACTAATTATCTGATTGGTAATGACTAATGAGCACCTCTTGATTACTTAGATATATGTATTTTATTGCGCCTTTAGCAATAATTTGTCTTTACATTACTCCGTTATCAGGTAGTATAAGGCTCGCTCTGCAATTCAGAGTTATTAGTGAAACAGCAAGTCAAAAGTAAATTCTTAGTATTCCGCGTTACCGTTGTTATCCTCAGTGTTTCCCTTAGCTTCATCGTTACATTTAATAGTTCGATTTTTCAGCGCATTAAATTTTAAACACATTTAAGAGGGACACACTATGTCTAACAAAACTAACGGTACTGTAAAATGGTTCAACGAAGAGAAAGGATTTGGTTTCATCACTCCTGAAAACGGTGGTGCTGACGTATTCGTTCACTTCCGTGCAATCGCTTCAGAAGGTTTCAAAACTCTAAAAGAAGGCCAACAGGTTTCTTTTGAAGTTGAACAAGGTCAAAAAGGACCACAAGCTGCAAACGTTGTTGCTGCTTAAGAAGTCTTGATACAAGTGGTGTCAATTGTCACCACTTGTATTCTCAACTTAAAAAACTACTGACCCTATAGAACACCAACCCTTACTCCTTCTGTAGTCTCTCTACCCTTAGTAACATTCTCTTGACTGTCCTGTGTCGACTTTAAGTCACACCTAATCTCAAATTTTACAAGGTCTTTATTATGGCACGTTCAAACGGCCGAAAGCGTATTTGGTTTTATTCCCAACGTAACAACAAATTTATCAAAGGTGATTAATGATTATATCTTTTACTATTTTTAAAACTGCCCAACAATGGGAGAGCAAACTGCATCAATTAAACAGTGACGTGTTACGAAAAAACGTCCAAATAAAAGGTGGAATGGGTTATGTTACCCCCAGTTTCACTTATTGTGAAGAAAGTGAAACCGGGCAGATATCTGACCCTCACGGTGAAATGATTGGTGAATTTAGTATACTCCCATCATAACAAACCGATCTAGCTTCTAAGTCTTGTCATTTATCTTTACCACATAAGATCGTCTGGAACGACAAAATCCGCGTAAGGATCATCCTCTTCAACTTGGTCTTCTACTTTGGAGTTTTGTTCGATAATCGTATCATTATCACGCAGCATTATTTTTTTCGCTACGCTGGTCGGAATAATGACATAGGTCTCTTCATAACGTGCTATTGACAAAATTCCTTTAGCCAGCTGTGACTGAATAAGTGGCTCAACATACATAGATTTAACCATGGTACCATCGGTAAAATTGTATTTAATATCACCATCATTCTGAGCTATCCGGTTCATGTCAATCAGTTGTTTCACCTGAGCTTGAATTTCCTTATTAAGGCGTTTTTCTTTCTGCTCAGTACTCAGAACTTGATCTTTTTCTTGCTGTGCTCGCTTATTTTCCTCGACTGCTTCTTTAACTTCACGAGCTTGCATTCGAGATTTTTTGGAGCCTTTTTTCGCCTTTTTTAAGTTTTTTTTCATTCACTAAGCCAGCTTTAAGCATTTGTTCTTGGAGAGTCAGTTTAGCCATTTTTTTTCCGACCGTATTAATGTGTACGTATTTTAGCGTTTTCATTCGTTCAAATAAAGTTGGTCTATAACCTTA
>NZ_AEIU01000070.1 GCF_000165125.1 Vibrio caribbeanicus ATCC BAA-2122 | reverse complement strand
CTTCCAAGGTAAGGACTATGGAGGGGGATGTTTTCAGGTGCCAAAGCCTTTAACCAACCCATCGGTAATTGGGATACCTCCAAGGTCGGAGATTCTTGGACATACTCAGGAATGGCCGACATGTTTAAAGGTGCCACCAACTTTAACCAACCTATCGACAACTGGGATACCTCCAAGGTAAGGACTATGAGGGGGATGTTTTCAGGTGCCAAAGCCTTTAACCAGCCGATCGGGAACTGGGATACCTCCAGAGTAGAAGGTATGAGGTCGATGTTTGCAGGTGCTGCTAGCTTTAACCAACCCATCGGTAACTGGGATACCTCCAAGGTATCGGATATGAGGAGTATGTTTTCAGGTGCCGCCAAATTTAACCAGCCCATCGGTAACTGGAATATCTCTGCGGTCTCGGATATGGGAGATATGTTTTTAGGTGCCACCAGCTTTAACCAAGATGTTCACCAGTTTGAAGGTAAGGGGCAATTACAAGGCAACACTCTTACTTGCAATGACAGCCCGATTGGCGCGACCTTCAACCATCAGGGTGAAACCTATCTGATTGTTGACGATGAAAGCATTAAAGACCAAGCCCAGCTCGATGAACTGGAACAAGGCCAAATCCGTTTTTGTACTTCTCATGTAACTAATATGAATGGCCTCTTTAGAGGAAGGGAGTACTTTAATGCCGATATCAGTGACTGGGATACCTCCAAGGTTACAAATATGGGACGAATATTTTCAGGTGCCACCAGTTTTAACCAACCCATCGGTAATTGGGATACTTCCAAAGTAAGGGGTATGAGTGTGATGTTTTCAGGCGCTAAAGCCTTTAACCAACCCATCGGTGACTGGAATACCTCCGGGGTATGGGATATGAGGGAGATGTTTTTAGGTGCCGAAGCCTTTAACCAGCCCATCGGGAACTGGGATACTTCCGACGTATTGGATATGAAGGGAATGTTTACAGGCGCTGATAGTTTTGACCAAGAATTGAATCAATGGAAAATCGGTCAATTAAGAGACAACACCATGGTTTGTCGTAACGCAACCGGCCTGCACTATACCTATCAAGGATACACTTATCTTGTCGTTGACGATAATAGCATTAAAGATCGAGCCCTAATCGATAAACGAGTAGTGT
>NZ_AEIU01000071.1 GCF_000165125.1 Vibrio caribbeanicus ATCC BAA-2122 | reverse complement strand
AGAATGGGATATCGTCATCAAAATCCATCGGTGGTTCGTTGTATTGGGGTTGATTTTGCTGCTGAGGTTGCTGAACAGGCTGACTCTGCATTGCTGGTTGCTGTGGTTGGCCCCATCCACCTTGCTGTGGTTGAGATTGTCCCATATTTGGCGTAGGAGATCCTGCTTGATTTCTACCACCTAGCATTTGCATCACACCACTATAACCTTGAACGACAACTTCCGTCGTGTAACGATCTTGGCCGTTCTGATCTTGCCACTTACGAGTTTGTAATTGGCCTTCAACGTAAACTTGAGAGCCTTTACGTAAATACTCTCCAGCCACTTCTGCTAGTTTTCCAAATAATGCAACACGGTGCCATTCTGTTTTCTCTCGCTGCTCTCCCGTCGCTTTATCCCGCCATGATTCAGACGTTGCAAGAGTAATATTGGCGACTGCCCCACCATTTGGCATATAACGTACTTCTGGATCTGACCCAAGATTACCGACTAAAATTACTTTGTTTATTCCACGGCTAGCCATGTTTCGCTCCGTCTCAATTAGGTATAAAAAGCTAATGCTATAGGATAGCATGCTTTACGGTTGGGAAAAATATCTGAGTTATCATCCTTCACTCAAGCTCTACAGAATAGTGACTCTTCTGTAAAGGTGTGTCAGTGTTCCAATAGCATCGTAACTGACAAACTAAAAGATTACTTAAAGCAATGAAATAAAACCCAAAAAAGCCATTTACACTCGCGTTAATCTTCTTAATCCTTCACTCTCGAATTTTCAGAAAGAAATACGATCAGAGCGAGTCGATTATGCCTAAAAATATCTACGCAAGAACTATCTATTTTTTATGTGGCGAGAATAATGTTAACAATACAACGATTGGACAACTCACAAAATACATGGGATACACAATTCCTAGGCTGAGACCAGAAGACCTATTCCAAACTCTTCATCAACACAAACATCGAATCTTACTCATAGACCACGAAGAATACACTCAATTTAAAAGCCAAATTAGAGAATTACCTTTAGTTAACCGTTCGTTCGAGACAATTATATTTAACGTCCCCTGTCGATTAACAACCGATGAACTACTTGCGTTCGGACACCTTAAAGGAATCTTTAGCCAAAATGCTGCTATCGATGATATAGCAAGAGGATGTGAGGGCATTATCAATGGAGAAAACTGGTTACCAAGGAAAGTAGATGCACAGCTTTTATTTTACTATCGTAGTGTCGTAGAAACACAAACTGCTCCAGCCACTGTCGATCTTACCGCGCGAGAAATACAAATTTTGCGCTGTCTCATGATTGGAGCCTCCAATACACAGATTGCCGAGGATATGTTCATCAGCGAATTTACCGTAAAATCTCACCTGCAAAAAATTTTTAAGAAGCTCAGCGTGAGAAACCGCGTACAAGCAGCAGCTTGGGCCAAACAACATATGCATCCAACTTATTAATTTTGAGAATATTAGTTCAGCACTGGCTCTATGGTAGTGATTCACTAAAATATCATGCTAGAGTTATGCGAATTAGAAGACATTAACCAAGGTTCAAACATGATTAAGAAATGTCTGTTTCCCGCAGCTGGATATGGAACACGTTTTTTACCCGCGACTAAATCAATGCCAAAGGAAATGATGCCAGTTGTCAACAAGCCCCTTATTGAATATGGTGTCGAGGAGGCCATTCAGGCTGGAATGGATGGAATGTGTATTGTGACTGGTCGCGGAAAGCACTCGATCATGGATCATTTCGACAAAAACTATGAGCTTGAGCACCAAATCAGTGGTACCAACAAAGAAAAATTACTCGTTGATATTAGGAATATTATCGATACGGCTAATTTCACTTACATTCGCCAAAAAGAAATGAAAGGTTTAGGTCACGCCATACTTACCGGCAGAGAACTTATTGGTGACGAACCTTTCGCCGTAGTCCTAGCCGATGATTTGTGTGTCAATGAAGAGCAAGGAGTACTCGCTCAAATGGTCGCGCTTTTTAAACAATTTCGATGTTCGATTGTTGCGGTCCAAGAAGTTCCAGATAATGAAACTCATAAATATGGAGTGATTTCTGGTGAAGTGATAAAAGATGATATATACCGTGTCGATGATATGGTTGAAAAACCTGAAAAAGGTACAGCGCCAAGTAACCTAGCAATCATTGGCCGCTACATTCTGACTCCGGATATCTTTGAGCTTATCGAAGGAACGGAACCTGGGAAAGGCGGAGAAATTCAAATCACCGACGCACTCCTCAAACAAGCGAAGTCGGGCTGTGTCTTAGCGTATAAATTTAAAGGAACGCGCTTTGACTGTGGTAGTGTTGAAGGCTATATCGAAGCCACTAACTACTGCTTTGAAAATGTCTATCTCAAAGACTCAAAAGCGACGGAATTAAGTGCGAAAAAGACTGAGAAAAAATAGAGATACATGCTCTTGACGGAATGACTGTTTATATATACAGCATTTCTTTGAAAATCGACAACTCTGTGTAATACTGATGTCCTCAGAAAATACGCAGAGTGTCGATAATGGATCAGATAGAAGTCCGTGGTGCACGCACCCATAACCTCAAAAATGTAAACCTAAGTATCCCTCGTGACCAATTGATCGTCATTACAGGATTATCTGGTTCTGGTAAATCCTCCTTGGCATTTGACACCTTGTATGCCGAAGGACAAAGGCGATATGTCGAGTCATTGTCCGCCTACGCACGTCAATTTTTGTCACTGATGGAAAAGCCTGATGTTGACCATATTGAAGGATTATCTCCTGCCATTTCTATCGAACAGAAATCGACATCACATAACCCACGCTCAACCGTAGGGACCATCACTGAAGTCTACGACTATTTGAGGCTTCTCTATGCCAGAGTGGGAGAACCCCGCTGCCCTGAGCATCATGCTCCGCTGACTGCACAAACCGTTTCTCAAATGGTTGATCAGGTGCTTGAACTTCCGGAAAATTCTAAAATGATGTTGCTAGCCCCAATTATAAAAGAGCGTAAGGGAGAGCATGTCAAAACACTACAAAATCTCGCAGCCCAAGGCTTTATCAGAGCACGGATAAATGGGGAGACCTGCGATCTTTCTGATCCTCCAACACTTGAGTTACACAAGAAGCACACTATTGAA
>NZ_AEIU01000072.1 GCF_000165125.1 Vibrio caribbeanicus ATCC BAA-2122 | reverse complement strand
TACTACAGTCTTTTTTTATGTACTTTTAATACAGCTTTATTTTCTAAATCTTATAAAGATACACACTAACTAAACAATACCAAGGGACAAGGTTCAACAGGAGTAGTTTGTCTTGGTATTTCTCATGTATACCTGTATTAAAAATACCACGGTTAAGCTGGCGTTAAATAACGCCAGCGATTTGCTTTCCTTAAGTTTGAATAACTTGATTTAGCTTGTGATTAAACATTTTCCCAAGCATTAAGTACATAATCACGGCTTGCAGTATCGAAGCAAACACAATTAAGCCCCAAACATTAATCATATTAAAATATGGCTGGGAACTGAGGAAATAGAGTGTACTAGTGAATACCATCATGCGAATAACGGCACTGATTAACGACGGTAAAGTATTACCTAATGCTTGAAACATCCCCGACATGGTAAAGATTAAGCCGAAAACAGGGAAGCTTAGCCCTACGTAATGTAAATAAGAAGAAGCGACATGGACAACAGACGCATCATCACTAAAAAGGCCTACGAGTCGTTCAGGAATGAAAAAACATAAAAGTGCCACAATAGTTAATATTACCGTCGTCATAATAGATGTAATGGTAAAGATGCTTCGCACTCGTTGATGTTCACCTGCTGCGTAATTTTGTCCTGCGATCGATGGACTGGCAAAAGCAATTGCCATCGCTGGAAGTAACAAGGACTCCCCCACTTTACCGCCCAAACCAAACCCGGCTTGTTCAGCGGAACCAATTTGGTTCAAAGCCCAATATATCGCCGCTGTATTTATAAAGTAAATCAAAAAAGTGGCTCCCGATGGCAAACCAATTTTAAGTACTCGTTTAAAAATGTCCCAGTTTGGTCTGATTAAGTGAATATCAATAGTCAGACTCTTTTGTACAAAGCACAAGTAGTAAAGAGCAAGAGTCAATGAGACGACTCCAGAGATGAAACTTGCCAAAGCGGCTCCTGACACTCCTAATGCAGGTATCACATCACTAACACCGCCAATTAAAGTGGGAGTCAAACAAACGTTCAATAATTGAGCGCAAATGTTAATGTACAAAAAGGGTTTAGCAAGACCAACAGCATACATTGGAGCAATGAATGCCGTATAGATAACCTGAAGAGACAGCAAGGGTACAAACCAAAATAGATAATGAGTCGCTTGTAAATAGGTTTCTTCGCTACTGACCAGAGTGTTGAGGTAGAGTTCGCCAAATAACTCTCCCAAAACAAGCACGCCGAGTGCTAAAGCGACACCGTAAAATATTCCATGGCTATAAATTCTCTTAGCTTCTTTAAAATCTTTTCGGCCAACAGCGTGAGAAACAATCGCCATAAGACCAATGAACAAGACTTGAGTGACTAGCATATTAATGAGGTTGATATTACCGGAGGTGCTGACCCCTGCTAATGCATGCTCACCTAGTTGACCAACAAAATAAACATCAACTAAATTGGTCATTGTCTGTAAAATCATGTTGATCGCAATAGGAATTGCCATGAATAAGATATGTTTGTATAAACTGTCTTTCGTAAAATCTTTCAAATATTACCCTTTGTTTTTGATCGCTTTTTGATGATATGCGCGAACGACTCGAACAGTCATTGGCACGCAAGTAAATAAAAAAGTGCGATATTTTATCATCTCCAAAATCCACCTACAGACTGGAAAACTAAGTTCTCGATTATTGGAGGTCACTACCTTCTTGTTCGTATCCGAAACCCTAAAGTTAACAATCCAAATAGGAACTTATTCATATTTTATGACTCATAATCAACGACTCACTCAAGACATAACTAACGAGATCAAATATGGATGCTTTATTAAGGCTCACATTACTCATTCCTCTTACATTAACTTCCTTTTTTTCTTATGCCATTCAATACGATATAAGCATAAATTCAACCAAAAGCTCCATTATTGATGTTAAAGTCAACACACAATCTCTCGGGGCATTTCAAGTTCAACCCTCTCGTACTGCACAAAGCGATTTCCAACCTCAGTTGACTTGTGTAACTTCCAATGGAAAAGAAGATAGCATTCAATACGGGGAAGATGTGACTTGTGACAGCGTCAACTGGCAACTAAGCCTAGCTGAAGTCGACAAGACAGGATTTGATATTGCTGCTCAAAATGATACTTTTTCTCCCGAAGATGGGTGGTATTTTATCAGTGAGTTCAATTCCTTACCTAGATTTCATACATCGAAATCGCAAAATATTGAAGCATTAGTCTGTCCACCTGAAGGTCATTGCGAAACATTACCCAGTAATACTCAACCACCGCTTTTTTTAGTTTGGGGACTCAATTCCATTACCCTAACCATCAACGAAAATACGGTGAAGTTTTTCAGCGATAATCCGGAGATCCTTTCATCCTCCGAACAATGGCTACCTGTGCTTTCTCAGCAATTAAAATACCTGTCAAATGTGTTTCCAAATGCGCCGACAAAAAGTTGGAATATCGCCACGTTTTCCAGAGATAGGAAAGCAGGAAGTGTCAGCGGTGCAGCCGGAAGTAATATGATTTTAATTAACTTATTAGTTGACGGAAATACGATCAGCGAACGTACGCTGCAATTGATGGTAAAAATAGCCGCTCATGAGTCTACCCATATTCTGGGCACTCAGGATATGCCGATGTGGGCCGCTGAAAGCATAGCCGAGTACTACGCATATCATTCAATTAACCAAACTCGCTTAAAGACAAAAACACCCATACAAGATTGGCGGAAATTTAAGAAGGTGTTTCCTTACGCTACAACCGGGCTACTGGAAGCTTCAACACGAGTAACAAAGGACGGCCAGTATCAATATTACCCGCTATTTTACGTTAAAGGCGCCGCATTTTGGCAGAGCGTAAACGAGGCACTTCAGTCAAAGGGGAGTAATTTAGATTCGTTGGTAAACGATATGTCCTTTGACAAAAATGATCACCTAAGACCGAGCTTTAGCGGAAAAATTGTCGATATTATTGGTAAAGAAAAATGGACGGACTTGAGTGATCTTTTCCTGTAACAGATAGCACAATCGATTGTGGAATAAAAAAAGCTCCGAGTCTGAAACAAGGAGCTTTTGCCCACTAAACAATAGCTTAACCCTTAGTTATTAAAACCACGAAGGGGTAGGCTTTTGGTTTGTAGCCAATTTTCTTTCGCATATTTTGCCTTACCATCAGTGACATGTATGGTGTAGGCTTGTCGAGACTGACTTGAGCGATTAGGAGCACTGTAATGGGGTAATAAGCCATGAAAAATGACTAGACTGCCCGCTTTTACTGCTACAGGCTCACCACTTTTTTCATCAGGCCAAGGAGTATTGTCTAAGGTTATCATGGAAACATTGTCCCCATCACGGTTAAACCGCTCGCGCAATGGTCCTAAGTGACCTTTGGGCTCTACCCACAAACATCCATTACTCAAATTTGCATCTTCTATGGCAAACCAGAATGTAACCACCGTTTGTGGCGTGGTATAGAAGAAAGTCGCATCTTGGTGCCAATTCACAACCCCACCGATTTTAGGTTGCTTGAAGATATACATGGACTGACGAATTTGAGGCTCTTTGATACCCAGCTCTTGGGCAATGTCTCCTAAAACAGGTAAATGGCTAAATGCTTTAAAAACAGGATCGAGTTCATGTAAACCATGACCTATTTTATTGATACACAGTGATTTATCGTTTACTAGATTACCCTGTTTATCGAAAGCCTCCTCCTCAAAAAAACAACTCACTCTTTCTGCGGATTGTAAAAAGTAATGATCGCCACTGCGGTTATTGTCATTGGTAGTAAAGATTGCTGGCTCAGTATTAGGTTCCCATTGTTCAACAATCTCAGCCGCTCGAGCTTTAATTTCCATTAAAGTTTCAGTAGAAATGATCTGGTCGAGTACGAGAAAGCCCTCTTGATGGTATTGATCAATTTGTTCTTGGCACAACATTTCCCTGTCCTCTATAGGCTAATTTCAAGCTAAATATAGAATCTAGGTATCTAATTGTAAAAGAGTTTTTCTTTTGTTTGTGATTATGTAAAGAAAATACAGCCCCACTATTTTATAAGTCGTTAATAGGTTCCTATAAAAGAGAAAGCACCGAGAATTAGACAATAATATCCTCTGGATTCGGCTCGAATAACAAGAACAAAAATACGAGGAGTGGAGAAGCTCAATTTGCTTATAACGCAAAAATCTATCGATAGAATTTCAGTATTTTTGGCAGGAAGTAGGAATCGAGCAGAAACCGCTTCTACCAAAGACTGTCGTGCCTTATTTATAGAACTAAAAGCAAAACGGCGAGAACATTTAGAATAGGTCAAGAGGTTTTATTAACTTAACACTGACAGAGTCTTCATCAATTAAACTAAATACTCTCGGTCTTACTTCCTTTATCCACCAATCATTATAGGTCTGTTGGTAAATTGTTTGCCTAGAAGACTCACTTTCAAATTCTCGAAGCCATACGAAGTAGTCCCGCCCATTTTCATCTGTTCTGAGGTAAGTATCTAGGATGTTCATACCTTTAGATATCTGATAAGGAACAATTTCTTCACGCATCCAGTCAAGCCATTCTTTTGTTTTGCCCGGCTTTATCCTGTACTCTCGAAGCTCTACTACTTTCATGATCTTCTCTTATTATGTGTATTCAACGTTAGAGCGACTCTAACTCAAAATCTTTACAGGGTCATAAGTTTACTAAACGAAAACGTTGAACCTGCCCCATATGAGGCAGGGTTTCTCAGTCGCCTCGACTAAAGTACTCGCAAACATTGCTCTGGAGGCAAGCTTAATAAACTATTCGCAAATTGAATTTTTTCGTCCCTCCATGCTCCTTCTGCCTGACGGCTATCCTGAGCTTGGCGGTAAGATTCAAAATAGCTTTGTCTCGGAAGACCATTGGTTGGTGTCATGACCATGGACTGTTCGTTTAGGCGAATCGTAAATAAAAATTGTCCGCGTTGACCAGACTGAGCGCCTGGATGGTGGAGAGTAGTATCGCAGCAATAACGGCTGTCACGTATTGCTCGACAAGTATATTCAAAGGCATCCTGCGCCCCACGACCAGGAAAAGCAGTATAAATACTGATACCATCTCTTTGTAAAGATTGCTCTCCTGCGGCCAATTGAACCGCATATTGGATCATTCTAAATCCAAGGACGACGCCCCCTACACTACTCAATCCACTGTACTGAATTGCTCCCTCGAGAGTTAGACGCAGTTTGTCCTCACCTTCATATAAAATTAAGTCTGGAGATGCCCAATCAGTTTTAGGGATCAACAAGTTTGTAATATCCGAATGTTCCATCTTTTTCTCCATAACCTAAGACAATGTTAACAGTTATCACTTTTCAGTAATGAGAATCATTATCAAAGGTTATATGAAAAGCTGAGCGATATCTACATTAGGTGATAAAGAAAAAACTATCCAACCAAGGAAAACAGCTTGGCAATATGCTACTAACCTTTGGACTTAAGCGTATGTCGAACTCGCACTGAACTCATGGCAATTAGACAGTAGCAAAGTAATTCCATGCTCTCTTCTGAGATATTTTTAACATCACGGACATAGTGAACACCCATCACAGAGTGCCAAAAGCTGCCCATCCCGTATAAACGAGAATAAACGAGCAATAAAACAACCGCGACCATCAGCAATTTCATGTGAGGAATTTGAAGAATACATGCCATTTCATTGACCGTATTTTTACCGCCCTTGCATGCTTTAAAACAGGACAACACAGCAACACTCAACGCAGGAAAGACCCAAAATCCGTGATGAATCATATCGAAGAGGAAGTCCATCTCACGAATTATCATAACGAAAAAGAAGCCAGAAATAAGTATAGCTGCATGAGATACATTTTCGTTCTTTAGATAAATACTTAAAAAACACCATGATGATATTGCCAGCATAACTAATTGAAGATTTTCTGTAATTGAAATCTCTCCAACAGAAGAATTCAGATAAACATAATCAAGGTGGATACTTACATTTACCAGAGTGCTGATTACAACTATGACTAATACGGTGATCAATGCTTGAAAAATAGTCTTAATTGAATCAAGACTTATCTTTGAACTTGAATTGTTTTTTATTTTGTTTATGGAAGTAGTTTTCATATGTGCCACTCTAATTCACATGACTTATTATTAAATTGTGAATTTCTAGTTAATTAAAATTAATGACATGATTAATTTTATAAGAAAGTATTCTTATTGAATTATAACGTTTAAAATTATAATTTAGCTAAATCCATAGCCTTTGAGCAGGTTTATTTAAGTCCTACCAGTTACCATAAAGCTAGCTATATTCAAAGAGGCTATCGCCAAAGTCCCTCAGACTTAATCATAGGAAACCAGACTATCTCAATTAGTGAAAATAAATTTCCTCGCGTATTGAGCACAGATTTGAAAGCATCGACTCATCACATCGGCCATACACAAACTAACCCAGTTAGCTAAACCACTGGAAATAAACACAGATGCACAAGCCATTGGCAAAGAGCCTTTAAATAACAGGCTATAGCAAGAAATTGTCTGTTTAAGTTACCACTATAGGTATGCTCTAAACTCTCCACTTTGAAATCATTTGGCCGTTTATTAGCCACACCAATTTTCTCACCTGTAGACTTTTCTATCTATAATTTTTATAAATTTTTTACTTAATTTTATTTTATTTCCTAATTTATCTGTAATGAAAACAATTGATATGCAATAAGTAAAATATTTAAAGATTTTATCTTTTTTACTATAAAAACCTCTTATTTTAATATGCTAGTGATAGCATAATTATTTAATCACTTATTATTTGCTTGTTTCATCAAGTAATACGATATACGAGTATAATATTAGTAGAAAAAAACAATAATTTTATTTACCGTCTACTCGCTCAAAAAATAGAGTGTAAATTTTAAAAGGAAAGTAATATGAAAAATGATAAGAAAGTAGTTGTAAAAGTGAAAGATAAAGAAATGACTTGCGGTGCTTTTAACAAGTAAATAAATATGGCCCTTTGTTGTCAAAGGGCCACTGAGGAATAAAATGAAGTTAGCATGTAGTTATAATCACCATTTTTATACAGGTAGATTATTTCCAAATAAAGAAGTCCGTTTTTTAGAATTAGGATTTAGGGCTTATAATAAAATATTTTCTCAAGATAATCCGCCTCATTATTTGAAGGATTTGAACCTATCTCTTCATATATCCAGATCTCCTATTACTGAATCACTACAAAATCAAACCACCTTTATCGAAGAGAAATTATCTAACATACGAAGTGACGAAAGAGTAGTGAGTATTGGTTTTCATCTATGTGGTGAAAGGGATACCAATATTGGACAGTTCGGGTTCTCATCCCACTATAGTGGGACCCCAGAACGCGAACGCAATGCAATTGGTTTTATCAGGCGAGTTCAAGAAAGCACTCAAAAAGAGGTATGGCTGGAGAATGCCAATTTTTACTCATCTTCAGCACCTGAGCTTATTGCAAACTGGAGAAGCTTCAACCGTATAGTCGAAAAATCAAAAGCAAAGTCTATCATTGATATTTCTCACTTAATTATTGACTGTGAGAACAATGGCATTGAATCCAGTATGGCGATAGGTTTTATTAACTGGAGCGCAGTCACTGAACTGCATTTATCCGGCATCATCGAAGGAAAAGATGGCACACTACATGACGGTCATGGCTCAAAAGTACACCCTCGTGTATGGGAAATATTAGAGCAATTATTAAAAGCAAAGCTCATCGACACATCGATTATTTACAATATTGAGCACAGCGATGAGAACTGGGCAGAGCAAAAAGACGCCTACAATGACGACTTTCACAAATTAAAAGTGCTACTGAACAAATCATTCATTGAAGGAGAAAAAAGTAAGCAAGCAACACTTTATGCGACTGGGTATCTGAAAAAACTTCTCATTCAAGAGGTTGAAAATATTGAAGAGATAGCTTGCTTTTTTAACATGACACGTGCCGAGCTCCTTGAAGAATGGACAACTTATATAAGTCAAAGTCAAAAAAGACTCGCCCTTTCTCTCGATGATATGGACTCAGTAATTGCAAGCAAGTCGATCCATTTCATCGACTCATTCTCAAACTTTGTCGAAGCCAAGCAGTTATGAATGTCGGTATTAATTGGTCAGGCCAAAGAGAACTACCCTGCATCAATCAGTTGTTTTTAACACGCGATATCGACTTTGTAGAATTGCTTATTGACAATTTTTTAACCACCGACGTTGATTCGATCAAAGCTTTTCTCGCGGGGAGACCATGCGCCTTTCATATTATGAATTCCCAATTTTTACATAAAGATGAAAGAGAGCTACTGGCGATGGCAAAAATCATTAATAAGTTAATACACTCTCTCCAGCCCATTTATATTTCTGATCACATAGGGAAATTCTACCATCGTGGTCAAGCTCTTCCTCAAATGCTTGAGGTTGATTATGGCTTGCAAACACACTCCACAATAAAAAAAGTTAAAGCTTGGTCGTCGCTATTAGATGGCAAGCTCTTGTTAGAAAACTACCCTTCTATTTTTCCGCAAGACATGTCTCAAATTGATTTCTTTAAAAGGATACTTGAGGAGACATACTGTGGTTTACTTTTCGATATTTCAAACGCTTTCATCGCAGAGGTCAATATAAAGCAAAGTAGAACATCATGGTTTGATCTCATTAAACATTGCCAACATTTCCATATTGCTGGCTTTGAGAATGCACCTGATAACCAATTTCTGGTTGATACGCACAGCCAGTGTATTGAAGAGCCAGTATTGAGTTTTCTCCAAGAAGTAAATAATGCAACCAGTATTGCTACTATTTCGGTTGAACGAGATGAAAACTTTGATGTTTCGGATTGGGCTTTGGATATTGATAACGTAAGAAACAGAGTAAGTAATGGAAGAGATACTAGATAGAATAATTAACCCTCTTTCGGCTAAGCCGCTAACTAAAAAAGAGCACATTTATACCTCTCTTGTCTTACAGTCTTCACAAAGTCTGATTTTGAGCGCTTGCCCCAGCTTACAAAGCCAACGTCAATTTTGCTCATTTGAGTACCATCAACAGTTCATTGATTGGTGTTTTTTTAACAAGAAGAGAACAGATTGGTGTTTAGCCCTGTCTTTTTATCAGTACCTCAGTTATAAAAATGAACAGGTTTCGGTCGAAATTCTTAAGGAACTGATTCATCTAGCCTGTTCTCAGTGGACATACGCAGATAAAAGCACCAATCAAACGGTGGTAATCTGTCACACCAGATTACCTAGTATGGTTTTTGGAGGAAATAAATCTCTTTTTGCTCAGGAATTTCGTGAGGTATTCTTGTTAGAAACAGAGCAACTCAAGCCTTTTATTCAAAGTCATGTGCCGGATGGTTACTTTGTTTATTGGATTCTCAGAGACGACAGCGAGTATCCCAGTACTATGGGTGAAAAACTATGATCCAAAATTACCTAAAAAAAGCAGTAATCATATCATCAACGAGATTTATTGCTCTCTCACTGGCTATGGTGGATATGGTCATGTTAGGCCATACTAGTCTGTCTGAAGTGCAAGAATACACTGTCGCCTCTCAAACGGCACAAGTCTTAGTCATCCTTGCTGTTGTGCTCAGTATTGGCGTCAACATTATTGTTGGAAAAAACAAACATTGTATCAAACGAGTGGGACAAGAAGTGATCGGCTATTCCCTACTCGTTGGCTTAGTGCTTTCCATGTTTGGGATCTGCTCGGGTCTATTTATCAATAGTTTCATTGGCTTCAATCAAAGCTACGACATTCTTTGCGTGAGTATATTACCTTTGACTGTTTATATTGGTTTAGCCAATATACTTGAATCTTCCGGTTTAGAAAGGACAGTGCTTTCGATTACGATTACCAGTTCGATTTTCAATGCATTGTTTAATCTCATCGCAATCTCTCTGATCGATAATGCAGCCATTGCCGTTGCTTTATCCACTTTATTAATTCGTTTTGGTGCCTTGATTCCCATTGTTGCTCTTGGAAGAAAACATAACCTGATTTCATTTCCTGTCGTCTCAATCACAAGGTGTAGAGAGCTGTTTTGTTTTGGCAGAAGTGAGGCTTTCACTAGCCTGTTTTTTACCGGTGGGATTGCGGCACTGGTGATATTCTTCAATCATAACTATGATCAGGAAACCGTAGCTGTGTTGGGTTTTTCTCTGAATTTCATGAACACGTTTTCGGTTATCTACGTCGGATTGATGATATCACTATCAATTTGTCTTTCCCAAATTGAGCCACAGCATCATTCAGACTACCCTTTCATGCGCACAACACTTACGTACATTATCTTTACTGCAATAGTGCTACTTTCAGCGGTAGACATCATTGCTCAAGTCTACACACCTAGCGTAAAAGTAGTATTTGTTGATGCGTTAGTACTTTCCGTTATCGTCATTATGGCAGATGGAATTGCCCTAGCTTTGATTGCTTGGCTTAGGGTAAGAGGATTTACGCAACTCCCCCCTTTGTTTCGTCTTGCGATGATCATTATTGGTCTACCCTGTTCATTTATTTTTTCAGTCAATGAGAATGCCACAGTCAATGTGATCGCTTTTATGGCCATGGGAACCATTATTGCGGCGTTTCTTACCGTAAGTTACTTTTGTTGGAGAGTTTATCAAGAACCTTCTGTCCATGGTGCTAGTCTCAGCGAGAGTAGCCTAGTTATAAAGCGTCCTCAGTAAACCAAGTAACTCAAAGTGCAACACTTAGTAATTTCACTTAGTCTCAGTCTCTACATCTTGAAGTCACTTGGGTATAACGGTATGGTAAGCAAGGTTGGATTGTTTTTTGCATCAAGCTTAAGGTTCTGACCTCTGTTTCTCACACTTTATTTAAAGCCATCTGTTATGTTTAAAGCCATCCACCACGTTGCCATTATTTGCAGTGACTACCAAGTCTCAAAGCAATTTTACACTCAGCTCCTTAACCTCGAGATTATTGATGAAAACTACCGAGCCGAAAGAGACTCTTATAAGTTAGATCTCGCATTACCTGATGGAAGTCAGATTGAACTATTCAGTTTCCCCACAGCGCCGAAACGTGCAAGCTTTCCTGAAGCTCAAGGACTGCGCCATCTCGCTTTTGAAGTAGATAATGTCGAGCAAGTTTCGCGATACCTCATATCGCAAGGGGTAGACGTTGAGCCGATTCGAATTGATGAATTCACAGGTAAGTCTTTTACTTTTTTTCAAGATCCTGACGGACTGCCACTTGAGCTCTACCAGAAATAAAGCCTATCCCCAAGTGGCGTTAGATTAAGAGATCAGTGCCTTACGAAACTTCTCCATGGTCTCTTGAATAAAAACACGACTTTCTGCATTAAAACACGTCGCAATCCCTGATCCGACTTGCTCTTCCCACGAATCACTGTTCGCTGCAATTTCACGCCAATAATTCACTTCGGTTTTTGCAACCGCTAAATGGTCAGGCCATGTACTAGGATTCGATAGCATATCTTGTACCTTTTTATGACAAAATACCTTGCCGATTTCTGCTTCACCAAATCCCCTCAAACCAATATATATCATTTTTATACAACCATTAACGCCGAAGCCAACTTGACCCGCTTTGTAATGATTAGTAGCAAGAATTGAGTCGATTCTCGATGTGCCTTTGGGGTGATAAGGCCCCTGTGTTTTAATAGCAACTTGGTAGTTCTCAAAAACCTTAGGAGCAACTGTAACAAGCCCCATACCTGTTGCAAGGCGAGTAAAATTTCTTAAAGTCATAATAGTGGATCCTCAAAAAATCAGATTTTTTAAATATATCAGTAAATAAAGTCTGTCAATTTTTCAAGAAGTGCACGTTATTATTAGCTTGTACAACATAAATTACATTCATAAAATTGCCTCAACACGTTATCAATTATGTTGAGGCAAGAGATGATTGATTATTTTAAATCTGTTATTTTTTCATGATCTTTTATAGATAGAAGCAATGATAGCACTTGTCATGACCACAACCAGAAAACTCAGTGACCATGTCGTGGGTATCGCATATTGGCTTTCAACCATTAACATTTTAACGCCAATAAAAATCATGATAAAAGCCAGCGCTGGTTTAAGGTAAACAAACTTACTCAGCATGGCCTGCAAAACAAAGTAGAGTGAACGCAATCCTAACAAGGCAAAAACATTCGCTGCTAATACGATAAATGGCTCTCGGGTCACAGCAAAAATAGCTGGAATGGAGTCTAGCGCAAACATCACATCCATAATGGCGATCATACTCACCACAATTAACATAGGCGTTGCCATCCATTTTTTACTCGTTCTGAAAAATAGCTGGTTGCCTTTAAAACCTTCCGTTACTGAAAGTAGTGACCGAATCAACTTTTCCGGGTATGGGCTAAGCTCATCATTTTCGTCCCTCTTACAGGCGAATTGAATACCCGTCCAAATCAAGAAAACCGCAAACAAGTACAGAAGCCAATGATATTCCTCTAACAATTTGGCCCCAGCCGCTATCATGATTGCCCGGAAGACCAGCGCTCCAATGACACCCCATAATAATGCTCGCGGACGAAGAACATCAGGGACCTTATATTGAGTAAAAATGATAGCAAACACGAATAGATTATCGATACTTAGAGATTTTTCGAGCAAAAAGCCGGTAATAAAAGCAATGGTTGCTTGTTTATTACTGTATTCACTATGTGGTGAGTAGCTACCCCAAAATAAAAAAATCGACACCGCAAACATAGCAGCGAGTGATACCCAGAATAGACTCCAACCGACGGCTTTTCTGAGTGAGATCAGTCCACCGCGTGTTTGATAGATATCTACCGCGACCAAGGCCACCGTAAGTAAAGCGAACCAGCCATATAAAACCAACGATTCTGGTAGTAGATGAAGTTGAATAGCTTGAATAGTATTCTCGACAAGAGACATAGGTCCTCCCAAACGGAAGGACGCAAGTACTACCGACCTTCCGCAGACAATGAAAACTGACAATAATGGCTGCCAGCCAGTGAATGCGTTGGTCTCGTTGAAGTGGAAAATTGTTCATAATCCACCTTTACCTACCGGATAAGCGAACGCTTAACGGGATGACGACAGGTAAACTTGCGCTAACTACTCCCCAAACAAGCGTATCCTACATTGGCTGATGAAATTGAACAAGCAGCAAATTCTGCTGTTTTTGGGAACACTCACGAAGTGTAAAGCCACACCAGTTTTTAAACTGAGTGTGGCTCTGTAGCTATTAGTACTGGGGTAGTTCTGCCGTACAATCACCAACTACTATGTTACGTTTTGACTCGTGATCGAATCCCTCATAACGTATTTCTTGGTCGACATCATTTACCTTATCAACAATAGTGATACTGTCTTTCATCCCACCGTAACTACCGGCGTTGTAAAGCTCCATATATCGATAAACTTCATTCATATTCGCCCATGTTGAATCAGTAATGGGCTTTAAAATGTTTTCATCGACTCTAATTTTGCCAGCAAGGTGAAGGTCTTCTAGTACAGGAACTATAGAATCATGAAAATGGGTAATCAGCGCAAACGTAATACCCTCAGTAACATTGTCATTGATTTCACTGTAAGGATTACTAAAGTACGTATAAGCTCCCCATGAAAAATGTGGGTGAAACGTGAAGGTATGCTCTTGTCTCTTACCTACTTCCTCGATGACGGCTTTTCTCATCATTTTTCGGACTTTGTTTCTTGTATACTGTTTATCTTGTTCAAGATTGAAATCAACCAGTTGCTGTTCTTTCAGCGTTTTTGTCAACCGCCCAAGTCCAAGCCACTTTGGTGTTATCAATTTACACGTTACTTCCGGATAGCTGCTTGCTCCTCCATAAGCTTGAGCTGGTAAAGATACTACTGAAATAATGCTTGCTAACGTTAACCATATTTTCATCTTTAATCCCTCCGACCGAATCAACAAAGAAACATTTCCCTGTCAAATTTGTAACAAAAATACTACATCCTTCTGCCGAGCTATTGAAGTAAAAACACGTCTCACTTTTGAGACTACAATAATTAATGTCATTTCTATTACTATGGTTTAATGGTGTTATTTTGTGATATTTATCTAATAAACATACAGATAAGAGCTCAAAAAACACACAAAAATGAGGTGAGTTAATTTTTCAAAAAATAATGGGGATTTGGTTTTGTCTTTTTTTTGAGAAAGTAGTACAGCGTTCGCCGCTGAATCATAAGGACCTTGATCGACATGCAGTGGGGGAAAAGTGATACCCAAGTAACCCTTAAGTTGCTCGGGTATATAAATCTTTTAAAGCTTACTGTTGCAAAAAACTGGCACTTTCTTGAGTAATATTACGGCATATATGACTCTTGTAGCCGAGTTCCTAATTTGGACTCTAACCATTGTTTTAGCGTGTTACTCCAACCTTCAGGCATTCTCACTGAGCGACCTGATGGACTCATTCTTGGATTACCATCCAGTTTATGGAGGCTCGAATTTAACGAGTTAGAGCGATCGCGAAATTCTCCAAAGCCTGTTCCCATTTTAATAATGGCGAAACCCAAACAGTTGTCCTCAATACGGTTATAGGCCCTCACCACTCGACCATGTTGTCTAAGACCACCTTGAGCGACTTTACCATCGACACCATCTCCAAAAAATTCGGGACTGTTGATGCCATGAATGTCCATGCCCTTTATTGGCGTTGACATCCATCCCGCACTGGGAATTGCCGGTTGAGGCCTAGAGATATGTTTGCCGTTTTGAGCGACTGCCGTTTTTATATATACATCGGGCGGTTCCAAGTCACTGGGAAGTATAAAGACCTCTTTACTGTCGGTGTCGAGGACACCTAAAAACCATTGCCCAGCATTCGCTGATTTATAATCAAAAAGATTGTTTGAGTCTCCCCAAGCCAAAAACTTAGAAGGTGTTGGATCATACGCCATAACTACAGCCTAAAAATTGTTACATAAATCCTACTATATATTTTTTAATACGATGAAACGTGTGGTTTTTAATTAATTTTGAGGCTCTTTCAAAAAATACAATTTAAATTAAATCCTTACTTTAAAAACAATAAAAGTTTCAATGATAAAATTGAGAAATCATTAAATTACAAAAAAATATTACAATAAAATTCATTATTTTATAACAATTAAAATATAATTACATTTTAAAAGTAATTATTAAAATCAAAGAATACATTCAAGATAAAAAATAAAAACGCCATTCGGTGCCTATCCTTTATTTATCTCTAAAAAGCAGCTTTCGCGCACAAAAAAGCCCCTTAACTAAGGGGCTTTGGTTTATTGCTTGTTAGACGTCTTCGGCTTGATGAGGAAATAACTGCTTATGCTCCGGGTCTAGGGCATAAAACCTTGGAAACTCCCCTTTAACTAACCACAGCGGCATATATTCACTATCAATGGTGGGCTCAAGGCCGCGCGCTTCAAAAGCGTGCGCCGCTAACGCCGTTATCCAAATGGCAAACCAGCCTTTTCTATCACCTTTAATATTGGGTGATTCCGCTTTACCCACATCGGTGTAATACTGAATATGACACTCCAATGCTTGCTTAAGCTTTGCTGGATAACGCGTCTCCCTTTCTGGGTGATGAATAGACACCAAAAGCTCAGCCAAGGGCAAGAGCAAATAATTGGTGTAATCTTGCGCTAACTCTCCACCCACATACTCTGGGACAGAATAGCGCACCACATCATTTATCCGTTCACCCATCGGCACTGGGTCATCGTCGATAAAAAATGCCCGAACGAGGCGAAACAGCACGCGGCGAAAATCCTTTACCTCATCCGTCTCTTCAAAAAAGGCATGGATATTTTCTTCCGGAATACGCAGCAGCTTTTGACCAAAATCACACGGGTCGCCAAGCAGCACATTCATCATAAACGCATCCAACCATTCATCGATGGTCAGCACCATATTCACCTGATACGGCCCATAGGGAATTTGATAATGGCGAAACTGCTGCCAATGTTTTTCCCCTTGGTAGTAATACAATAGCACTCGATTACTCAGCACTTGGCAGTATTCGTACAAATACTGCGCAGTGACCGCATTGGTTTCATGCTGGCGTAGAAGATTCTCTGTCACCATTTTGAAGAAGGATCGCTCTGGCAAATACTTAGTATTATCGGCTTCAAAACCCTTAATGACGCGTTCATAAGCGCTGTATGCGAATTCCTTATCGTCGTCGATAAATTCTTGGTTTTTCCGTGATGGTTTTTCCCAAAAATGATGTTCGATTTTTAACATTTACAGAACCTTTAATACCTTTGACTGCTGGGTTTTACATCGTAGCCCGTTACTTGTACGCCAGTTGGCACGCCACCATCATTAATATGCTGTCTAACTACTTTATATTGCAATGTATCACGCTGTTCATCAAGCATATCTAGCGTATGCTGGTAGTCTCGTTTTTGCTGGCGAGTAAGCTGGTCCATATTGTCATCAAACCACTTATTCATTTCACCAATCACCTTAGAGGTGTAGGCTGGTGAGCCTTGCTGCACCACTTCCCCATCCAGTTTGGCTGCCCCCAATGTTGAAGCGCCCCCTTTGGCTTCAAGGATATGGATGTTGCCCTGCTCGTCCTGCCAAATTTGGTCAAACTGACGGTTCTTTTGCTTGCTCCCCGGATACGCCGATTGTAACCGTTTTGCGTTTGGACCAAAAGTGGCTTTCAAGCATAAAAAAGCCCCTAAGCACTTAAGCTAAGGGGCTTTGGTTTATTGCTTGTTAGACGTCTTCGGCTTGATGAGGAAATAACTGCTTATGCTCCGGGTCTAGGGCATAAAACCTTGGAAACTCCCCCTAATACATTAATCACTCATTTTCTGTAGAGAAAGTAGCCGTGATTTGCTCATATTTTTCAGGGTAGTATTTTTTAAGTAGCGCCAAAATTGCGGCCATACTCTCTTTGGTTACGGTTCCTGTGATTTTGTCTGGCGTAAAGTGGGTTTGGAAAGCACCAATTAAAAATGCTTGATATAGAGGCTCAACGTCTTGATAACCATACATTGTTAACGCTTGCAAAAATTGCGTTTGACTTAGAGTCGTATCTGACAGTTTTTGATATTCATCTAAATAGTCTGCCGTTTCATACCATGCGCCGTAGCCCTGTTGACTCAAATACTGCCAAGGAAACCTCGGGCCCGGGTCTAGCTTTCTCAGTGGTGCGATATCCTGATGCCCAACCACATCCACCGCTTTGATATCTGGATAATAGTGATAAATTTTATCCAGCGCTTTCAATATATTATTTACCAATTTCGGTGAGAAGTCTGGATACACACACACTTGAGGTGGGAACTTATGAGTGCCCTCTTCACGCTGATTACAATTCACTTCTTGAACAATTTCAATCCCTATTGATGTATCGTTCAACGAGTGTCTTCCATGCCAATAAGATTTGCCCGCATGATAAGTACGCGCAGAAAGATCGGCCATCTGATAAATACGCTCTTCAGTAACAACAAAGTGTGCGCTTACTGATTTAGTCTCATCTTGAAACAACCTAAATGTTTCTTTTTTATCGACAGCGGTAAAATGAACAACAATAGAATTTACTCGTTTGTTTTGATTTGGTGTTTCAACTCTTGAAAAGGAGGAACAAGAGGCAAGAGCAAATGTTGCTACCCCCACCCCTAAAAGACGCACAGTTGAAAAAACACATTGTTTTAGCATGATTAAGCCAATCTCTAACTTCTAAACCTGATACTCAGTCACTCTGGTTGTGCTGAGCATGGTTTCTATTTCGAACATAAAAGTCTGCTGCCCCATCAAAAGACAGCCCATTTTGTAGTGAACAGCCGAATATATCGACTGATTAAACAATAACAGATACTTACCTATTTATTAATAAATAGATGTCAGTTTACGGTGAAGATTATTGAAAGAATGAATGAAAAAACCGCCTGATATGGCGGTTTTTTCATATAATTGCTGGCATGCCCCAGCAACAAAACAATGGCATTTGGATACAAAAATTAAATACGCGGTCTGGCAGCACCTAAACAAGATGAAATAACGGATTCAGCCAACTCTCTTGAGGTCAGCGGTTCAGAGGCTTCTTCACCACCATTGAGATCGCTAAACGCACGGGCAAACGCGTTTTCGAGCATCTTGACTCTGCTGGGATTGTCTTGAAGGACTTTCACTTGCTTAACAATACAATTGCTAATTTTTTCATTAAATATTTCATTAAGAAGCTGCTTTTTTTCCGAGCTTATTTCCAGGTCATTTGCCATTGCACCAGTCGACACACCTAATAATGCTGTCAGTATTATTGCTTTTTTTATCATGGAATACTCTTCTGTTATTTTTAATTTAAACTATTGATTTTTAATAAATTAATTGCATGCCCATACTAAGAAAAAAAATCAAATAACAAAGATAAACCGTAGATGGTATCTAGGATTTGTGACGATTATTGAGGTTCTTTTCTATGCAAAATTATGAATTACATCCCTAAGTATGATACAGAGCATATAATTTAAGCCCATGATATTTATGATTATTTCAAACAATAGTAATCAAGAAAAACCAAAAGCCTCTCATTCACAAAATTGTAATGCGATGATCGCCAATTTCTTTCGGTAGACGGTAATTGAATGATCTGAGAGTGCTTTTTTAAAAGGTAGCCTGCCCATTAATATGGCTTTGAGCAAAGAAAATAAAGACACGGAGTTAAGCAGTTTCACCTTGCCATATTGCGTCTTTTTACAATTCGTTAAATAACGCACTTCACCGGCGTGCGCATAACTGAAAAATGTGTCGGCTAATAGGTCGTTGACTTTGGCACCTAGCAAAGGGACAGAGCGCAAAATGTGTTTCAAACAACCGATGCCATTTGGAGGCAACATAGTAACGGGGTCGGCGGCATTCACCACTCGATATATCTTGGTTTTTATTTTTCCACACCATACCTCGTCACCGACTCTAGGTGCGCCAAAGGTGTAGCATGCGGAAATGTTGTATCGGCTCTCTAACTCCCTAGCAGCAATAGTTGCTAATGCCCCGCCCAAACTGTGCCCGGTAATGATCAAGGTTTTGTTTTCTTGCAGATGACTCAGCGCCTCAATCAGCGAATCTTCAATCGATTGATACGCTTTGAAAAAACCTTTATGCACTCTGCCTGCTGAGCCACTGTGAATTAAGGTTGCCTTAGCGTTGGTCTTCAAGTCACTTAAGCTGGTCAGTTCAGTACCCCTAAATGCTAACACATAGCTAAATGGAGTCTCAGCCAAAAGAGCGTCAGTGCCAAGTTCAGTTTCAAAGACTTGGATAAATTTTGAACACTCGACAATACTCACACTTCGGCCACAAATAACAGAATTCATGCTCACTGTTGTGGGTAAAAGCAAACACTCTTGCTTAGAGCCACCTTGGCTCTGTTGTAATGATTCGGTCTGAAACGCCTCCACTCGCGATGGCATAAAATCTTGGTAGGAAAGCTCCGAAAATACCGCCATCAACCAAGCAGCTTGGTCGCTGTAATAGCACAGGAAATTCGACGAATCTAAGTTCAACACTTTGTTTTGTGTCTCAATATTTGAATTAACACGATTTAATACGCTCATCTTATACCATTAATTTGCAACAAAATGCATATTAAAATAGTATTCAACCAGCAATTGCTGTTAGCTACAAGTATTAATAATTTTTATGGGTTTGTTGGGATCTAATTTGTTTAGACAAAACAGAAATCTAGAAATAAACAGCAAGAATTGGGGTCAGCATAGGATGGTACTGTTAGCCTGAAATAAACATCGACACATGTACAAATAGGGATATTACATGCGTGCTCTCATTTTCATTGTCTTGCTACTCCTGTCGGGGTGCGCTCAAGTACCCACTCAATCGATCGAGCTCTCGACTACCGTAGGCAGAGATATCGCCAAAATGCATCAAGCTCATCTACAAACGATTGAACTCTTGTACTCGCGAATGCGCTCAGATGTAAACACCTTTATTGATGACACCTATCTACCTTACGCTATTAAAGAAGTGCTCGACAAAGATCGTCTGAGACAGACCCGCCATCAAACTTCATTTATCGATATCATCTCTACTGGACTTGCGCCCAATGCAACGCCGAAAAAGCAAAAAGAGGCGATGGGTGCAATGCAAATCGTCGTTACCAACGTCACCCGCTCTGTGGAGCGGCAGCGCAAACTGCTTATTGATAGCCTAGATCAGCAGCAAAAGGCACTGTTAGCCTCAATCAATCGCTCCTATCTTGCCATTCATCAAGCCAACGCCATCGTCACTGGGCATTTATCCTCGATCGCGCAAGTACACGATGCCCAAAATGAGTTGCTAAGTGAAATTGGGATGGAAACCGATATCGACGAATATATTGCTACCAAACTCACTCAAGCTTCGAATGACATTGCACAACTTACCCAAAAAACTCAAAACAAAATTGAAGTTATGAGCGGTATAGAGAACGTACGGAAACAACTTCAGAACGCCATCGATAAACTCAAGGTTAAATCATAGAAGGAATTCAAAATGAGTCAGTTAGACGAATTAAACGCGATCCTCAATAACGATCTTTCCAGCATCGAAGAAGGTTTCAACGCAACGTATAAAAAACAATTGGATACATTGTCCGAGCTGTCGTTCGCTGAGCTCCATAAAATAAATCCTGACATTAATATCAACGATTTGGAAGCTCTCTATGCCGTCGTCCAAGAGGCTTCTCAACAAAACCTGAGTCAAGCTCTGTTAAAAGAACGAATCACTCAACTGGGCGATACCGCGTTAGAAATCGCTAAAGTTGTCGATATTATTGTTTAAGTTTTATCCTCTATTTACTTGAAACTCTAAAATAGGTTTTTATGTAGATCATAAGCCTACAGATTGATAAAAAAGTTGCTTTCATTTTTTTGCTGGTTGCTCCGAATATTTCAAACTCAAACTAAATAGAGTTTTCCAAGGCAAAAAAAATCGACTAGCTTCAACAGCTCATTCATCGAACGTTAGAGTCACAATGTGAATATTCACAACCTACAGATAATAGGATTTGGTCCTGCCGCCCTTGGACTTTTTGTTGCTGCCGATAGAGAACATCGACTTTTTGAGTTTCTTGACTCTGGTATTCAAATCCATGAAAGAACACCGTCTCTACACCATTGGCGTTCACTGAAATATTACATCCCTAGTAACTCACCTGCAGGTGAGTTTCTAATGGGAATTCGAGAAGATGGTATCTTTTCAGATTTACTTGAATCTGAAGCTGGAAAATACCTATCTTACAATGCTTACCGCACCGTTTGCTTGTCTAAGGTATCAGAGTTTCTCAAGCTTATGATGTACAGAGTAGAACGTATCATTGATGAGCATCCAAATTGTCACCTTCATTGGTCTTCTTATGTTAGTACCTTACAGGTTGATGATAATTTTATATGCAATGCTCCTAATGGGAAGCGTATTGTCAGTCGCCATCTTGTAGTAAGTACTGGCAGCAAGCAAAGGCAGCTTGAGCAAACTTCAATTTCAAATCTTCCTACCTACTCTTCAGAGGCCCTACAACGTGGCATAATTGATGAAGATATCATCGAGTACTTAAAAAATGGTTACACACCAATTATTGTTGGCGGGTCACATAGCGGCTTTTCAACGGCAGGCTTTATGCTGGATAGATTTGGAAAATATTTTTCTGATACCAATCCATTTTATCTGTATAGCCGAAGCCCAATCAAACAGATGCTAACCCGACATGAAGCCCAACACATACCAATCAGTGACAATGATAAGGTCGATCCTGAAACGGGTGATGTAAATAAGTTCAGTGGAGTTCGGCATAATGCAAGAGATCTTTATCGTAGGGTCGTACAAGGGAATGAAAAACGTCTAGTGATTAAAATTAGTGATAATATCAACTCTCATAACGTTCTCAGACCTATCATAATATCCGCAATTGGCTATCGTCCAACCCCACCTAGAATAATTAACGCTGAGAATAAGCCCATTTCTATCGACTTACTTCCTAGCGGTAGCTCAGTAGCCAAAGACCCTATAACACAAGAACTGCAACATCAGGGCAAGAATCTAAACAACGCTTTTGGCATGGGCATAGGCTACTCAGATATGGGCAGCGATGGTGAACAGGTAGGTGTTAACTTTTTCCACGGTGACACGGCCACAACGCTAGTGACACGTTTGCTTCGAGAAGCCAAAATGGAAACACCAAAAGACAAGAAACTTGCGTCTATTCTTAGCTTGGAAGGAGAGGTTTAGATGCAATACCTAAGGGCATCACTGAAAAAGCTGGTGCCCTTAGCGCAATGAATGATGTGGAAAGCAACCCTACCTTTTCGCCAACCCCTTACCATTTAAGTACCCTTTAATATGAGGACGGCATTCACCGGCGAGTTTACTCGTGACTTCCTGTGACCAAGAGCTTTGCTTTTGGTTGCTACTGCGACTGGCGTAGTAGGCCTGCATTGTTTTATCGTATTCATTAATATCATCAAGGTTCAGAGGCTGATATTGATTTTCATGCACAATGACTTTGGCAGGCAAACGAGGTTTTAATTGTGGTGCTTGATCTGGATGGCCTAGACATAGTCCAAACAAAACCGCGCTGTGCTGCGGCAGATTCAATAGTTCATCAACCTCCTGAGCTGAGCTTCTCAGACCACCTATGTAGACACCGCCTAGGCCTAATGACTCAGCAGCCAATAAGCAGTTTTGTGCCATAATGCCACAATCGACTGCACCAATTAAGGTAAGCTCAGTGAAGTCAGGATTGACCTGCGGGTTGATGGTAAAATGGCGCTGATAATCCATACAAAATACTAAAAATTCGGCTGCGCTTGCGACATAAGGCTGATCACCCGCAAGATGCGCTAGGCGCTGGCGCTTCTCTTTGTCCGTAACCCGAATAATGGAAACCACCTGCAACATACTCGAAGATGACGCAGCAAGACCAGCTTGAACAATAGACTCAAGCTGAGCGGCGTCAATAGCCTGATCGGTGAATTTACGAATAGAGCGATGCGACAATATCGTTTCAATCGTCGAAGTCATAGTGAACCCCTTTTTAATCTTTATTACTTTGAAACATATCGACTATACGCAACAATGTAAATCAAGAAATATGGGCTTTGATACTTTGCAGAGATACGAAAAAAGTATCGCGGTAAGGGTTATAGATTCAACGCCTTTAATACTAAGCTACGGCAGTGGCGACCAATCGCTGGATCAGTTCAGCTTGTTGAGGGAAACAATCAATTAAAGTATCTGGCTTGGCGAGTTCCCAGTCAGAGAAGTCAAAACCGGGAGACGTCGTACAACCCACGAGTGAAAATTGCGTTTTATCTTTTAACTCAGCCGCAAACCAAACATTCTGTGGAACAAGTACCTGATAAGATGCCCGTTCATCAGTCAATGCACAACCAAGTAACCGCTGTTTGTAGCCCTGCGTTGGGTCTAAGATATGAAGGATCACACTGCTCCCAACGTAATAATGCCAAAGTTCATCTTGTTTTAAACGATGAAAAGCAGAGATATTGTTACGCTCTAAGAGATAATAAATCGCTGTTTTATAGACATGTTCACCATGAAACCTGTCAGGTTGCTGTTGAATGGTTTCTTGTGAGCGATAACTCTCAGAAAAATACCCACCCTCTGGATGAGGCGCTAGAGAAAGCTTCTCTATCAGACGTTTAACTTCAATTAATGACATGTTTACATGGCGCCTTATGCTAGAAATTATGCTGAAAGTTATCACTTCACATAAAAATCAGTGGCGCTTTATTCGCACCAGTTCACTTTAATGAGCCACTCTCATGGCAAAAAGGAGCCAGCACAATGCTGGCTCCCTTAAAAGCAAAGTTATTGTGCCTTTTTGAAGATCAGAGTATTTTCTTCAGAGCCAATGGTTAGCACCTCGGCTTCCTCGTCGTAAGACAAAACGGTAGTTTGCTCGAATGCTTGCATAAATCGGTTCTCTTGGTCGTTACGCGCTTCATCACAAAGCATTCTTGTGGACGCTAACCCGCCATGTTGAAGATTATCTTCACTGAGTGCTAAAAGAACACCGAACATAGAGTTACATCCGGTACTACCATAAATTTGTACATCGCTGATACCAAGGTTTGGATAACCAATTGGAACGCCACCATTGATGCTGTCTAGCTTCCAATCTCCCATCACTTTTTGGTGTAAATCAGAAAGAGACACGCCTTGGTCTGCATGGGCAAAAGGCAGCATTAGAAATGAAAATAGCGAAGCAAATAATAACACTGTAATTTTTTTCATCTTATTTATCCTTAAGAAATAGATGCATTGGCTTTTTAACAAAATAGCCATTTATTCCATATAATATTTAATTAATAAAATTAACCATCAGATAAAAATGAATTTCAATAATTCAATTAACATCCTGGCCAAACTCAGTCTATTTAAAAAAACATAAAAGCAAAGGACGTTTTTTAATCAAAAATCGGTTTTAGGATATCAGTTCAACTTTTAACCTTAAATTAAAATGATTTTTGCTAAGAACTAATAATAGAATTAAATATATATAACCAAATAAATTCATCTATGCAAATACTAATTCCCACTCCATAATCTGATTGAGAAAATTAACAAAAATTGTACTAAAAATTAAAAAATATTATTTCTAATAACTAAGGTTAGAGCCCGCCCATGCAGTTCGATAAGCCATGTGACGAGCATCGGGCCCTCCTATTACAAAGAGGGCCTTCTTAATCACCGCGTACCTTGCCTAACCTCTTGCTCTCTATCGTTTAAGTCTCTATCAGAGTTACCGTATAACACATGAACGGTCCCATCATTGTTATTACCGCCACTGGCCAAGTCTTCAAATGGAACACCTATAACGAGATCGTCTTTTTCATCGCCATCAAAATCTCCAGCCATCAAGCTATAGCCAAACCTATCGTCTTTTTCGACAGTGCCCGTGATATTGTTTTTGTTTTGATGATACTCACGACTACCATTTAACCTTAAACCGTTACCAGAACCGAAGAACACATCCACTTTGCCTCCATCGTCTTTGCCAGCCAAATCTTCTGTTGGGGATCCAATGGCTAAGTCTTGGTAACCGTCACCATCAAAGTCTCCAGTCGTTAGTGAAAAGCCAAATTTATCATCTTTTTCGGCAGCTCCATGCACACCAGGCTTGTCTTGGTGAATCTCACGAATGCCATTCCTAGAGGGGCCACTACTTGTCCCTCTCAGCACGAATACATTTCCATCATTATTATTTCCGCCTGAACCCAAATCCTCGTACGGAACACCAATAATGAGCTCATCGATATCGTCATTATTGAAGTCACCAGCTGCTAGCGCGTAACCAAAACGGTCGTTCTTTTCAGCACTGCCTGCAAAACCACTTCTGTCACCGTGGTAAAAACGATACTCCATTGTACGAAGACCTTGAGTAGTGCCGAATAACACGACAACCATCCCTTCGTCATCGCCATCACCTATATCTTCATATGGTGCGCCAATCGCTAGATCTCCTAGCCCATCGCCGTTAAAGTCTCCTGCAGCTAACTCATACCCAAAGCGGTCGTCTTTCTCTGCTGCCATACGCTCTAAACCGGAGTTATTTTGGTGGAATCTACTGATACGCCTCTTGCTCAATCCATTACTGGTTCCGTAGCTCACATAGACTACGCCGGCATTATCTTTGGAGCCGATATCTTCATATGGAGAACCGATGGCTAAATCAGCATAACCATCTCCGTCAAAGTCATGGCTGGCTAATGCAAAGCCGAACTTATCTTCTTTTTCTTGCTTACCCTTACTAATATTTGCCTCTTTTAACAATTGATAACCGGAAGTAGTAAGGCCTCTGTTACCCCCATAGAGTACAGTGACCATACCGACATTGGATTTCCCATCGATATCTTCATTTGGAGATCCAATTGCAACATCATCAAAACCGTCATTGTTAAAGTCGCCGCTTGCCAACGCAAACCCAAATAAGTCACCGCTCTCAGTTATCATGCCAGATAACCCGCTAGAGTCTTGATGAAAACCTCGAGAGCTCAGCATACTTAACCCTTTTGAAGGGAGTGATTTCCCCCCATAAACAACCGTCACAGCACCGGCATTATTGTCGCCATTAATATCCTCAGTCGGGTAACCAACAAGCAGATCGGCCACGCCATCGCCGTTGTAGTCGCCAGTGGAGAATACTTTACCAAATGAATCGTCCTTTTCAGCTCTACCGCGAACCATGACATCTCGGTTGTTCAAATTGAAATCAATAATCTTTTTGTTTTTACCGGACGAAACGAAATCTCGTAGAACAATGTTCGAACGGCTTCCCTTGTGGTAATGGTTGTAAAGCCAACCTATGGAGTTATGTTTAGCAGTCTTGGCATCATACTCTTTCAAGTTTGTCGAAAAGCCCGTCACGTTTTTGCAAAATAAATTGATACTTAAGGTACATAATGCATTACTGGCCATGGTTTCAGCCAAACCTTTGAGAATAACCTCAGCTGTGGGAGTAACAATATGCTGCTCCACATAAAGTGAATTGTTGTTAGAGCTTCGATTATTATTTAATATTGACGCAATCCAATCTCCTATTTTATTAGGGTTTTCATAGATACTTTCTTTGTAATAGCTTTTCAGACTTTCGCTCGACCAAAAACTATCACCGCACCCAGACGCACCTTCATGAGGGATAATAATTAAGTTTCCGGCATTAATGAGATCTTTGTATTTAGATGTCGGCTTTAACGTATTTGTTATTAGGTGCTTCGAGATAGAATTGTTGGTACACAGGGATTGATAAAAATTATCAGTGTCAGTCACCTTACGGACAAATTTAGACTTTATTATGACGATTTCACCACGATTTTCATCTAAGAACTGACTTACCTGATTTAGAATGTTATCGATTTTTCCGTAAATAAGCGAGTGAGCGAAATAATACTCCCCTCGGTCTTCATATATTCTTAAATCTAAAAAGCGTGTACCTGTATCTAACTGCTCTCTCACACTGAGATCCTGTGTCTCAGACCAGTCTCTAAGATTCGTTAGCGGAAAATTAACACCAGCTTCTTTTCTGCGATAGTTTTTCGCGTCATAAGCACCGCTATCATGACTGCCAGGGATAATAATTTTGTTAAGCGGAGTGTCTCTCCTTGTGTTACTAAAGAGCTCTTCCATCCAGCTCTCGGTGCTGTAGCTCAAAGCAGGTTGAGAGTTCAAAGCGAGTATGGTCGTTAAAGCTAATGTTTTTAGTTTCATTTTTCTTTGTCCATAAAAATTCGATATGAGATCTTCTTAGCTATAGTCATTTCTAATATTAAGTTCAGGGTATCCTGTATGAGGAAAATAAAACCCACAACTAGAGAAGGCTTTTATTCACAATATTAAAAATTAAACTGAAACTTATAATTAATAATGCGAATAAACCAGCATGAAATGATATAAAAAACAAATATTAAGATCTTATTTGATCATTGGCAATGAATATTGGAAAGTTTAATGTCAGCAAGATTTATGCTGACAGAAGAATAAATAATGACAGGGGTAAAGTCGAATTAAATAACAAAAATATCAAAAGAACATGAATCTTATCTTTTTTAAAAGGAAATAATGTTCTTTATCTGTCCTCATTGAAAATAAACTCAGGTCTCTCTTTCTTCTATACCCTTTCGCTTCAGTAACGTCTGATTCTTGTTTATCTTCAGGAAAAGGCCGATAGGCTTAGAATTGTGTATCCGCTTCTCTGGGTAAACTTGGCTGGCTCGTCAACTTGTACTAAGCAATAACGAGACTTCAGAGTGTCGGCTGCAGATCATTACCTTATCAAAGAGACAAACTAGCCTGACACTCTGAAATTGATTAGCTATTCACTACTTTTTGAAAACCAACGTATTATTATTAGAGCCGATGGTTAATAAACCCATAGCACTATCAAAGCTCAAGGTTGATGTATGAGTAAATACGTCAATAACTCTTTGTTCTTGATCGTATTCCGCACCGTGACACATCATCATAGTTGAGGCTAGTTGGTTGATTTGTAGATTATCTTCACTTAGAGCAAGCAAGTTGCCAAATACAGTGTTACATCCAGTGTAGCCTGAGATACGATCAGATCCTATTTCTAAAGTCGGTTCATTTACAGGCTCATTACCGTTAATAGTATCTAGTTTCCATTCGCCCATAATATCTGCATGCAAATCGGAAAGAGGTTCTGCAGCGTTTGCCTGAGCAAAAGGAAGCATTAGAAATGATAATAGAGAGACGAAAAACAACACTGAATATTTTTTCATTTTATTAATCCTTAAAAGTAGACGGTTCGGCTTTTCTAACAAAATAGCCATTTATTCCGTTTAATATTAACTTGATAAAAATAACCATCAGAGCAAAATAAATAGACATAATTAAACCATCACTCTGAACATGGGCATTCTATTTAAAAAATAAAAAAAACAAAGCTTGTTTTATATCTAGAGTTCAGTTTTAGGATGTAATTCCAATTTCGAGCATCAAATAACGTCAATTCTACTAAAAAGAAAAAAATAGAAATAAAGATAGAGCGCCATTTGTAAATCTAATTGGTCACAGCTCTATCAAAATACGTTATACCCAAGTAACCTCAAGATGCTAGGTTCAGCGAGAATGGATTGCTTGACAGACAAGGCAACGATTTGAAAATCTCGCCATCTAAATTGAAAATTGGTAACGACGCTTGCAAAGCAAAACAACTCGCCCTTTGGGGCGTGCGTTTTGAAGTCACTTGGGTATACATTTACGATACCTTTTTTATGTCCTGATAATAAGCTGCTATCGCTTTAAACTCATCTTCAATAGCTAAAAACGCATCAACCACTTCGGGGTCAAAGTGCTTACCTTTATCTTGCAGGATGATCAGCTTTGCTTCTTCGTGACAAAACGCTGGTTTATAAACGCGCTTCGTCGTCAACGCATCATACACATCAGCCAGAGCCATTAGACGGCCTGAAAGAGGGATCTCTTCCTTTTTCAGTGCATTTGGATAGCCACTACCATTCCATTTCTCATGATGGGTTAGAGCAATTTCTCGCGCCAGAGTCAGAAATGAGCTCTCGCCCATGCGCTTTTCTGCAATGGATAAAGCATCCGCTCCAATTTGCACATGGCCTTTCATGATTTCAAACTCTTCATCTGTCAACTTTCCGGGCTTAAGCAATACCGAATCGGGAATACCAACTTTACCCACATCATGTAGAGGTGCTGATTTATGCAATAAATCGATGTAATCTGGTGTCAAAAGATCGCTGTGCTTCGCATGTTTTGCTAGTTGAACCGCCAAAGCTTTCACATACTCTTGGGTACGTAAGATATGTTCTCCCGTCTCGTTATCACGCGATTCTGCTAAAGCTGCAATACTGACGATAGCGACATCTCTCGTCATTTGTACCTCATCTTGGGCACTTTGCAGGGAATCAACCATTTGATTGGTCATTCTTGCAATGGCGCCCAACTCATCGTTTTGCGCCGCGGGTAAGCGAGCATCAAAGCATCCCTTAGTTATCTCTACTAGAGCCTGCTCTTGACTGGTTAAGATTTGTTTGACTAGCTTTGCTCCCATTAACATGATGGCGAGCGAGTACCCCGTTAGAATCCCAGCAATATAAATAAACTCTTTGAGCACACTGACCTTTCCGGAACCATCACGTAGCGCCTCTGGTGTTTCTTCTAGCCACCCAATGTCTTTAAAAGCTACCATGATCATCATTATCGTTAGGGTACATAGCAAGATCACCACCAGCGTAATCATCTGCTTCACCAATGAGCAACGTGCTCCTAAGAAGTTTAAGCTGGGCTGACCTTGATTAAGACGCTCACTAAACCGGTTTATCTTGTAGTCCAAATGCAAAATGCTACCAGTAAAAAAGCCAAACAGCCCCATACCAAAAATGATCTTAAGGCTGCTCTCGAAGGGGAATTGGTAATGCAAATAATAAAATAGGCACAGAGGAACACTGCCCATCAAAAACAACGTGCCATCAAGAAAGATAAAGCGAGCACGCCTTTTTTCTAGCAATATCGGCGTTATGATCACTCTCGTCAAAAGCATAATGCCAAATACCACAGCACTATGCAGCAGTACTTCCTCTAGTGTGAGCGATTCTAAAAACGGACAAACACGACCACCGTATAGACTGAATAAGAGTGTTGCGAGAATATACAACCCTGCTGTAAGTATTACGTTGAAGCCTTGCTGTTTCATTAAAGAGCTCTCTCAATCAATCATTTATTTACTCTTTTATCAGTCTATACCCAAGTCACATTAAGGTGAAGCGCTTCATTTCTAAGACTCGCCCGATGAAGTAACTTTTCACTAAGTAAACATCATTTTTTTTGCTGGTTTAGATTCGATTAATTAATTTCAAAATGAGTAAGATATCCGTTTATAGGCAAGCGCTATTGGTGGCGCACTTTCTAGAAATGAACTTAAGCCGTTCGATATCGGTATATACCAATGTGATTTTAGGGATGAATTAAAATGAATAGTGTTATAGACCTTGCGGAGTACATTTGTAAGTTTATTATCTATATCAGACCAGAGTACTCATCCATCACCGAGGTACCGCTAAACGATACCTTGGATGATTTAGGTATAGAGAGTATGGATATTGTTGAGCTACAAGTCTGTCTACTAGACGAGCACCACTTCGACCTCTCCGATTATGCCCATGAAAACATCTTCAATAAGACCATCCTTGAGCTTTCAGAGCTGATCTTTGATGATATTTGTCAAGCGGCATAGGGGGTTGGGGTGAGGCAATGCCAACAGCTAGGCACTTTTTGCGCTAGGGTACGCAACTCTCCTCTCGTATAAAAGTTCATTCAAATCTATAGAGCTCGCGATGATATGACAAATACACTTCCTGCTCATCACTAAAACTGCCAACGTTTTGCGGATACTCTATACCCCATATCTCTAACACCCTAAGAACTCTCTGTTCCTTAACCAACATTTCTCCGTCTTGCCTGAATGATATCCATCCTTTATCAAACAACTTGTCAATATGAGGCGATAACAATAAGCCATTATTCCCATCAATTTTCTCTTTATGAATTGATTTAACCCAGGGTTTGGCATGACTTGCAACCAGAAATGATTTATCTGCTAGACCAGTAACTCTGCAACAAGACTCGATGTGCTCGAGGTTTGTCCTATATTTACCTTGAACTTTTCGTACTATTACTTCGCGAACTTGATCAGTTTCAGTAATCTCATCGAAGCTTTCGTCACCCTCTCTAATCTGGTTATCGAGAGAGCGATTCAGAGGAGCATCCGATGGCGCGTATTTTATATTGGCAAGCCGAATAAGATGGTCAGAAAGATCTTTGCCAATTTCCGCTAGATAGCAACCCTGATTGCCATTGCCCGATTTCTGAATTGGTGAATATTTTTCTGGAAGAAAAGATTTTATCCTCTCGATATGGTCTTTTGGTCTAAAGGGAGATTCAAGCTTATGCCACTCAATTTTTACTAACCACCCTACATCAGACCAATAATTTCCTTTCTCGCCAAAGTCTGCTGGTTTTTGGGCCGAAGAGCATGGTTCAACAACTTCTCCGATCGCTTGAATCTTTGCATTTGCGAACGAAAAAATAATATCACCAACTCTAGTCCTCTTCATGTTGTCATAACTTTGGTTTCTTGCTCCATTATTGTTTTTCTTTGGTGACCATATGTATCCACCTTTTATCTCCTCATCATGAGTTTGTTTATGATTTACCCACCAATACATTATTTACTCTACTCAAACACAAAAGTAACGAGTGTTACACATCCTTAAATAAAATTTCAATTTAATTTACTTAATAAAATTATGAATTTGAGTGTATTTAACGAACGGTTGCTACTAGAAAAATACGAATACTCTCTCGCTAGAAATCAAACCAAGCCATATTCAGGAACCCTGTGACCGCCCTAAATAAGGAATTAGAAAGGCACTAACTTTTGCTGCACACAAGCCTAGCTCGACTTTCACGCCAGAGGCTTTAAGGATAGAGACTCCTTAACCATTGTTCCTTGGGTCAGGATCAAGCATTGTAATCACTGCATACTTGATACCTGCCTTGACTAACGTGTCTGTAACGAAGAGTGACCTTATCAGTGCTGTCTTAACCACTGCTCAATATCTTCTATTACTTTATCGGCATCGCGTACACCATCAGGTCGACGGAAGCCATGGTCGAGATTGGCGTATGTTTTATAGGTGATATTCGTTTTTGTCTTTTGCAGAGTCGCGGCTTGAATTTGAGCAAGCTCCGGTGAAACATTCTCATCTCTCTGCGATTGAATGATCAACACTGGCGTATCAATAGCGGCTAAGGTCTTAGTTTGATCAAGTTCAAACATGCTTTTCCACCATTTGAAACCGTGTCCGCTCATATCCAATTCAAATGGTTCACTGCTGGCTATATGCTCTGAAAAACCAATAAAGGCATTGGCTGATTGGTTATACGCCTCATCAGAAGGTGCCTCAATCCTAATAGTATGAAGAACATCATCAAGAAACCAACGCCCTCCTCCGTTCAAAGCAATCGTCATATCTATATGCTCAGATTGAGAGGTCAGTAAGTTTGAGACGACGGCCCCTTCACTTCCTCCTAACGCAATAACTTTCTTATACTTTTTTTCTTTCGTTAGGTGCTTTAATACCTGTTGATAGTCATTTAACCTTTGCCAGAGTGAATCATTAATTGTGTATTCCTTCGGGCAGTCTTCCCTCTCATTTGCCTCGCTCCAAGGCAAACTGGCATCAATCCCATACTTTTCTACCGTTAATAAATCAGCGCTACTGACTACCTGAGAAAAATGATCATTAATAAATTGATTGCGAAAAACACTATTACAGTCCGAGCCCTGAATAAGTATCAAGAGGGTTTCTGATTGGGGCATATTAGTAGGGGCTTTGAGGTAATAAGTAATATCCGTACCATCTGATCTTGTTAAATGATGGGTATTTTTAGCATTTACATTTAAAGATAATAGAGTTGCTGCAAAGTAAAAAAGTATTTTCAATTTATCTCTCTCGTATAGATATTATACCCAAGTGACTTCAAAATGCAGGATTCAGAGCGATGCCACAGTGTTGAGTTCAAGGAAAATAACGCAGCGGAAGAGTGAGCTCTTACCAAGTTATTTGACGATGAAATCGGCGCTGTGGCACGCTCCCGAAGGGCGAGTTGTCTTGCTTTACATACATCGTTACCGATTTTCAATTTAGATGACTAGATTTTCAAATCGTTGCCTTGCCTGTAAAGCAAGACATTCTCGCTGAACCTAGCATCTTGAGGTTACTTGGGTATATTAATAAATCGAGAGGAATATACATTATTTTTTACTTAAAAAACAAAAATTAGACATTTACTTTATTTGAAAATTGAAAATAAACTCCTAATCACAGGATTACATCAATCTATTGATTTTTATAAAAATAATTTATACTCCCTTTAAATTTTAGTGTAAGAAAACTTCAGTAAGATAAATCCTGAAAGAAGTCTTCAATAATCTGGTGATACTCACCTGTTATCTTCATTTCTTCCAAAATATAGTTAGCGTTTCTAATTTCCTCTTCAGTCATGCCACCCTTGATAGAAAAAGCCAAATAACTGGGCACAGAGTCAACAGGTGGATTCCTAATATATACGTGAGGTCTAGCATCGTACCTTAACAATAAATAACGAGCACCATAATCGTTATGCATCCAAAAATCGACTCGATTGTTCATTAAAAGCCTCAAACATTGCATCGGTGTTTTTACACGCTCCACAGCTTTGAACTTTTGGTATTTCAACATTTGGTCCATCAATTCACCATAGCTAAAACCATCAACCAAACACAGACTGACATTTTCTAGGATATCTTTATTCCAGACCTTGTTTGAAACTTTCATTCCCATAATCACGATATTTTGCTCGAATAACATCTCCGCCATGTAACTCGCAAACTCTTCTCGCTCCGGTGTTTTAAAAACAGGGAAAATACCGTCAAATTTACCCGAGCTTGTGCCATCCATCGCACTGACAAATGGAGCAATATTGATCTGAAGCGGTTGGCCCAGCCTTTCAAATACTCTTTTGACTATTTTTACGGCAATTCCGCTCGCTCTACCCTGTTCCAAAGTGACATAGGGAGGATATACCGCGGTCACCAACTTGGTTTGAGAATAAACCGAGAAGCTGCACAAGAGCAAAAGAATGGAAAGCGGAGTTTTCATGAACAATTCCTATGTGTTAGCGGTCATACTTCAGTTTAGCAGCAAGGTGATAGGTTGCTTTAGGCGCAAATATAGAAAAAGGACATCGGTCCATGGTTCTCATGGTTTCCAGAGAAAAATAACGACAACGACAACGACACTAAAAAGGACTCAACGCAGTCAGGCTATCAAAGTAAATGTCAATCAGCTGTTTATATTCACCATTGAGTTTCATTTGTTTCAAGATTGCATCAAGTTTTGCAATTTTTTCTTTGGTTATTTTTCCTTTTTTTGAAAATGCGAGATAGCTGGGGTTGGAGTCGATGACTTTGGCTTCAAAGTGGATATTTTTCTCGGCTTCATAAATGGCAGCCAAGTAGCGAACCCCGAATTCATTATTGACCCAAAAATCTACCCGGTTTAACAGCAGGATTTCTAAGCACTGCCGTGCCGCTTTGACGTAAACAATACCTGCAAAACTTTTCTGCTCGACCAAAGCATCAAATTTTGCGCCATAGCTCCAATTGTTGACCAAACACAAAGTCAGGTTTTTAAAGTTATCTCGACTCCACTTTTTTTGGGATGCGCTATTTTTTACCGCAATAATATTCTCATCAAAGAGGACTTCATCCATAAAAATAGCAAACTCCTCTCTTTCAGAAGTTTTAAACGTAGGAAAAAGTCCTTGTACTTTTCCTGCGCTAGTATTGACAAGTGCTCGGCCCCAAGGAAGCACACTAATATCAATAGACTCTCCTAGCTCCCCATATATATATTCTATTAACTCGACAGCCACGCCATTTACTTCTTTTCCATCAAGGTTTACATAGGGAGGGTATTCCGTCGTCGCTAATCTGGTTTGTGAAGCAGCCGAAAACGCACTGACAATCAAAAATAAAAAGATAAACGTTTTCATACTGAACCCCTACGTTACGACGATATTGCTAAGTTTAGCTTTAAATTATGAGCAATTATCGACCAGACATCAAAAAACCATCATAAGGTTAAGGAAATTATTTTCTGTTATTACTAGCAAATGAGTTATTATAAATTTTCATACTCTTCAAGTGCTTACAAAAAATTGACACGATTCAATCCACTCATTTGAATAATTCTGGCTTTTAATCATTCCGATTTCCACAACTCATGGAAATCACGTAACGTCGATAAAAAGGCACACTTGATGAGTAAATTACTTTCTCTGCTTGTGGTAATCTTTGGGTTAACTATGAGTGCACAATCCATACCTTCACCCCAATCAGACCCCAAAAGAGCCGCAGATTTAAAATACGCGAACCGTTATTACAAAGACCCTAAACTCAGCACGATTACCGCTTATGTATCAGGAGAAAAACAATACCTGCAACATGAGTTAGACAGGTTAATGCAATATGATGCTGTTCTTATATCAGTAGACTCGTTCATGCACCAAAGCAAGAGGAAGATCAAAACGTTCATCAGTCCATTTAAACTACTTAATGCTCGTGAAAATACCAGAATAGGCATTAAATTTAATTTGCATTCTCCAAAAGAAATTCACAATGTAGAAAAGCTCAATATGACTGCCGCACCAGCGATAGAAATTGCAAGTGAGTATCCATTTATTGATGAGATCAATATCGCTCTTGACATTGAAAGTATTAAGGCCAACCCAAATCAGTATCAGCAATTTCTTCGCAATCTAAGACAGACTTTAAAAGAAGTCTCCTCTGAAGCTGAAATCAGTCTCACTGTTACTATACCTAAAAATAAACAAGAGGCACGGGCACTTCAGCATGTGAGCATCCAAGATACATCTGAGCAGCCAATGACTAAAGTCTATCTCAAACCGCGTCTAGAATTTGAGCAACCCGAGATCCAATACCTTCACCATGCTAGCTTGATCACATCCCCAGACCGTCATTGGTCCATCGCGGAGAGTGTTGAGCATCTTATCTATCAATCAGGGTTTCACGCCCGACAATTACAACTGGGTTATTCAAGGCAGGCCTATCGTGACTACCCCTTAATTGAAGACAGCGAGCAACCTCACCTCGCCGAGTCAGCCAACAAACAATATGTTGATAATCAAGTCACTCGTAATCTTTACACAAAAATACTAGATGTTAAGCAAATAGAGGGACTTAGGAACAAAAAGAATAGTGGTTTTGAACTCATTACCGATCACGATTTTAAAGTAGACTATCTTTACGATTCAAAAAAAGATAACTATATCGCCATAGAAACGCCAAGAAGTGTCTTCCATACAGCCCAATACGTGAAGCAGACAAATCTGGGTGGGCTTTTTGTTGAAGATATTGATAATGACAACCAGCTATTGCTCAATGCGGCTCGAGAGGGTTTAGGTTACAACACAGAACGATACTTTTTCGCCATGAAACACGTGATAAATAGCTGCGGATACTCTGATAGAACAACGCCATGTCAGGACCTACATTTTGACTCCAACCCAGAAAACATCACAGAGCTAAAAACAGCCGAACAATTTCTCGAGGACCTAACCACTCACACGCAAGTGATACATTTTGATAATGTAATGACCGCCAAATACCTCTACGCAGGCTTCAAGGGTGGATTACCAACAACTGGCGAAGAAATGGGACTCACCGTTACAATGAAAGCCTTTTACAATACAGAATTCACCAAAGAACAATACGATAAAATTCGCGAGTTACATAAATATGCCGATTATCACGGTAAAAACCGCACATTACATAACTATGTCGCGCCTCACAATACCGAGGAACTTAGCGCATCAACTTTTAAGGGGCTCTACGATATCGCGAGGTTCAATAGGGCAGTCAGTGAAGCTGCGAAGGAATCCATCAAGTTTTCGAACCTCTTTAAAGGTAAAAAGAATAACGCAGAGAACAGTAGGTTTCACTTATTCAAAAAAAATCTCGATAATCCAGATGAAGAAGCGCGAAAGAAGTTTATGAGATCTACCGACGGTAAAAAGTTTATAGAGAAATTTGACAATCTGTAAAAATAACTATTTTTCGACTATGAGGCACTCACCAGAGTGCCTTTTATTAATAAAAAACCAACTCATCTAAAATAATAATAGTAATCCTTAATTTATTAACTTATCTTAATCATTTATTCTTAAATGCCCGACTTCATAAAGCAATTTTTACAAACAGATAGGTCAATAAAGTCTGTAAACTCAGGCTTTCAGCCATTTTATTGCTTTATTTTAATGCTTTTTTAGAATTTTCGTCTGACTTTTGTAATATTAGTGCCAATAAGTTTTTTTTGTGGAAATATATTCCAAGATTTAATCACGCTATTAGCCAGTTTAATGCTTCCTCTCTAGTTTAGCTCTGGCACTCAATTCCCGAAATCGGAGTAAAAAACACGATGAAAGAGTTGGTGCTTACCTATTGATTTTATGGAGGTATTTGTATGAAACACTCTAAACTCTGGCTTGTGTTAGCAACAACCAGTACCATAATGAGCCCATATGTAAAGGGCCATGGTTATATTTCAGCGGTAGAAAAAGGCGTTGTCGAGGGGCGCGCAACTCTGTGTAAGTTTTCTGCCAAAACAGGAGAAAAAAATATCGGTTGTGGCCCTGTGCAATGGGAACCTCAAAGTGTAGAAGGTCCAGACGGCTTTCCTGAAGCCGGCCCGCCAGATGGTCAAATCGCCAGTGCAGGCTTGGCATCATTTTCAAACCTCAATGAGCAAACCTCTAACCGTTGGGTTAAACGGCCAATTCGTTCTGGCATGCAGAACTTCGAGTGGACATACACCGCAAACCATGTCACTCGAAATTGGCGCTATTACATTACGCAGCCAAACTGGAACCCCAACCAAGTTCTGACTCGCGCTTCGTTTGATTTGACTCCATTCTGTGTGGTCGATGGCAACATGCGCAAGCCACCAAAACGAACCACTCACGCATGTGATGTGCCCGACAGAAACGGTTATCACGTCATTTTAGCGGTTTGGGATGTGGGAGATACTGCCGCAGCTTTCTATAACGTTATCGATGTCCAATTTAATGGTGATACCCCAGATCAAGGCACACCCAAATGGTCTCAGGTTGGTACGATTACTCCAACTATGGATTTAAAAAAAGGCGACGCCGTATTCATACGAGTATTTGATAGCAGTGGTGAGCGCCCTGATTTACAAACCCGCCTTTCTATTGAGTCAAAGCAACAAGGTCAATCAAATCAGTGGGCCCAAGCCTTGGCGAAAAAAGTCCATGAAGCTGACAATAGTATTCAAGCAGGCCAGTTGGATGGCAAAGGAAGTATCTTACCTGTGTTTGGCGTCAATACGATTTGGGTTGCAAAAGACAGCGATATCAAACGGGTAGAAATTGGCTATGATGTCAAAACATCACCAGCTCCTGCTGATGTAAAAGTAACTGGCCTCAATTCCGAATATACGATCGGTGATACCCCAGTTGAGCTACTTCTGAATGTAAAATCAACGGACAACGCAGACATCATAATCAATGTTTATAACCACGCTCAAGAGTCATTAGCAAGTAATAAATTGTCAATCAGTAAGGATAAAGCCCAAGATATTAAACTGGCATTATCAAAATCAGAGCCTGGCCATCATATGCTTGTTACTCGTGTTCAAGATAAGGATGGAAAGCTCATCAACCAAACCACCCAAGACTTTATGCTGGTCTGGAAAACAACCGCACCAGCCCCTTCAGACAAATACGATTTTCTATTTCCGGAAAATCTCAAAGAGTACAAAGCACAAACAAAAGTGATGGCAAAAGATGGGCACATTTATCAATGCAAACCTTTTCCCAATGATGGCTTTTGTAAACAGTGGTCTAAACACACCACACAATACGAACCAGGTGTCGGTGACTCTTGGTCTATGGCTTGGAATAAACTCAATTAGTGCGAGCTAATCTATCGAGAACAGGGAATATTCATTGTGCACTCCTTATAAAGTACAGACGATTGTTAAAAGAAAAGAGCCGCAAAAAGCGGCTCAATTTCTATGCATTAAAATAAGCGTTATAGACGTTATTCTTTACCGAACACGTTATTCTCTTGCTCTTGTACACGGATAAAAGTCGTACGCTTGGTTAGCTCTTTCAGCTTTGCCGCGCCAACATAAGTACAAGTCGAACGCACACCACCTAAGATATCTTGGATAGTATTGTCAACAGGACCACGAAACGGTAACAATACAGTTTTGCCCTCTGCAGCGCGGTATTTAGCAACACCACCGGAGTGCTTGTCCATCGCAGACTGAGAAGACATCCCATAAAATTTCATAAATGTCTCGCCGTCTTTGGTCACCAACTCGCCGCCAGACTCTTCATGACCCGCCAGCATGCCACCGAGCATTACAAAATCTGCTCCACCACCAAAGGCTTTGGAGACATCACCAGCACAGGAACAACCTCCGTCACCGATGATCATACCACCAAGGCCGTGTGCAGCATCTGCACATTCGATGATTGCCGACAGTTGTGGATAGCCAACACCCGTCTTAACACGTGTAGTACACACAGAGCCCGGTCCAATACCCACTTTAACGATGTCTGCACCTGCAAGAATCAGCTCCTCGCACATGTCTCCTGTCACCACGTTTCCAGCCGAAATCACTTTATCAGGAAAGGCTTTACGTACGCGACCAACATAATCGACTAAGTGCTCAGAGTAGCCGTTGGCAATGTCAATACAAATAAAAAGTAGGTCGTCACTGAGCGCCATAATGTCTTGAGTTTTCTGGAAGTCGGCATCCGATGTCCCGGTGGAAACCATGACATTTTTAAGCGTAGCAGCGTCATGGGAGGCAACAAAATCAGCCCAATCTTCTACTGTATAGTGCTTATGCACCGCCGTCATAACACCGTGTTCAGCAAGTGCTTTTGCCATAGCAAAGCTGCCTACTGAGTCCATATTTGCCGCAATAACAGGCGTACCTGCCCATTGACGACCACTATGCTTGAAGGTAAACTCGCGGGTTAATTCAACTTGAGAACGACTTTTTAGCGTTGATCGCTTAGGGCGAAAGAGTACGTCTTTAAAGCCTAACTTAAGTTCTTGTTCGATACGCATTGTGTATTCCTTGATTGTTCAATATCAGTGTCAAAGTGCGTAGTAAAAGCGTTGGCAGACGCGATTACTGTTTGTCGGACACAAAAAAACCGGAGCGTTGGCAGACGCTCCGGTTTTCAGCATTATAGGCTGTGATTTATTTCGTGCAAGACTGATATTTTCAGATTTTTTGTGATACAGTTCGGTTAAGTTGCATACCCAGCGTATGGCAATACTGAGTAAAAATGTAATTAACACGCTCAAAAACAATCTGTTAGCCTGCATTTTTAATCCATTTGCGCAACCGTTTGTTCACGTTCTCATCTTGTGTCTTTCGATGAATCCATAACAACCATAGTCGTGATCGCCTTTACCTGCTCGCATTCACCCAGTACATCGGCGTGTATTTTTCTGTAATGTGCGAGATCTTTTGTTTCAACGCGCAACAAGTACTCACTCATTCCGGTAATATTGTGACACTCGACAATCTCATCAACGAACTCAATATGTGCTTCAAATGCAAGTTGTGCCTGTTTACTGTGGTTAGCAAGACCAATTGAGACATAAGCGACGAGTCCAACTCCCAATAGCGATTTATCTAATACCGCACGATACCCTTTAATTACCCCCTTTTGCTCCAGATCCTGTACTCTTCTCAAAGTCGCAGAAGCAGACAACCCCACTCTCTCCGCCAATTCAACGTTTGGTATCTTGCCGTTGCCTTTAAGCTCACGCAATATTCTCTCGTCTAACTTATCCACCGCGCACCATTATTGTTATAAATTACTCATATAAGCAAATAAAAACACAAAATTGTGAATTAATCTAATTAAACTGAGTCCTGACCGGTCAAGTTACGTTTTCACTATTTGTTGTTGGAGGACAAAGTTATGACTTTTGATCAATTGAGCGCTTTAGCGATTTTTGCTTTTGTTTCCACCTTTACACCTGGGCCAAACAATTTAATGCTCATGACTTCAGGTGCCAATGTGGGTTATCTGCGCACACTACCCCATTTACTTGGCATTACATTCGGATTTGCCGCTATGGTTTTCTTAGTTGGTCTCGGCCTAAGTGGGTTATTTAGCTACTACCCCAATCTTTATACTGGGTTAAAATATCTAAGCGTTGGCTACCTTTGTTACCTTGCATGGCTAATAGCAACAAGTGGAGCCCAAAAAGAGCAGCATGACTATCGACCTCTATCATTTCTTGCTGCAGCAAGCTTTCAATGGGTAAACCCCAAAGGATGGACTATGGCGATAACAGCGACAACCGTTTACAACCAAAATGGTTCGGTTAGCCAATTAGTAACTATTGCCACTACTTTTCTACTATTTAATCTTCCTTCTGGGACGACTTGGGTTATTGCAGGCAGAGCAATTAAGCGTTGGTTAAAAAGCTCACAACGAGTAAAACGGTTTAATATATTGATGGCTGTATTACTAGTGGCTTCCATAATTCCTATGCTCTAGCCGAGAAAATTACAGTGTAAATTGTTTGTAAACGACTTCCCTTAAGGAGGTCGCCTTGATACCCTATATGATAACAATTATCATTATCAAGGAAATGTCATGAGTAAACTGGTCTTCAAACAAGTCACGGTCAAATCATCGGTCGACCTTTCCCCCAGCATACTTCGATTAACGTTACAGGGTGACGAATTAAAAGCCTTCCCCACTGATTGCGAGAGTGGTTACATCAAGCTGCTATTTAATGAACAAGGCAGTACTGACATCAGTGGTATTCCTGAAGGTCAGCGTCCTGTGATGCGCACCTATACCATAAGACGATTCGATGCCGATAATGGAGAGATCGACGTCGACTTTGTTAAACATATTACCCATGATTGTCATTGTGGATTCGCTGCTCGCTGGGCAATGAACGTCAGGATCGGTGATTGTATTTCCATCGCAGGCCCAGGTTTACTAGGCGATATGAACGCTGACTCTGATTGGTACTTTATGGCTGCGGACATGACCTCTCTCCCCGCTTTATCGGTCAAAATTTCAAAATTACCCAGTGATGCAAAAGGTTATGCCATTATAAAAGTCGCCTCAGAGCATGACAAACAAGTGCTAAATGCACCAACTGGTATGCAAGTGGAGTGGATCACGGAAAATACGGCACTCGCCGATGCCGTGCGAACCTACCCTTGGCTTGATGGTCAGGCATCTGTTTGGTGCGCCTGCGAATTCGACGATATGCGTGGACTACGCCAATATTTCAGAAATGAGCGACAAGTGGAACGCGACAATATCTACATCAGCAGTTATTGGAAACAAGGCGTCACTGAAGACGGCCATAAAGTCTTAAAACGCCGAGATGCCGAAGAGCAGATTGCATAAATACTTTCGAAATAACAAGCTGATAGCAAATTGAGGAGCTCTTAGCTCCTTAATCAAGACTCCCCAAGCTTGTCGGCAAGAAAATCTATCAACAAACGCACCTTGGGCGATAAATTGCGATTTTGTGGATACAAGGCCCAAATGCCCTCTCGAGTATCACGATATTCCGCCAATACTTCGACTAAATCACCTTGTTCGAGAGACTCTTGCACATAATGATCAGGTAGTTGCACTAAACCTATCCCTCTTTTGGCAGCATCGTGCAATGCGTACCCTGAATTACAGCGAATACGGCCAGAAATACGCACCGACTGCTCAGTTTTATTATTACGAAAACGCCAATAGTCAACAGAACCCGCCAAACACTGGTGATTAGCTAGCTCTGACAAGGTATGAGGTTCACCAAATTTTTCTAGGTAGCTGGGACTGGCACAAACATAAAGTTGGCGTGTAGCAAGGCGTTTTGCCATCATAGTCGAATCTCGCAAGCGACCGACGCGAATAGCAATATCTACACCCGTCTCTATCAAGTCGAGCTGTTGGTTCGTTAACATCAAATCTAAATCAACTTGCGGATAGAGCTCTAAGAATTGATGCAGTAACGGGGCGAGATTTTGTTCTCCAAACGTTACCGGCGCAGTCACTTTGACCATTCCTTTTGGCGTAGATTGCATTTGCGTAACCGCCAATTCAGCCAGCTCTAGTCCTTCAACTAAGTGCTTACATTGTTGGTAGTAGAGTTGGCCCGCCTCTGTTAGGGATACCCGGCGCGTAGTTCGATTTAATAACTTTACCGCCAAGCGCTCTTCGAGTGAGGCAACACGACGACTGATTTGCGCTACTGATGTATTGAGCTTTTTGGCTGCAGACGTAAATGACTCGACCTCAGCTACGGCAACAAATTCGCTAACGCCTTCCCAGTTGGACATACATAATCTCTTGTAATAGTTTTATTTTTCAGGGCTCATTATTACAAAGTGGTAATAGTTGGCGCAACGTTGTTGACGGATATACAGGAAAAAAATGGCGTTTATGCCGCAAATCAGTACAATCAGCGCCTGTAATGTTCTCTGTCAGTGAAAATACCCTATGCATCAAGCACACGATCTCTTTACCCGCTTTAATGTTGATATCCAAGGGTATCCGCTACCAGAGAGATTTACCTTTCCCTTCTATTATCAGCCGCACCCATTGTGTGAATTGGCGGCACAGCAGCTTAAAGCCTACCTAGTTCACCAACAAGATTGGCTGCATGACTTTGGCTTGGAGGGAAGACAAGGAATCGGCAAGATGTTTGGGGTTTTGTTAGTGTCATCACCTACAGGAGAGATCGGTTTTTTTAGCGCCTTTTCGGGCAAAGTGGCAGAGAGTAATTTACTACCAGGTTTTGTACCTCCTGTATTTGATATGCTCGCTGAACAAAGTTTTTTTCATGCAGAACTCGATGCCATCACCCAACTGAGCATCGAAATTGAAAGTAAACATAGTAACCCTGATATCAAACGGCTTAATCAGGAATTAAGAACAATCAAAACAGATTACGAAGAACAAGAGACTGCACAAAGAAACGCGATGATCGTCAGTCGTGCCGAACGAAAAGCTCAGCGAAAAAACAGCCAGCTCAATGGGGAAGACTACCATAAATTGCTCGACGCGCTTGCGCAGCAGAGCGTAGCGGAGAAAAATACCCTTAAATATTTAAAGCTGGAATGGGAGCACAAAATCGCACGCGTTGCTTCGGTACTGGCAGCACTGACCGACGAATTAGAAACACTTCGAACCGAGCGTAAACGCCTATCGAATCAGTTACAGAATAAGCTGTTTAGCCAATATCAATTTTTAAACGGCCGTGGTGAAAATGCCTCGCTGCAATCTATTTTTGCTAAAACCAATCACCCAACACCGCCTGCAGGCGCTGGCGAATGCGCTGCGCCAAAGCTTCTTCATTTTGCTTATAAAAATGGTTATCAGCCTCTCGCGTTCGCTGAATTTTGGTGGGGAGCCTCACCAAAATCGGAGATACGTCAACATGGCCAGTTTTATCCTTCCTGTCACAGTAAATGTCAACCGATCCTCGGGCATATGTTGGAGGGGCTAAATGTTGATGAAAACCCACTAGAGGAGAGCTGGGCTAAAGACAAACCACTTGATATTATCTTTGAAGATGACGCCATGGTGGTTGTTAATAAACCCTCTGGACTGTTGTCCGTGCCGGGGAAAACCATTAAAGATTCTGCTTATACTCGCCTTCAAGCGCGTTACCCTGATGCAGAGGGCCCCTTTGTGATACATCGCCTTGATATGGCAACATCTGGTTTACTTGTTTTTGCGCTCACCAAACGTGCCAATAAGAGCCTACAAAAGCAATTCATTTCTCGACGGGTTCAAAAGCGCTATGTAGCACTATTATCAGGCGAAGTGTCTCAGTTGAGTGGCGATATCAGTTTACCCATGCGCGGTGATCCCGTTGATAGGCCTCGTCAGCTCGTCTGCTTTGAGCATGGCAAGCCAGCACAAACCCACTGGCAGCTAATTGAAAACATGGAAGGAAAAAGTAAGCTTTACCTCTATCCAAAAACAGGAAGAACTCATCAGCTGCGAGTCCATTGCGCTCATCATCTTGGTCTGAATTTGCCTATCGACGGTGATGGACTTTATGGTCAGAAATCTACCAGACTGTGCTTACATGCTCAAAGACTTGAGTTCGATCACCCATACTCCCATCAAGCGGTCTCATTTGAGTGCGACACCACATTTTGATAAAAACTAGAGTGGCAGACACAGATTTTTTGGTGATATTAATATCAACAACTAAGCTTTAAGGGCTTATTTGATTTCAAAAGGATTTTAATAATGTTTACCCAATTTTTCCGTATGATGTTTGTCGCCATTATTGTCTGTTTGTCGTCGGTTACTCATGCAAAAACAGTCAAGCTCGCCAACGGTGAATGGGCACCGTACTGCTCTGATAAGCTTAAACACGGTGGCTTTATCACTCATATCGTAAGAGAAGCGTTTGAAGCAGAAGGCTATACTGTTGAGTTCGATTATTTACCGTGGAAACGTGGCTTTGAGCAAGCCAAGGCGGGTAATTATGATGCTTCTCTGGTCTGGAGCAAAAATGATGAACGCCAACAGTTTTTCTTGTACAGCGATCCAGTGATAACACTGAGTACTGCATTATTCCAGCAAAAAGCCAAACCCATCAGTTGGAGCAGTAAGTCTGATCTAGCTAACTATAAAATTGGTGGCGTTACAGGTTATGCCTATGGAATAGAGGACCTTGAAAAAACAGGGAAAGTGAAGGTACAACGCATCGCTAGTCCTGAGAATAATTACAAAAAACTCAGTGCAGGCCGTTTAGATATTGTTCTTGAAGATACAGATGTCGGCCTAGAAACCGTTACCAAACTCGGGCTACGAGATAAAATAGAGCCCAATGCTAAACCACTGACTGAACGCGATTACTTTGTCATTGTTTCCAAAAAATCGCCACAAAAGCAAGAGATACTAGATGCATTTAATCGAGGTTTGGCCAAGTTAAAAGCACAAGGCAAGCTTGAAGCATATCGAGAAGCTTCTGTGCGTGGTGAATATAAAATGTAAACAGTTTCTCGCCTCACTCATTGCGCGTGGGGCTTGAATCAAGCATATCGATACCTTACTACATAGGTGCACCTGTGGTTCATTGCTTTCAGCACCGAGTACGAGCACTTCCCCCGAACAATACTTGTTTAAATACTAATTTTTATTTAAATTCAATAGATTGAACCAAATCATTTCAAAGCCAATTATCGTTTTATATTCGCTATTACATCCGACGTCTCATTTTTGAAACAATTTTAATACGCCATTCTGTATGAAATCTAGCCTCTTAATGATAATGTAATCATTAACACCTTAGTTTCTTGTGTATCGATGTTTAGGAGGCATTAATATGATTAAAGTAATGTTTCATATCATTTGTCTATCTGTATTGCTCAACATAAGTTTCTTCGCTCATGCCAAAGTCGTAAAAATAGCCAACGGTGAGTGGCCACCTTATACCTCGAGCAAACTCAGGCACGGTGGGTTCCTCACTCATATCGTCAAAGAAGCGTTTGAGACACAAGGTTATACTGTTCAGTTTAGCTACTTATCTTGGAATCGAGGCTTTGAAATGACAAGACTAGGTTTTTTTGACAGCACTATAGGTTGGACTAGAACCGAGGAGCGCGAAAAGCATTTCTTTTTTAGTGAACCAATATTCAACAAAAGCACTTCCGTCTTTCAATTAAAGAACAAGCCCATCTCTTGGCTGCATAATACAGATCTTGGACAATATAGAGTGGGTGGCGTGGTTGGCTACACTTACGGAATCGATGAGCTGGAAAAACAGGGAGAGGTAAAAGTTCTTCGCTCTCCATCCTTAGAGAAAAGTTATCGAATGTTAATGCTCAATCGATTAGACGCAGTGTTGTCCAACACCTTAGCGGGCCTTGAGATCATTAAACAGCTCGGTTTAACCCACAAAATTGAAGCAAACCCCAAATTATTTGCCGAGCGAGACTACCATATCATCTTCTCCAAAAAATCGCCTCAAAACGATGCTCTCGTTGAAGCATTTAATCGCGGCTTAGCTGAATTAAAAATGCAAGGCAAACTAGAGGAATATATCAGAGCTTCCGCTCGTGGTGATTATAAGATGTAAATAATGCCGACAAGAAAGCCCTGTTATAATATAGGGCTTTTTTATTTTAAATAAAAACTTGCGAGGCGTGCTAAATTTTTGTTTAGATTGACTTTATTGTTGACCCGCTTTAATGATAAACAACTAAATTAAATTTCGCTTACTGAGGTAGAATCGAATGGCTCAACACAGTGCCGTAATCAAATGGCAACGCGATGATAATGAACCTTTTAAAGACAACCAATACAGTCGTGGGCACATTTGGGTATTTGATGGTGGTGTGGTCGTCCCTGCTTCATCTTCGCCACATGTCGTACCATTGCCTTTGTCCGTCGCCGATAATGTCGATCCAGAAGAAGCGTTTATTGCCGCAATATCAAGCTGCCATATGTTGACTTTTTTAAACATTGCTGCCAAACAACGATTTGTGATCGATCAGTATTTTGATCATGCCGTGGGTTACTTAGAGGAGGACAGTCAAGGAAAAAGCTCTGTGACTAAAGTTATCTTGCACCCCGAGATTCAATTTTCTGGTTCTAAGATACCGAATCGTGAACAATTAGAGAAACTGCACCATCTATCACATGAACACTGCTTTATCGCCAATTCTGTCACTACTGAAATTATTACCAAAATACCAGAATAATGGTACTGCCATACTATACCCAAGTGACTTCAAACTGCAGGATTCAGAGCGATGCCACAGTGTTGAGTTCAAGGAAAATAACGCAGCGTAATAGTCGACTCTTACCAAGTTGTTTGACGATGAAATCGGCACTGTGGCACGCTCCCAAAGGGCGAGTTGTCTTGCTTTACATGCGTCGTTACCGATTTTCAATTTAGATGACTAGATTTTCAAATCGTTGCCTTGCCTGGAAAGCAAGCCATTCTCGCTGAACCTAGCATCTTGAGGTCACTTGGGTATATTAGAGGAAAGTTATACTGGAGTATAAATAACTCACCCAGTTTGCTTTCCTCATGCTAAAATCTTGCGTTGAACAAGGCAATATGCCAACCATATACGTTAAAACCCAGAGAGTAAGCATGTCGTTCTCAAAACTTGGCTTAGAGCAACCCCTTATTGATGCCATTCACGAGCTTGGCTATCAAAAACCAACCCATATCCAAACACAAGCGATACCTTCAGCTTTAAGTGGGCAAGACTTACTTGCTGCGGCACAAACGGGAACCGGAAAGACGGCGAGCTTTGTTCTTCCGATACTACAGAAGCTTAACGCTGGTCAAACTCAAAAAAAGAAACGCGCTCGCGCCCTCATACTTACGCCGACAAGAGAACTTGCTCTTCAAGTTGAAGAAAAAATCCAAAGCTATGGAAAGTATTTATCACTAAAGTCAATCGCTCTCTATGGTGGTGTTGACGACAAGGCACAAAAGCAAGCACTCATAGATGGGATCGATATAGTCGTCGCAACCCCTGGACGTTTACTCGATCTCTACGGCAAGCGTGCCATTTACTTTGAAGAAATCGAAATACTGGTTCTAGACGAAGCAGATAAAATGCTCGATATGGGCTTTATCGAGGGCATCAATAAAATACTAGACCGCCTGCCTAGAGACATTCAAAACTTACTATTCTCTGCCACGTTATCAAATAAAGTCCGTGATTTAGCGAAAACCGCTGTCTACAATCCTTATGAGATTTCGATCGCAGCTAACCAAGCCTCCAAAAAGAACATCGAGCAATGGTTAATCACTGTGGATAAGGATAAAAAATCTGCGTTATTGAGCCATCTGATCCAGCACAACAACTGGGACCAGGCGCTCATCTTTATCGAAACCAAACATGGTGCAGCGAAACTGGCTAGCCAACTTGAGAAACGAGGCATTTATGCCGAGGCATTCCACAGTGGACGTAGCCAAGCAATTCGTTCAAAACTGCTGGATGATTTCAAATCTGGAGAGATTAAGTACCTTATTGCAACAGGTGTTGGCGCTCGTGGTATCGACATTGAAGGACTTAGCCGAGTCATCAACTACGACCTTCCCTTTCCAGCTGACGAGTATGTTCACCGTATCGGGCGGACGGGTCGAGCTGATGCCAACGGTGAAGCTATCTCATTTGTGTCAAAAGATAATTTCAAGAACCTCTGCATGATTGAATCTCGCCTTGGGCATCTGATTGAGCGAAGAGAAATTGAGGGTTTTCAACCACGCAAACCTGTCCCGATCTCTATTTTAAATTATGTTCCTAAACATAAGCGTCAGATAAAGGATGATCAATGAGCGCACCATCTAAAATAACCTTCTTCGAGTTTTTAACCCCTCTCATCAAGGCTGGCAAAAAGACGATTACCATCCGTGATGCATCAGAAGCGCATTATGTACCGAGTTCTACGGTGTCTGTATACACACTAGAAACTAACGAAAAAGTATGCAACATCCGCATCTTATCGGTCGAGCCCCTCGCTTTTTCAGATATCAACCAACACCATGCAGAACAGGAATCTATGGATCTTGAGCGTCTAAAGACCTTGATCAGAGAAATTTACCCAAACATCGACTCACTATTCGAAATACGCTACGAACTGATCAATTAACCTCACTTTTTAGCTGGGGACATATCGTCCCCAATTCCATCACATACGAATCCTCTTTCTAGTGTTCAAATCTTAAAATCGTCTTTGTTAAGGTTCAAACCTCTCTCCAACCCCATGATTGTTCAAAAATTAATCAATAGGTTTCATTTTAGAGAAACTTATGTTGCAAAATTAGCCATCGCAGTTCGGATTTAAAAGGATTAGTGTTAATTACACAGCAACAAAAATTGAAGGAAAATACGATGAAAGTACTTATCCAATATACCGAAACAGGTAAATACAGAGACCAAGCTTGGGAAGCATTAACGGTCAAAGCGAAAGGTGATGTAGCGGCGGTAACTCCTTCTTACGCTGCACAGCTTATCAAAGAGAAAAAAGCATGTCTTATGACCTCTGATGATGAACAAGTTATTTTTTACTCTTAGATTTAGACAAACTGGCGACATACCTAAGTGCCTCCAAATCATTTAGGTATGTGCGCCACATGTTCCCAAATGACCTATAAAACAATTTGGTAAGAGCCGACTATTCCGCTTCGTTATTTCCCTTAAACTCAACGCTGTGGCATCGCTCTGAATCCTGCACTTTGAAGTCACTTGAGTATATTGACTACTTCCAGCCCTGTAACCATTTATTCTCATCTTTTAACTCGACCCAATCGATGCTGTAGATATTTTTTGACATGATAGCCTCAATGATACATTCATTAACACTGCCATCTTCATTGAATTCTATTTCGGTTACTAAAAAGTGTTTTTCTTTATTACGTGGCTCTAGCGCCGTCCATTTACTTTTCATTAATTTAGCTGGATTAATTCGATTCATATTTCTTCCCTACTATTTATTTCAAGCCATTCATTTCTTAATATCGCATATACGGCAGTATCCCACCATCTCTGTTTGAAAAATCGATGTTGAGCAAAATGTGCTTCTTTACGCATTTTGAGACTGTGACACAATTTAATTGCGGAACAATTTTCACTAATAGTTTCTGCGTAAATTCGATGAATTTTCAAATGTTCAAACCCATAATTGAGCAATGCTCTCGCTGCTTCATGCATCAAACCTTCTCCCCATCGATTCGTTGCCAAACCACACCCAAAAGAGGCTTGGTCTTCACTCTCTAGCCGCAGACATACCACGCCAATCATCTGAGATGTCGCCCTACATTCAACAGCAAGCTGATAGGCTTGCCGGGGTAATTGATTTGCTTGATCGACAAACTGTCTGGTTAATTTTTCATACAATTCTGGCTGACAGTCTTGCTCAGAATAATATTCTTGGTAATCTCTTTCTTGTGATATAGCGACAAAAGACTTTACATCACTCAATATCATATCTCTCAAAAATAATCGCTTTGTTTCTATTTTAAACACTCAAAATACCATTTTCTCTTATCAAAATTATTTAACACAATAGTTCATTTTCTTTAAAATAAATATAAATAAATAGCTAACATAGCAATTTAAAAGAAACAACAAAGAAATGTTTAAGTTAATTATGACCTGCTTCATAGAATGAAGATAGGCTAATTTATCACCTAATTTTTTCCCTTCTATACTGAGATTTCAATTCAGTGCATAGGGTAAAATAATGAAAGTAATTATGGGTCTTTTTCTCTCTTTACTGACATTTTCTGTTTCCAGTCATCAGGATTTGAGTTACTTATATCAAGAACATAGCCCAAGGCATTTTCCTGGTTGGATGAGTGAGCTAGATAACAACACACGGCTACGAGATATCAATATTCCCGGAACTCACAACTCAGCGTCACTTTATGGGGGACATATCGTTATCACACAGAAAATGTCGATAGAGGAGCAGCTATTGGCTGGAGTACGTTTTCTTGATATACGTTTAAGGCAGACCGAAAATGTGTTGGCTGTACACCATGGTCCCGTTTTTCAGCGTCAGATGTTTGGAGATATCCTCCATCAAGTTGGACGATTTCTTTACTCCTACCCAACAGAAACTGTGTTAATAAGAATAAGAAATGAGTATCGCGGTAAAAATAACTCAGAGCCCTTTTGCGACACGTTTGCTCGTTACTTCTCAAACTACTACCCTCTTTTTTGGCAAGGCTCTGAAGAAAACCCAACCATCAGTCAGTTACGCGGAAAGATTGTCATACTTGAGAACTTTGCGAGGAAAACTAATCAAAAGTTTGGCTTGCCCTATGGTTCTTTTAGCATTCAAGATAAGTGGAAAATGGACTCAAACTGGTCACTCTACAGCAAGTGGAGTGCAATTAAACAGCAACTCATTAAAGCGAATCAGGACGCTCAGTCCACCGATCACCGCGGAGTAATCAATTACTTAAGTGCATCAGTGGGAAGTTTTCCTTACTTTGTCGCCAGTGGACACTCTTCACCAGAAACAGATTCACAGCGTCTATGGACTGGTTTTATTAGCTCTCAAGGTGACTTTTACCCTGACTTCCCGCGCGTTGATTGTTGGGGAGATTGGTGTGCTATTGTTTTCGAAGGCACCAACATATTAACCCAAGAGTACCTTGCCAATAATGACCTAAATTATGTGGGTATTATTGCTGCCGATTTCCCTGGTCCCGATCTGATTGAGACAATTATTAGGCTAAACTTCCCCTAACAAGGAGAGGTCTTCAGACAGTTAGAGTGGCTCTGTAACTCTACCTCAAGATTCAGAGCCTTATCATAGTGTTGCATTCAAGGAAAATAACGCCGCGGAATGATATACCCAAGTGACTTCAAAATGCAGGATTCAGAGCGATGCCTTCTGTTCCTTTTACCGACCAATCTACTTCTCCAAATCGTTCTCATAAATTGAAGTGCCTCGATAATAATCAAATCATTACTCCGTTGAATAATTATTCTGTTCTCGTCAAAGAGGAATCCGCATTAATGAATACCATCAAGATAGAAATTAACTATTAATTTTATAGTCATTATCCATTTCAAAAACCTTTTTTTGCTCGGTAATCTCTACATTGTCTCGCAAAAACATCGCCCAGTTTTGAACTGAAGAAATCGCGAGTGGGCAGTAGCTGGAACACGCTAGTAAAGGAGCAAGTAATGGATAATAAATCATCGAACTCGGGTAAATGTCCCATCATGCATGGCGCGATTACCTCAAACAATAATGAGAATGTGGCATGGTGGCCAAATACACTAAACCTTGACATACTTCATCAGCACGATCAAAAAACCAATCCAATGGATCATGACTTCTCTTACACTGAAGCGCTTAAAAAACTCGATATCGAAGCACTAAAACAAGACTTAACTGAACTGATGACATCCAGCCAAGATTGGTGGCCAGCCGATTGGGGTCACTATGGGGGGCTTATGGTTCGTTTGGCTTGGCATATGGCAGGCACTTACCGTACTGGTGATGGTCGCGGTGGAGCCAATACAGGAAACCAACGCTTCGCTCCATTAAACTCATGGCCTGATAACGCGAATCTCGATAAAGCTCGCCGCCTACTCTGGCCGATAAAACAAAAATATGGCAACCATATAAGTTGGGCAGATCTTATCGTACTTGCAGGTAACATGGCCTACGAATCAATGGGTCTAAAAACTTATGGCTTTGGTTTTGGGCGTGAAGACATTTGGCATCCAGAAAAAGACATCTACTGGGGTTCTGAAAAGGAGTGGCTGGCAAAGAGTGGTACAGAGAATAGCCGCTATAAAGGAGAGAGAGACCTTGAAAATCCGCTTGCCGCAGTAATGATGGGGCTTATTTATGTTAACCCTGAAGGCGTTGATGGTAATCCAGACCCGTTAAAAACGGCGCAAGACATGCGAGAAACTTTTGAGCGTATGGGGATGAATGATGAGGATACTGTTGCTCTCACAGCAGGAGGACATACAGTAGGCAAAGCCCATGGCAATGGCAACGCAGCGCACTTAGAGTCAGAACCTGAGGCAGCCGGTATTTCTGAGCAAGGCCTTGGTTGGAACAACCACACTACGAGAGGAGTTGGCCGAGATACGGTAACCAGCGGCCTTGAAGGTGCTTGGACTACTTACCCGACAAAGTGGGATCACGGCTTTTTCTATTTACTAATGAATTATGAATGGGAATTGACCAAAAGTCCTACTGGCGCTTGGCAGTGGGAGCCAATAGATATCCGAGAAGAGGATAAACCTGTTGATGTTGAGAACCCGAGTATCAAGCTTAATCCAATGATGACTGACGCTGATATGGCGTTAAAGTTCGACCCTGAGTACCGAAAAATTTCTGAGCGTTTTTATCAAGACCCTGAGTATTTTGACCAAGCCTTTGCTAAAGCATGGTTTAAACTTCTGCATCGCGATATGGGGCCAAAAACACGGTATTTTGGACCAGACGTTCCAGATGAAGACCTTATTTGGCAAGATCCGATTCCAAAAGGCTGTTTAGATTATGATATCAATGATGTAAGAGAAAAAATCATCGCCAGCAACCTGAGCATTTCAGATAGGGTTGTGACGGCATGGGATAGTGCTCGAACTTATCGTCAATCTGATAAACGTGGCGGAGCCAATGGCGCACGTATCCGTTTAAGTCCTCAAAATCAATGGCAAGGCAATGAGCCCGAACGGTTAAACCGTGTGCTCGCCGTTTTGGAAACCATTGCTCAGGAAACGGGAGCGAGTCTTGCTGATACCATAGTCCTCGCTGGAAACCTTGGAATTGAGCAAGCAGCTAGGGCGGCAGGTGTAGAGATTCAAGTTCCATTTTATCCCGGACGTGGTGATGCATCCTTGGCACAAACAGATGTTGAGTCCTTCTCTGTACTTGAGCCTGTTGCTGACGGCTTTCGTAATTGGCAAAAATCACACTTTTCTGTAAGTCCAGAAGAGATCATGCTGGATAGAGCACAACTTCTTGGACTTAGTGCTCCAGAAATGACGGTTTTAATCGGTGGTATGCGTGTTCTTGGAACCAACCATTCAGGAACAAAAGATGGCGTATTTACTGATAGGGTCGGTGTTTTGAGCAACGACTTCTTTGTCAATTTGACGGATATGACATACCTTTGGAAACCAACCGGACGAAATAGTTACGATATTGTGGAACGTCAAACTGGATCAACCAAGTGGACAGCGACTCGCGTAGACCTTGTATTTGGCTCCAATTCAATTCTACGGTCCTATGCTGAATTCTACGCTCAAAGAGATAATAAAGAAAAATTTGTTCGAGACTTCGTCTCAGCATGGACGAAAGTAATGAACAACGACCGCTTTGATCTCTAATATCAGGTAGCATGGGGGGCTTTAAAGCGCCTCATAAACATTCAAGTAACTAACGGGGTTCACTTATCGAAAAACATACCCAAGTAACTTCAAAATGTAAGGTTCAGCATACTGTTGTAAAAGCAAGTGGTACTGACTTATACCTAGAACCTAAAATTTTGAAGTTGCGTGGGTATCGAAAGTATTATTGATGCTCTTCTAATGCTTTACATAAAACTGAGGTATCAAGTCTCCCGAGCCCCTTTGCTTGAAGAGCTCCGTATTTTTCATAGACTTCTTTGGTCAAAGGCAATGTAATTCCATATTTTTCAGCCTCATCAAGGCAAAAACCGAGATCTTTGCGCATCCAATCGATGGCAAAGCCAAAGTCGAACTTATCTTGAGTCATAGTGACTGCTCTGTTTTCCATCTGCCATGAACCAGCAGCACCATGCTTAAGCGTTTCTACGACATCCTCTATTTTTAAACCCGCTTTTTGAGCAAGTAACAAACCTTCACTTAATCCTTGTAACACACCGCCAATGCAGATTTGGTTCACCATTTTACAACGTTGACCTTGACCATTCTCTCCGAGTAGAGAGATTTGTTTGGCATACACTGCCATATAGGGAGCCGTGCGATCAAACACTGCCTGGTCTCCACCACACATAACAGTGAGAGCCCCATTTTCAGCCCCTGCTTGACCGCCCGAAACTGGAGCGTCAATAAAATCAATACCCTGCTCTTTAGCTACTTTCGCTAATTCAACTGCGAGCTCAGCGGATGTTGTGGTATGGTCCACAAGCACAGCCCCACTTTTCATTCCAGATAAAATACCATCTGAACCGTAAGTTACGCTGCGAACGTCTTCATCATTACCGACACATATAAAAACAACATCACAATCTATCGCCGCTTCTTTGGGAGTATCACAAACGGTTCCCGTATAGTCATTTACCCAGCGATCCGCCGTTGCCTTCGTCCGGTTATAGACTTTAGTCTCATACCCCATCTTACTTAGATAACCTGACATGGGGTATCCCATAACGCCCAAACCAATGAAAGCGACTTTCTGTTGCCTCATTACTGATCTCCTCATCGATATTCTTATTGTAAATATTTCAGTGGTCACAGTTTACTAGATAATTTCAGTGATTTTTACCCATAGTTGAGAAAAAGAGCTAATTTAGACAAAAACATGACAAAATAAATAATTTACCTGTTTAACAATTACATTAATTAAATTACAAAGAGAAAAATCAACAAAAATAAAATAACCATAAAAATCAGAAGCTTGAATAATACAAACAAAGGAAATTCATTATTATTATCATCATTTAACCTTCAAGGTTAAAGAAAAAATCATACAAATAGTCATTACATATAGAATGGTTTAAATGACAAATTACGATATACAAAAAATATAATCTAGATTTTATCTCAGCCTCGAGATTACAAACGTATCATTTGTGGTTCTAAATTGACACCTCCCATTAAACATTAGTAATAAAAATAAATAACTCAAAAATACATACTAAATAGTTATCGTTTGATATATAAAAAAAGGCGTGTGCCCTTAATAAGAAATATATACTTTAGTAGGGGGTATTGACTCAAAGGTGCAGGTTTCAAGCATTGCCACAGGTAAGTTCAAGCAAAATATTGCTGCGGAATGGATGGCTACCTAGAAGGTA
>NZ_AEIU01000073.1 GCF_000165125.1 Vibrio caribbeanicus ATCC BAA-2122 | reverse complement strand
GGTGGAGCTAAGCAGGATCGAACTGCTGACCTCCTGCGTGCAAGGCAGGCGCTCTCCCAGCTGAGCTATAGCCCCATCAGGTGTGATACTGTGTGCCACATCTTCTGGGAGGAAGATTGGTGGGTCTGAGTGGACTTGAACCACCGACCTCTCGCTTATCAGGCGAACGCTCTAACCACCTGAGCTACAGACCCAGTATCGTCTCTTTACTC
>NZ_AEIU01000074.1 GCF_000165125.1 Vibrio caribbeanicus ATCC BAA-2122 | reverse complement strand
GCTCGCTAAAAATTGATCTAAATCAAATAATATTTAGACTCATATCACTTACAATAGTGTTCTATTTTTTAAACTTGCAATTCATATTTTTATTAAATTTAACTGGATGATAAGCGAATCACTTCAAATATTTCTGGTTATCTAAGATCAATATTTTGTCAGTCATTCAAATATTGTTTATATTTCGTCATCTAACAAGACACGAGAGAAGTAGCTAATAATGTCAGCCCACCGATCGTCAGAACGTGAAATAATGGTAGAGAGCCATGAACAGCTTGTATCAACTACCGATCTACATGGTGTAATTACATACAGCAACGAAGAATTCGCTCGAATTGCTGGATTTACTCAAGAAGAGTTGTTAGGGAAAAATCACAATTGCATCCGCCACAGAGATATGCCGAAGGCAGCCTTTGCCGATATGTGGCATCACCTCAAAAAAGGTGAGGCATGGCGAGGAATCGTTAAGAACCGCACCAAGTCACACGGTTATTATTGGGTGGATGCCTACGTTACACCGATTTATGAGGGTAACAAAAAAATCGGTTATCAATCCGTTAGGGTTAAGCCCAAACGAGAATGGGTAGAAACGGCAGAAAAGGCTTACGCACAGCTGCGCAAGGCAGAGAAAAGTGGCAAGTCATTATCGTTTGAGATTAACGACGGCCTTAGATATCTGCTCCTCTTCGCAGGATTATTGTCACCAATTATTGCTGGTTTCTTTGACCTTAGTGGTGGGATGAGCTTGTTGTTCAACTCAGCACCTCTCGTGATCCTTGCCTTGCTGTTTAAACAAGAGTTAATCGATACGCCTGTTGAGTTAAATAAGCTTAAGAATAAGTACGATAGTATCAGTCGAATGATTTATTCGGGTAACAAAAAGTTCTCTGTTGCTGATTTTCACATTAAACTGCTTTCTGCACGGATCAGAACGGTGCTTGGCAGAATGACTGATTCAACTAAGCCACTTCAAGATCTCGCTGACAACTTGAGTGCGACGTCCTATCAAGTAACGGACGCTCTTGCTCAACAAACCAAAGATATTTTACAAGTGCGAGAGGCTACGGAAGCCGTCGAGGCTACAGCAAATGAAGTGTCCTCCAATGCTCAAGAAGCTCACCAAATTGTTGATGTAACGCTTAAAACTTGTGATGGTGCTAAGCAAAGTATTACGCAAACACACCAAAACTTGGAAAGTTTGAGTGCTCAAGCAGAAAAAGCAACCCAGACAACTTACCAACTTAGTGAGCAAGCTCAAAACGTCAGTCAGATGATGGAGGAGATAGGAGGTATCGCTGAGCAAACTAACTTACTGGCATTGAACGCAGCAATTGAAGCGGCTCGAGCAGGTGAGCAGGGCAGAGGCTTTGCGGTTGTGGCAGATGAAGTACGAGCGCTTTCTGGACGAACCTCTAATGCTACAGTACAGATCAAAGATAGTATCGATGCCATGCTCAATACAATCGAGAGCTGGCAGAGCGACATATTGGACAACAAAAAACAAACCGATTCTTGCGGTGATGTGGCCAAACTCAGCTCCGAAAGACTTTCTGAGGTCGAAGATTTAATGAAGTCGATGAATGACTTAATGCAGTCTGTTGAAAACTCAGCAGGTAACCAGCGCAGGCTTTCTAGCGATGTCAATTTACATATTCAATCGATAGCATCAACTGCGGAACAAAACTTGGATGCTACGCGCTCTGTGAAGGAGCATTCTCAAGAACTGAAAGATCAGGTTGATGAGTTTCATCAATTGGCAAGGCGTTTTGAGGAAAAGTCATAAAGTAACCGAGTTCAATCAGCTCAGATAATAAGCCCCTTGCGGGGCTTAACTAAATCGCTTTTCGTATCTTCCAATACTCAATCGTTTGTAAGCCATGGGAAATGATGGCAACCACCACTAGACTAAAAATGAGTCTGCCCCAAAAAATCGAGATAAAGTCCGCGCCAATTAAAAGCAATAAAATGGTATCCTCAATCATGCTGTGGGAAAGGTTTAATAACATAACTGCACTGAAAACATCTCTTTTTGGTATTTGACCTCTCTTTGCCTCATTAATCAACAAAGCCCCGCCAAATGATATCCCTAAAGTAATCCCAATTATCGTCATATTTGTTGCTTTGGGGCTGATGCCAATGACCTTTAAAAACGGCTTTAGTAATCGAGCAAGTAACCTCTCAACACCGATTAAGCGCATTACTTTGAGTGCTAACAACATACCTGCGATAATAACGAATATCATCATAAGGTTTTTAAATTGATCCCATGTCCAAGCAAGATAGCTTTGGTCTTGGGTTGGTGTGAGTTGGAAAACAACTTGTGCTTGTTGCTCGAAGACACCTAAGCCTTGATACAGTTTGTGTAGCACAAAGGCAAAAACCACTCCGCACACAACACGAAAAATAATCGATAGAGAAAAGCTCACCCCAGCTTTTTTTGTAATAGCAGCCTCTAAAGGTAAGGAGTGAGCAAAGAGCAATAGGGTGCCTAGCACAGAGGCTTGGGCAATGGTGAGGCTTGCTCCCGAGTCCATAAAAACCAATAAGCCTGCATATATATTGGTAAGGATTGTCGTCGCCCATACAAGCCCCATCTCCTCCGGTAAACCTAATAAAGTCATTAATGGGCTGAGCCAATCGCTCAAAATCGATATTGCTCCGAGCTCTTCTGCAATTTTTACGCAGATAAGCATGGGGATCATGATTTTATAAAGAGACCATACAACATCACATATTTCTCTGAAGAGCTCAGAAATAAAACGGTTCAACTTATTCATGTGATAATCCTTTTTCAAATCGTTGCCTTGCCTGTAAAGCAAGCTATTCTCGCTGGACCTAGCATCTTGAGGTTACTTGGGTATATCCTACCTTTTAGTCAAGAAATTTGATGTTGAGAATGAACAATAAAAACGTGCAACAGTTTTTTAATTTATCTTTATTTTGAGTTATATTTCTTAAAAAGCTTATATTGAGAAATTTATGGAAATTGATCGTTTAGACCGAAAAATACTGGCTCGTCTGCAAAAAAATAACAGGATCCCAAATGTTGAGCTAGCTGATGAAGTTGGTCTGTCACCACCGGCTTGTTTGAAACGAGTGAAACGGCTCAGAGAAGTTAATGCTATTGTTCATGATGTCTCAATCTTAAATCCAAGTCTCGCGGGAAATAAGCTCACGTTAATTGTTTCGATCGAAATGGAACGGGATAGATCAGATATCTATTCGAGATTTAGAGCAGTGATAGAAAAAGCACCAGAGGTGACTCAGTGCTACCAAATAACAGGGAGCTTTGATTTCGTACTGATTGTTTCTGTCCCTGATATCCAATCGTATGAGAGTTTTGTTGAAAGAGTGATCCATAAAGACGAAAACATACGCAAATTTCATACATCGGTCTCGACGAGAACGGTAAAATGCACAACTGAGATTAATCTCGACTAAAAAAAACCGAGCATGATGCTCGGTTTTTTAACTCTGTGTTCAACTTGAATTTAATCAAGAAGCTCTTGTGCAGTTTTGACTACGTTCTCTACAGTGAAACCGAACAATTTAAACAGTTCGCCTGCTGGTGCTGACTCACCAAAGCTTGTCATACCTATGATACGGCCGTCAAAGCCAACATATTTATACCAGAAATCTGCGATACCTGCTTCTATTGCGATACGAGCGGTTACGTCTGAAGGCAGTACGCTTTCACGGTAGCTTGCGTCTTGTTTGTCAAACGCATCAGTAGAAGGCATAGAAACCACGCGTACTTGTTTACCTTGAAGGCTTAATTCATCAGCTGCAGATACTGCCAATTCAACTTCAGAACCTGTTGCAATTAGAATTAAGTCAGGGCGACCCTGACAGTCTTTCAAGGTGTATCCACCTTTAGCAATGTTTGCAACTTGCTCAGCCGTACGTGTTTGTTGCGCGAGATTTTGGCGTGAGAAGATAAGAGATGTCGGAGCATCTTTACGTTCAATTGCTAGCTTCCAAGCTACAGCCGATTCTACTTGGTCACATGGACGCCATGTACTCATATTCGGTGTTAGACGCAGTGAAGCCATTTGCTCAACAGGCTGGTGAGTTGGACCATCTTCACCTAAGCCAATAGAATCATGTGTGTAGACTTGGATATTCTGAATCTTCATCAACGCAGCCATACGCATTGCATTACGCGCATATTCCATAAACATTAGGAACGTAGCTCCGTAAGGAATGAAACCACCATGGAGCGCAACGCCGTTAATGATAGCTGTCATTCCGAACTCACGCACACCATAGTGAACGTAGTTACCAGATGCATCTTCAGCAGAAAGAGACTTAGAACCAGACCACATGGTTAAGTTTGAAGGCGCGAGATCCGCTGATCCACCTAAGAACTCAGGTAGCATGGCACCAAAAGCTTCTAGTGCGTTTTGCGAGGCTTTACGTGATGCTATGTTAGCCGGGTTAGCTTGTAGATCCGCAATGATCTGGCTGGCTTTTTCTTCCCATTGTGCCGGCAATTCACCATTTAGACGACGTTTTAGCTCAGCTGCCTCTTGTGGGAATGCTTTTGCATAAGCATCGAATTTTTCATTCCATGCGGCTTCTTTCGCCTGACCAGCTTCTTTTGCATCCCACTGCGCATAAATATCGGCAGGGATGTCAAAAGGACCGTGTTCCCAACCCAATTTCTGGCGAGTAGCGGCGATTTCTTCTGCACCAAGTGGTGCACCGTGGCAGTCATGAGAGCCCGCTTTATTAGGTGAGCCAAATCCAATAATAGTCTTAGTACAGATTAGAGTTGGACGCGGATCTGATTTCGCTTTGACAATAGCTGCATCGATAGCATCTGAATCATGTCCATCCACGGCAGGGATAACATGCCATCCGTAAGCTTCAAAACGTTTTACTGTGTCGTCAGAGAACCAACCTTCCACATCACCATCGATAGAGATGCCGTTGTCATCCCAAAATGCGATAAGCTTACCTAGTCCAAGAGTTCCTGCAAGAGAACAAGCTTCGTGTGAAACCCCTTCCATCAGACAGCCATCACCCATAAAGGCATAAGTGTAGTGATCAACAACGTCGTGGCCAGGTTTATTAAATTGGGCAGCGAGTGTTTTTTCTGCAAGTGCCATACCTACGGCATTAGTGATACCTTGACCAAGTGGTCCTGTCGTCGTTTCGATTCCAGGCGCGTAACCGTACTCTGGATGGCCAGGTGTTTTTGAATGAAGCTGGCGGAAGTTCTTCAGTTCGTCAATTGATAGCTCATAACCAGAAAGGTGCAACAATGAATAGATCAGCATAGAGCCGTGACCATTCGAAAGGACAAATCTGTCACGATCTGCCCATTCAGGATTACTTGGGTTGTGATTGAGGTGCGAGCGCCATAAAACTTCTGCGATGTCTGCCATACCCATTGGAGCGCCTGGGTGACCAGAATTAGCTTGTTGTACACCATCCATGCTCAAGGCACGAATAGCATTTGCGAGGAGTTTACGATCCATATTGATTACCAAATTTAATAAAGAATTCTACAAGTTAATGAACAAAAAGCGCGTGTCTTTTTGTTCACAATAATCACTTAAAGTTTTGCTTCGATCATAGCTTCAAGTTTGCCTTGATCCACAGCAAAGTTGCGAATACCTTCAGCCAGCTTTTCCACTGCCATAGCATCTTGGTTGTGTTCCCACAAGAATTCAGAATGCGACATAGATGCAGGGCGAGTTTCTTGACCGTTAGAGTCAATAAGTTTCGCGACGACTTCACCTTGTGAAGCTTCAAGTTCTGCTAATAGTGCTGGTGCAATAGTTAAACGATCACAACCCGCAAGTTCAAGAATTTCATCAATATTTCTGAAGCTTGCACCCATAACTACAGTTTTGTAACCGTAGTTTTTGTAATAGTTATATATCTTAGATACAGACAGAACGCCTGGATCTTCTTGCGCTTCAAAGTCACGGCCTTCTTTCGCTTTGTACCAGTCCATGATGCGACCTACGAATGGAGAGATTAAGAACACGCCAGCTTCTGCACACGCTCTTGCCTGAGCGAATGAGAATAAAAGAGTTAAGTTACAGTTGATGCCTTCTTTTTCTAGAATTTCAGCAGCGCGAATGCCTTCCCAAGTTGATGCGAGTTTGATCAGGATACGATCATTTGAGATGTCTGCATCGTTGTACATCTTAACTAGTTGACGTGCTTTAGCTACGCTTGCGTCAGTGTCGTACGACAAACGTGCATCAACTTCAGTAGAAATTCGACCTGGGATTGTCTTAAGAATTTCTTTACCGATATTCACGGCTAACATGTCACAAGTATCTTGAACTTGTTGAGATTTATCGTCGCTTTGGGCTTTTGCGTATTGAATTGCTGCATCGATTAATGGTGCATATTCTTCAATTTGAGCGGCTTTCAGAATGAGTGATGGGTTAGTTGTGGCGTCTTCAGGTTGGTATTTTTTGATAGCCTCAATTTCACCTGTGTCTGCTACGACCGTAGTTAGCTTGCGAAGTTGCTCTAGTTTGTTGCTCATTTTTGTCATCCTATTTAATGGGCATCCACCTAAAGTGGTAAAAGACATTTGTTACTTCATGAATAGTCGGCATTGTAACCCTTTGAGCCAAGTATTGCTCTGATAACGTCACCGATTATTGTAAATTTTTAGCTCAAGGAAATTCTTGGTGAGCAATTGCTCGTTCGTTGAGTAAATGATGGATTCATATTTATCTTATCCAATGAAAATGTCAATCGATAACTAGAGATGCTCCAAATTTGAGAGTAAATCTAATCTTTGGGTATGTTTTTGACGAAAATACGCTCGTTTTTTCTTGAATAAAGTGGATGTTAGCATTTAAATAGTTTGAACTTTTAGTTGAGCAAATGTTATTTGTGTGAGCATATGCCCATGCCGAGTACGTAAATAACGATAGGTTTAAGTGATGGTGGATAAAACACATAAAGAGATGGCAGACGATGTTAGAGATCTTCTTACTGAAGTCTCAGTTGCTTATTATCAAGATGGGGCAACTCAGGAGGAAATATCTAAGAAATTTACTATTTCGCGAGCAAAAGTAGGGCGCCTGTTGAGGCAAGCTAGAGAAGAAGGTGTCGTTGAAATAACGGTAAAATATCATCCAGTGTTCAGCGCTAAGATAGAACAAAGGTTGATTGAGAGGTTCGGAGTGAAGCGTGCATTGATTGCACTTGATCAACCAGATGAAGAAAAGCAGCGCAGACTCGTTGCCAGCCTAGTTTCCAAATATTTGGTGAGCTCGATAAAAAATGGCCATGTGGTTACCATTGGCCAAGGCCGTAATGTTTCTGCGGTGGCTCACCATGTGGGAGTGATCCCTCAGCGTGATGTGAAGTTCGTTTGCGGAATCGGAGGGATTCATCCGCGAGGTGGTATGTTTAATGCTGACCATATTTGTCGGCAATTTGCTAAGAGCTATGGCGGTACGTCAGAAACCTTATATGCACCAGCCTATGCTGAAAACTACACACAAAAACAGGCCTTTATGGAAAACTCAACAGTTAAGCAAACGCTAGATTTGGCAAGAAAAGCTGACATGGCATTGGTTGGTGTGGGTGACATGAGTGAAAACAGCTATATGGTTGATTTAGGGTGGTTTACTGCTCAAGAAGTCGTTGAATCAAGATCTTCACAAGGTATTGTGGGAGACTTCGCAGGTTATGATTTCTTTGATGTACATGGTGCCTGTGTCGAAACCGTTATGAGTGATCGAGTGATTGGACTAAGTGTTGAGGATTTTCGTCCAATTTCTGAGGTAGTCGCAGTTGCAGCAGAAAACAGCAAACCCCTTGCTCTACTCGGGGCATTGCGAACTGGTGTCGTTGATGTTATCGCAACAAGTGTATCGAATGCTTTAACGGTACTGAACCTCGACGAACAGTTAAAATGAATCGACAAATACTATCGTAACCAAGACTCCAACTCGCCTTGGCTACGCGAGTAGGTTTAGACTTCAACCGGCAGCTTTGTGTTAGCTCCCCATTCAGTCCAAGAGCCATCGTAAATCCGCAAATTAGTATAGCCACATAGATACGATGCAAGCAAAACGATGGCTGCTGTTACTCCTGAGCCGCAACTGAAGATATGCTCTTGACAATTTTTCTGCATCGTTTGGGAAAGCAGAGCAGTAAGCTCTGGAATTGTCTTGAGCTTATGACCATCCATTAATTGGACAAACGGTTGGCAGACTGATTGGGGAATATGACCCGAGCGAATACCTTGACGCGGCTCTGGAACTTTTGCTTTAAAGCGCTCAAGAGATCTCGCGTCTACAGTTTGGCTATGCTCATTTTGGATATTCTGTAACACATATTCAGCATCAACAAAGAAACTAGGATCGAGTTTTCCTGCGAAATTACCTTTGCCTTTGGGTTCATCATAATGATTGGTCGTTGGTAACTGCTGGTTTTTCCACTCCGTTAAGCCACCATTGAGAACAAAAACGTGTTCATGGCCCATCGCTCTTAACATCCACCAAGCTCTGGGCGATGCGAACGTACCACTGTTGTCATAAACCACAATGGTCGAGTCATGATTCAGGCCAATATCTTGGGCAAGTTGGTTGAATCTCTCTTCTGAAGGCATCATGTGTGGTAAAGAGGAATCAGGATCGCAGAAGACACTGTCGTAATCAAAACGTACCGTACCAGGAATAAAATTACTGGTATCTTTTTCCGTTTCAGCAGGAATTTTAAATTCGATACTTGCATCGAGTAAAATCAAATTCCCTATTTTTTGTAGTTCGACTACGTCTTTGGGGGAGACTAGTGGCGACATCTGCATTCCTTCTATTTTCATTGAGGTTCTGATAACCAAATAACATCAAGACAAATCGATATGAGCTTTGCTATATCCTAGCATATATTGACCAACTATTTATTTAAATTACAGCCAACAAAAGAGTAGATATCTTTGCCTGTAAGTAACGAATGACGAACCGATATTTGTATATATGTTCCTCGCTTACAATTAGCCGTTGATGGCACAAGAATAGTTTTAATGGTTTTGTCTTTAAGTGCGATTTGAAAGTACTTTCTCGTACCATCGAGAGAATAGGTGTTATTTTGAGAGACTAATAAGGCCTCTTGATAGCTTATGTTCTCATCAAAGCTCAAGAAGCCTAAAGTTGAAAGTGTGATAACTAAGGTCAACCCTGCGAGACAATAGTAACAACCGCGCTTGAGCCTCTTGCTCATCGACATATCGGGTTATTATCCCTCATCTACGCTCCCACAAACCGAGCAAGAGGGGCGTTTGGTTAGTTTCATTTCTCTCCATGCCATGGTCATCGCATCTAGCATAAGAATAACGCCTTTTTTCGTTGAACCAAAGTTTGTGAGCACCTTTATTGCTTGCATCGCTTGTGTTGCTCCAACTATGCCAACCAGAGGAGGCATCACGCCGCTCTCGACACAAGTTAGCTCTTGCGATGAAAAGAGTGAACTGAAGCATTGATAGCAAGGTGTGTCTGAATCAGTATAATCGAAAACTAAAACCTGGCCTTCCATACGAATAGCTGCACCAGAAATCAACGTTTTTTTAAGATTAAAGCAGAGTCGATTCAATTGATTCCGAGTGTTTAAGTTATCAGAAGCATCTAAGACTAGCGCATGCTCCTTGATTAAAGCTAGGAGCTCCTCATCATTTAATCGGCGCTTAATTACAGCGAAGTGAGCATGGGGGTTGAGTTGCTGTAATGTTTGCTTAGCGGAAATGACTTTTAGTTTTCCAATATCTTCATCTGTGTGAAGGACTTGCCGGTGTAAGTTTGAGAGTTCAACACTATCATCATCAACCAACGTCAGTGTTCCAACACCGGATGCTGTGAGATATTGAGCCGCAGAACAACCCAAACCACCAAGACCGACAATGAGCACTTTACTTTGCTTTAACGCCTCCTGACCTTCAAAATCAAACTGATTTAAAGAGATCTGCCGATTGTAACGCAAGACTTCTTGATCCGAGAGTATATTCAAATGCATACCTTAGTAAAATGTCGAATTAAAGAGTTCGATAGTGACAGTTTCCCCTTTCTTTACTGAGCTTCGTTCTCTTTCCAAAACGATAAAGCAATTAGCTAAACTCATAGAGCGAAAGGCTCCAGAGCTTTGATTTCCTGTTGTCTCCACGAAAATTTTACCGTCTTCTACGGTGTATATTCCACGTTGATAATCTGTTCTACCGGGTGACTTTTTAAAGTGGCTTCGTGTAGTCGCGAGTAATGTTGTTGGTTTTTGCCATTTCGAATGGGCAGCAAGCTTTGCTATTAAAGGCTGGACTAAGACGTACATGGTAACCATTGCAGAGACAGGGTTTCCCGGTAACCCACAAAAAAGCGTATTCTCTATTTTACCGAAAGCGAAGGGCTTTCCCGGTTTTATTGCTAATTTCCAGAAGTTAATTTCTCCTAATGCTGCGAGAACATCTTTAGTGAAGTCGGCTTCTCCTACGCTTACTCCGCCTGTACTGATAATAAGGTCGCTTATGGACTGAGCATGTTTGAACGTTTCTGTCAGCCTCTCGGGGGAATCAGGAACAATACCTAGATCGATTGCCTCACAACCAAGTTTTTCGAGCATCGCTTTAACAGCGTAGCGGTTGCTGTCGTATATCTGCCCTGAACTTAGTTTTTCACCGACGGGCCTTAATTCATCGCCAGTTGAAAAAAAAGCCACACGTGGTTTACGTACAACCTTAACTTCGTCTATCCCTAATGTTGCGAGCAGAGCAATATCTCTTGCAGTCAGCCGAGTTCCTGATTCTAATGCAACATCGTTTTTTTGGATGTCGTTACCTTTAAATCTTATGTTTTGGTATTTAGAGACTCGCTCAATGTCGAAAGTGATACCTTTATCGGAAACTTCTACGTCCTCCTGCATGATAACGGCGTCATAATCAAAAGGAATTTCTGCTCCGGTCATAATACGGATACATGACTGTTCGCTCAAAGTACCGTTGAATGGAGCACCAGCAAAGGATTGACCGGATACGGGGAAGGTCTGAACAGTCGAAAGCTCAGAAGTCCTAATCGCGTAGCCATCCATTGCTGAGTTATCAAACGGGGGGACATCAGCTGGTGCTTTGACACTAGATGCCAATACATAACCCATTGCGTCTGACAGTGGTAAAGAGAGAGTGGAATCGATAGAAGTGACAGACGATAGAAGTCGACCAAGTGCTTCATCGACGGGTATTAAGCCAGGTATGTCAAAGCATCCCATTTTTGAATCCTGTTAAAATTTCACAAATCGGCAAAAAGTCTAACACAGACTGCTATTGGGCTGTAATGACCTTCATTAAAATATGGGTGTAATTCGTTAAAAATCCGAGTATCCTTGTCGTCCATCCGTTTCGGGTTATGTAAGAGGTAGTCGAATGTCAGAGTTAAGTGAATCTGCAAAGTTGGTCAAAGCGGCGTTAGAAAGTCGTGGTTTGGAAACGCCAATGTTACCAAATCAATACAGTCGTGAAGAAAAGAAAGAGAAAATTCAGTACCACATGCGTGAAATCCTTTCTCTTTTGGCACTTGACCTGTCGGATGACAGCCTTGAAGAAACCCCGCAAAGGATCGCCAAAATGTATGTTGACGAAATCTTTTCGGGTCTCGATTATAAAAACTTTCCAAAAGTCACCATGATCGAAAATAAGATGAATGTTAATGAAATGGTTCGAGTTAAAGGGATAACCCTTACCAGTACTTGTGAGCATCATCTTGTCACTATTGACGGAATGGCGACTGTTGCATACATCCCTCGCGGGAAAATTATCGGCCTATCAAAAATCAATCGAATTGTTCGGTTCTTTTCTCAGCGACCTCAGGTGCAAGAGCGAATGACACAGCAAATACTGGTTGCTCTTCAGACATTGCTTGAAACAGACGATGTTGCGGTTACGATGGATGCGACTCACTATTGCGTAAAATCTCGTGGTGTTATGGATGCGACGAGTGAAACTACAACTACAGCCCTCGGTGGTATATTTAAATCTAATCCTGCGACGCGCCATGAGTTCTTGCACGGTATAAGATAAAATTATACCCAAGTGACTTCAAAATGCAGGATTCAGAGCGATGCCACAGTGTTGAATTCAAGGAAAATAACGCCGCGTAATAGTGAACTCTTACCAAGTTGTTTGACGATGAAATCGGCACTGTGGCACGCTCCCAAAGGGCGAGTTGTCTTGCTTTACATGCGTCGTTACCGATTTTCAATTTAGATGACTAGATTTTCAAATCGTTGCCTTGCCTGTCAAGCAAGCCATTCTCGCTGAACCTAGCATCTTGAGGTTACTTGGGTATAGTTACTAAGAATCAGTCAAAAACCGCTTCAAATCTGAGGCGGTTTTGTTTTGGTTATATCAACCACTATCGATAAACAAAATTAAGGTGAACCCTTGTCTACTTCATTCAATACTCTCAATTTAGCATCCGACCTTCTTGTTACGCTCGATAGTTTGGGTTTTAGCCAGATGACGGCAATTCAGCAGCAAGCCTTACCTGCTATTCTTGAGGGCAAGGATGTTATAGGGCAGGGAAAAACAGGCTCTGGTAAAACGGTTACTTTCTCTTTGGGGATCTTGAACAACCTGAATGTTGAGCGTTTTCGAATACAGACGCTGGTTCTCTGCCCAACTCGAGAGTTGGCCGATCAGGTAGCCAAAGAAATACGGACTCTGGCGAGAGGTAGACACAATGTAAAAGTACTGACTTTGTGTGGTGGAATGCCGATGGGGCCTCAAATAGGCTCACTTGAACATGGAGCTCACATCATAGTTGGAACACCGGGTAGAATACTGGACCACATGTCAAAGGGACGCATTCAATTTTCAGATATTAATACGTTTGTCCTTGATGAGGCTGATCGTATGCTCGATATGGGTTTCGAAGATGCAATTGACACGTTAGTGTCTGAATTGCCAATAAATCGACAAACGCTGCTTTTTAGTGCAACTTATCCGAAACATATTGAGGTGCTAGCAGAGAAAGTCACTTCTGAAGCACAAATGATCAAAACACAAACTCATGATGAAAAAACGACCATCAAACAATTCTTCTATGAAGTTGATGGCACCGAAGCCAAAGATGATGCTCTCGAGACCTTGTTACTCCACTATAAGCCTGAATCATCGGTTGTTTTTTGTAATACAAAGAAAGAAGTACAAGATGTAAGTGATGAACTTGATCGATTAGGATTCAATGTTGCTGAATTGCATGGAGATATGGAACAAAGAGAGCGGGAAAGGGCTCTGATAACATTTGCAAACAAGAGCACTTCCATATTAGTTGCTACGGATGTCGCAGCGCGTGGTTTAGATGTTGATAACCTTGATGCTGTGTTTAACTTTGAATTATCGCGAGACCCTGAAGTTCACGTCCACCGAATTGGTCGAACAGGGCGAGCGGGTGCAGAAGGTTTAGCATTCAGCTTTTTTACTGCCAGAGAGTCCTATCGTGTAGCAAGGATCGAAGAGTATATGGACATCGAATGTCTTCCTTCTCAACTTCCTCAAAAGCTTATCGAGCGTCCGTTTTACCCTAAAATGGCTACGATTCAAATCTTAGGTGGTAAAAAACAAAAAGTGCGAGCAGGGGATATTCTCGGAGCTTTAACCAAACAAGCTAACATTGCAGCGAGTAAAATCGGCAAAATCAATATATTGGCGATGGTGTCCTATGTTGCTGTTGAGCATGATGTTGTAAAAGCAGCGTTGAAGCAATTGCAGACCGGCAAGATGAAAGGTCGTCAATTTAAGGCGAGGATCCTTAAATAATAGTGTTAGGGGCAAGTTACGCTTGCCCCTAAATGGGTTGTTAAAAAGGTTTAGCTTGGGTTATCAAATAGGTACAAATAGTCAGCATATCCCTCTGCCTCCATCTCTGCCACTGGGATAAATTTCATCGAAGCAGAGTTCATACAGTATCGTAATCCAGTTGGAGCAGGGCCATCAGTGAAGACATGGCCTAGGTGAGAGTCTGCAAATCGACTTCTGATTTCTGTTCTTGGGTAGATCAAATGGTAATCCGTTTTTTCAACAATGTAATGTTCATTGATAGGCTTGGTAAAGCTAGGCCAGCCAGTTCCAGATTTATATTTGTCTACCGATGAAAACAGAGGCTCTCCGGATACAATATCGACGTAGATACCAGCTTGTTTGTTATCCCAATATGGGTTATCAAACGCACGCTCTGTCCCGTCTTCTTGGGTAACATAATACTGAATGTCAGTAAGTTTTGATTTTATCTCAGAATTACTCGGCTTTTGATAGGTTTTGAGTGTTGCAAGCCGGTTCTTTTCATCGATGAGCTGACGCAAGGTTACTGACATCTTCTCTCTATCTTTTCCGAAAATTGTATCAAGGTACTGGTCACGTCCAGAGGCATAACGGTAATATGAGTAGCGGACTTTATTACGCTTGTAATAGTCCTGATGATAATCCTCCGCAGGCCAAAACTTGGTGAATTCAATCAATTCAGTTTTCAGCGGCTTTTTAAAAATACCAAGGTTATCTATTTCTTTAATAAACTTCTCTGCAGTCAGTTTCTGAGCCTGATTGCGAAAAAATATAGCAGGTCGGTACTGTGGCCCACGGTCGACAAATGAGCCCTTATCGTCCGTAGGATCGATGTGGCGAAAGAATTGATCGAGAACTTGTTCATAAGTAAGTTGCGACGTATCGTACGTGACATTGATAACCTCTATATGTCCAGATTTACCCGACGATACCTGTTTGTAACTTGGGTTATCTAAAGTCCCTCCTGAGTAGCCTGATTCAACAGCTACGACACCTGACAGTTTTTCTAAGTCTGACTCTGTGCACCAAAAGCATCCACCGGCTAAGGTCGCTGTGTCATACTTTGTGTTTTTTGCCTGTGATATCAGAGGCAGGAAGGACAACGCAAGTCCTAAAATATATATACCAGTGTTTGTCGTAAATTTCATATCGACCTCTAAACTTGTTGTGGTTCGCTGGACTTGTGTGGTTAATCCCGAGGACAAAAAGCATCTCAGTTAAAGTAAAAATGTTAATCCACGTCTAGCTTGAATCAATGACCTCTTTTCATACAGTGCAGTGGTTATGGCGACTATACCTCAGAATTAATGCCGGAAAATTAATTCCACCGACAGCTCTACGAGCAGCGTAAAGGCTAATAGGTCTCGTACTCTCTAAGATTAGAAAGAGAGTCTGCAGAAAAAATTTCAGTAGGGCCTCTTTTTTATTCTTTTGGACTGAAAAAGATCAAAAAAGGGCGCCAAAGCGCCCCTTTTTGATGTAATGACCTTTTATCCCAATGAAGGAATAACTCCCAATACAAGTGCTATTTGTATCAATATGATGCTCACACCGACCAGAGATGTTACTAGTAGAGCACCATCTCCACCCAAAACTTGGTAGTTTTGATCAGTCTTTAATGTTTTTCTTGCATGCTTAACTAAGACAACAGGGAAAAATAGAGCTAATACGACAAGTGCTATCGCTGCGTATCCCAAGGCGAGGATAAAACCTTGTGGAAAAAATAATGCGAAAGCCATTGGTGGTATGAAGGTTAAAAAGCCGGTGAGTAGTCGTGACGCCTGATCTCGATTACCTTTCACAGAGTCACCTAGGAATTCAAATAATCCCAAGCTCACTCCGAGAAAAGATGTTAGTAAGGCAAGGTCGGCAAATACACCAATTATCTGACTAATATTTGATGAATGAAGAGTATCGGCAAGTTGGACTAGCAAGGATCCTAACTGAGGATCTGCTAGTAAACTTTGCTGACTTACTACTCCCAAGGTGACAACTTGCCAAAAGATATAAATGATCAGAGGAATCGCAGAGCCGAAAAGCATGACTTTACGCAATGAGGTAGTATGCCCATCTAGATATTTAACAATTGCTGGAATACTTCCATGAAAACCAAATGATGTAAAGATGATAGGAATGGCGGCAATAATTAGGCCTTGTTCTACGGGTAAGCTTAGTAGATAACTTTCAGTAACATTTGGGGCTAGGAAAAAAAGCACAAACGCCATAGCCACGATCTTGATCGAAAACAGCACTCTATTAACTTTATCTACAGTTGATGTACCGATAGTGACGATCGATGCCACAACAAACGTGAAGATAACGGTAGCGAATGCGTTTGGTACTTCTAGTGTTGTTAGAGTGGTGATTCGCTCGGCAAATTGCGATCCTCCTCCCGCTATATAAGCAGCACATAACGAGTAAAACAAAAACATCATTGCGGCTGTTGCTACCCATTGGCCTTTGCTGCCGAGCAATTCCTTAGCTAAAGAATGGAGAGTAGCGTCTGGGCTCGCATATTGGTGGACTTCAACCATAAGCAATGCGGTATAAGTCATCACAGCCCATAGCGCTAACATAATGATCAGTGAAGTCGAAAAACCAATACCAGCAGAGGTCAATGGTAAGGCAAGCATTCCCGCTCCGATAGTAGTTCCTGCTATGATTAAGGTGCTACCTAATATCTTTGATTTATTCATTGTATATTTTTCTTTACATTATTTTGGATTTTGTTGTCCAAACTATATTTCGTGCCATTCTATATCTTTCCAATAGATGTTCAATACTATGTACAATAAATTATTTTTGTAAATTTAAATTTACAAAATCGTAAATGGAGGTGGGAAATAAGAAATACGACAAACACGACGGTTCTTTGACTTAAATTTTTCTTTCCTCATACATAAATTTGTCATATAAAAGATTAATACTCATAGCATGTTAGATTCTATTTGTTTTAAGAAACAATATGGATAAGGAGGTCACTGTGTTTGACTGCATAAAAAATGAGGAAGGTCTTGAATTTTTGGATGCAATTGAAATTGGTCTGAACCTTTCTGAATATTCATCCTCTGCTGAGGAAAACTCAGAAGAGTAATCTTGCTCGTACTTAGGCACAATTGCTGCCTACTTTTCCCTAAAACTTATCTAAGAGCTTAAGTACCCAAGTATCGTGAAGTTACTTGGGTATAAATGTTTACTTGTGATAGCTTTTTTCTGCTAATATCTTGCCGCTAATTAATACCGGAATGCATTATTTTGTCAGAATTTAAAACGCTTGGTCTGTGCCATACACTTTTGTCATCAATATCTGAATTGGGTTACCAAACTCCCACTGAAGTTCAAACTGAAGCAATTCCACACGCTTTAGCTGGTCGGGATTTGCTCGTTGGTGCCCAAACTGGCACAGGCAAAACAGCGGCATTTGCATTACCAATTATTCAATCTTTAGCTCAGGGCACAGATGAGAGAAGATTAAGAGCACTAATTGTTGTCCCTACAAGAGAACTCGCACAACAGGTCTACGAGAGTTTTCACGAGCTCTCTAGCGATACCAATTTAGTCACCGTTGCAGCATATGGTGGAACCAGTATTCGTGTTCAAACAAGTCGATTAGCTAAGGGCTGCGATATTCTCATTGCAACGCCAGGTCGGTTATTAGATCACCTATATTGCGGCAATATAACCTTGAAGCACTTATCTACATTAGTTTTTGATGAAGCAGACAGAATGCTCGATATGGGCTTTTTGCCGGATATTCAGCGTATTCTTAAGCGGTGTAAGCCAGAACGGCAGACTATGTTTTTCTCAGCAACTTTTGACAAAAAATTAAAAACATTGCTTATGAGATATTAACTGATCCGGTTGAAATTCAAGTTTCGCCCTCAAATAGCACTGCTACAACAGTGGAACAACTCGTTTACCCAGTAGACAGAAAGCGCAAGGCCGAGCTCTTAGCATTCTTAATTGGTTCACGTAACTGGCAGCAAGTACTTGTTTTTACAAAAACCAAGCAAGGAAGTGATCAATTAGCTAAAGAGTTGGCTCTTGATGGCATAAAGGCAGCTTCTATCAACGGCGATAAAAGTCAGGGGGCTCGACAAAAAGCACTCGATGATTTTAAAAACGGCAAAGTAAGAGCACTGATTGCTACCGATGTTGCAGCCCGAGGATTAGACATCGAAAAGCTTGAACAAGTGGTAAATTTTGATATGCCATATAAACCAGAAGATTATGTACACCGAATCGGTCGTACAGGAAGAGCAGGGCAGATTGGTATTGCCATTTCTCTTATGAGCCCAAATGAAGAAGACTCACTTCTCGCTATTGAAAGGCTTATTGATACCAAATTACCTCAAGAGTGGCTAAAAGGATTCGAGCCTTCTCTCGATAATGAGATGAATAATGAAAAACCGCCACGCAAGAGGGGCCGCAATAGTGAGAAACAAAAGATGAAAGCAAGGCTTAAGATCCACGCTAATCGCGGTAAAAAGAATTGACACGAAATGATGGACTCTATCTAATGCCAACTAGAGTTATACGAACCAGAGCAGGAGGCGTTGTTCGTGCACCTTTCATTAATCAACCTATCTGATGCTTTATCGTTGTTGGAATTTGAGCGTCAAAATAAGGATTGGTTTGACCAATTTATTCCTCCTCGTGAAGCTGAGTTTTACTCTTTAAATGGTGTAAAACAGCACATTCGAGAGTTGTTGTTGGATTACCATAGCCAGGAGATGTTACCTATGCTTATTAAAGACAGTAGGCAGATTGTTGGTCGTATAAATGTATCTGAAATTGAACATGGTAAAAGGTCAGCTCTGCTTGGTTATCGTGTGGGGCAAGAGCATATCAATCAAGGTGTCGCCAAATGGGCGGTTTCAAAAATGATAGAGCAATTGTCAGACATGGGGATTACTCAAATAGTCGCGCATGCTTCACCGGACAATCCAGCTTCATGTCGTGTTTTGGAAAAGAACGGTTTCGTTTCAACAGAGCTCATAGAGAATTTTGCTTGCGTAAATGGTGAAGCAATTCATTGCTATAAATACGTTCTAGATATTCTAGAAAAGTAAGTGGTGAACTTTTAACTTTTTTGCTCATATCTTTTGATTCGATTTCATCTGAATTGTGTAGTTTGGCTACGATAAAAGCATTTATCACTATGTAACCTCAACATGCTTGGTTCAACAAGAAATCTCGCCCTTTCTGAGCGTACCAATACGCCGAGATTTCATCGCTATCTCTTTAGTTTCTATAATCTTGACTTCCTATTTTTATGAGCCTTTAATTAATTGATGTTATTATTAATTGGTCTGATATTTAGGAGATATATAATGAAACGTTTAGCAGTGGCTTTTTTGTTTACGGCTTTTACATCAGTAGTTGACGCAAAAACTGATGTAATAGTTTACGGTGACGATTCTTATCCGCCATATTCTTACGTCGAAAATGGAAAAATGACCGGAATATACACTGCCGTTCTAGAGCGTATTTTCGAAAAGATGCCGAATTATAATGTGAAAATTAAAAGCACACCTTGGAAGCGCGGGTTATCAGAGATTGAAGCCAATAAAATATTTGCACTCTTTCCTCCATATGAAAGGCCAAAGCAAAGACCCTATATGGAATATGATATGGCGATCTTGGATGAAAAGCTGGTCGTCGTATGCCAGCAATCAGTTCTATCAACCCCAAGGCCCAATTGGCCAGATGATTACATTGGACTCACTATTGGTAAGAATGCTGGCTTTTCAATTGGTGGCGATGACTTTAACGCATTGCTAAAGTCAGGCAAAATTAAAGTCACTGAGACCAAGGGAACGCCAAAAAATCTACTTAAGTTGATCGCAGGGCGTATGGACTGTTATACCAATGATGCGCTTTCGATACAATGGGAACTGAAACAATTAAAAGCTGATGGGAAGTATGATGGTACCAGCGTTGTTGAAGGCGCCACGATAAGTTCTGAACAAGGGTTTTTAGGCATAGTGACTGATGGGCAGAACTACCCGTTTAAAAATACCTTCAAAGATGAATATCATAGAATATTAGGCGAGATGAAAGCGAGTGGAGAGGTCGACAAGATAGTTCAAGATTATATTAGATAGTCTCCGCTTTAATTTAATAAAACGGGCAAGTCATAAAAGACGTGCCCGTTTTGTATGATGCCTTGAGACACTTTAAGGAGAATCAAGCCAGTTAAGTGTACTGTAAGTTCAATTTCTGCCAATTTTTCTTTTGAACAACAAATTCTTTTTTTGCAACTCGATACTTTAATTCAAGGATTGAACGTTCGTATTTGCTGTTTAGATCTTTTGCTTTAATCGAGAGAACTTCTCGGCGTACATCGTAGAATTCCCGCATTTTTTCAATCAATGCTTCTAATTCAGTATTCAACGTATTCTGAATACTTTCTGAATTTGGCAATTGCATCACTTTTTTCTTCGTGTTGATAAGTAGCTGCTCAGCCTTTGCTTTCTCTATTTTGAATTTACTAGTTACTTTAAGTTTATTGGCTAAACCCAGCCACGACATTGTTTTAATCAACCACTTTGTCGGATCATATTGCCACCAGTAGATACCATTTCGATAATCATTTTCGAAAATATGATGGTAATTATGATACCCCTCTCCGAAAGTAAAAATAGAAAGTAAGGTATTGTCGCGTGCCGAATTTTTATCGGTATAGGGTTGAGATCCCCATATATGCGCTAGAGAGTTAATAAAAAATGTAGAATGGTGGCTCAGAACCAGTCTGAAAGCACCCACAACAAGAAACATAGATAGGATGTCATCATAAATTAATCCAAGTAGCATCGGGAAACCAAGGTTGGTTGCCAATGCGAGCCAGAGATAATTCTTGTGTTGCCAAATAACAATAGAATCTCTTTTGAGATCCCTACAGTTTGAATATTCTTTGATAGGGTTAGTTTCATAGTTTCTCAGCATCCAGCCTATATGTGAGAACCAAAAACCTCTCGTTGCTGCGTAGGGGTCTTTGTCAATATGGTCAACATGCTTGTGGTGTATTCTATGGTCTGAGCTCCAATGCAGCACGCTATTTTGGAGTGCGAAAGCGCCACCGATTGCAAATATCAACCTTATCGACCAGTGAGCTTCATATGTTTTATGGGACCATAGGCGATGATATCCCGCCGTTATCGACAGGTTGCAAAATGAGAAAGAAATTACCAGCCAAATAAGGTGTTCTGCGCCAAACCCTTTGGTTAAACCAAACCAAGGCACGAATACACAAGCGATCAAAAAGGATGAAAGAAAGATAAAAACATTTAACCAAATAATGGGAGGTTTAGTGTGACTCATTGATTAACTTATATTTGAGCGTACATTTGTACGCTAGATTAGCAGCACGTGTTGGTAAGTCAAACAGAATTAGTAACAAAAATTGAATACGTTGAAAGTACGATTACTTACGTGGTTTTTTAAATCATGGGATTGGGGTTAATTTATAGTATGATGGCAGTATCAATGATTTAAGAGGCTGTAAATGGAATTTAAGTTAGCTAGTTACCAAGATTACGAACGGATTGCTGCTTTGCATTCAGAAAATTGGAAGCAGTTTTGTTCAGGCATTCTTTCAGATGAATATCTTAATTCAGACATAAATGGTGAACGCCTTGCAATATGGCAAACTCGTCTGACAAATCCACCTTTTAATCAACGGGTAATCCTGGCTGAAGAGGGCGGTTTGTTGTGCGGTTTTATCTGCGCGTTCGGAAAGCACGACTATCAAAAAGGGACCATTATTGACGCACTGCACGTTGACCCGGCTTATCGTGGCAGAGGGCTTGGGCGTCAATTGATTCAACAACTGATGATTTGGGTTGAGCAGTATTTCCCTGATTCAGGCATCTATCTCGAAGTTCTGCGAGAAAACCAACAAGCGATTAGGTTTTATACAAAGATAGGAGGGGTATGTGAGTCTGATAGAGTGCGGTTGGCTCCTTGTGGAACAGAAGTTGAAGAACAAACTTACATTTGGCCAACAACAAAACAGCTTTCTAAAGGAGTAAGTGGCTAAGGTTTAGTGGCGTGTTAGTGCAATAATTCTCTTTAAGAACTCAATTTTGGCTCAATGTTCTACAAATTAATCGCCAATAAATTACATACTCGCCCGGTGAGATCACGGAGCGATATTGCTAAGGTTTGAAGCTCCAAGGTTAAGCACTCGATATCTGGCTTAGCTTTCGTTTGCTCTTTCATAGACTTGACCAGGTAGCCATAGAGAATAATGCCGATGGATTTCAATTGAACGCAAAAGTTATTATTATCATTAGCGTCACATTCAAAGATAACATAGAGTATTAATTCTAGTTAAATTGGCGTCTTATTGTCCTGAGATAGGGGTAATGACTCGTGGCGCTGTTCGGGTTTGAAAATTATGAGTATAAGATATAGGGAAATACACAGAGCTGAAATTAAGCGATTGTTGTATTCCAGAGTCAAACGTACATGGAATAGTTTATTAGTTACTTATGCATCCAGTTTGGTTCTTATAATCGGGGGCGCGGATCTCATTTTCGAATCTAGTGGGGTATCTGCTGCTATCATCTTAGGTTTGCTCTGTCAATTGATGGGTGTTGGTTTTTTCTTTGTTTATAAATCGCTGGCTAGGTCTTTCAAGCGAAGTGGATATGCTAGGGAATGGTTAAGCTCTAAAAATATGATGGTTGTTTGTTTGATCATTGTAGTGTCAGATTTATTTCAAGTGATATTTCAAAATCAACAAGTGATAATATTAGCTTTTGGGACAAGTATTACTTGGGCATATGCAAACTGGAAGTTAAGGATTAATATCAAGCCTCTATGGCGTATCTATTATTATAAAGAAGCTAGAATATATTTAAGGCAATGTTATAACAAACCCCTAGAAAAAAATGTTTGAACGGCTGTGCGACTATTGCTTAATCAAATGTGCCCCATGAGTCCAAGGGGCGATATTGCTAAGGTTTTGCCTTGACGCTGCTTAGTCTCCATTGGTAGTAGGTGATTAGAATGTGTTTTTTTGAAGCGCTTACAACCAATTTATGAAACTTTCAATTTGGCAAACAAGTATGAAAATTAAGTAGGGCACTTTTCGACTAGAAAGTACCCTTTTGGTATGGGATGTTCGGTTCGCATTCGCACCTGCTCTAGCAGCTAACGCTTTAGGGTAAAGTTAAGGCTCTACTTTGAACTCCGCTACCGCTTTATCCATGTCTCGTGCCTGATCAGAGACACTATCGACTTCGTCTAAACATTGCTTAGCTGACTCAGTGTTCCCTTCAGAAATTGTATTTAGCTCATTGATTGAGTCACTAACTTGATTCATCACAATTCCTTGTTCCTCAATCGCGGAAGCGATGCGCTCAGAGTTAGCTTGAATATTGCTCATATCGTCGATTATTTGAGTCAGGCTACTGTCTAGCGTTTGTGATGCGCTAAGAGTCTGATTACCTTGCTCATTGCATTGATCAATGTTCGTTACTACTTGTGCCATTTGATCTTGGATAGCCGTTACAACGCTGTTAATTTCCTCTGTAGACTGATGAGTTCGACTCGCCAGCGCTCGTACTTCATCAGCGACGACTGCAAAGCCGCGACCTTGCTCACCTGCTCGTGCCGCTTCAATTGCTGCATTTAATGCTAAAAGGTTCGTTTGCTCTGCAATTTCTTGGATGATATTTACGGTATCACCAATTTTTCCAACATGAGTATTCAAAGAGCCTATTGAGCCTTGACTGCTCGCTAGTATCGTCGAGAGCTGATCGATATTTTGTACGGTTGTCTCAACCACTTTTCTACCTTCCTGGGCGTTGACCGATGCTTGGTGCACGCCTTCAACAGCAACCGAAGTACTCTCAGATATTTCATTAATTGTAGAAACCATTTCGTGCACTGATGTCGCCATTGTACTTGTATGTTCAGCCTGAATTTGAAATTGGTCCATGACTTTTTGTAGTTCATCATGCATGTTTGAAGTACTGTTCGAAAGCTTCGAGGATTTTTTTTGAGTTCCGGATATCAGATGCTCTAGCTTATCCAATAACTGGTTAAAGTAACGGCCCACTTCAGACAATTCATCTTGACGAGAAAATGAGGCCCTCAATGACACATTATTGCTGTCAGCGATTTTTTGTATTGCAGAAAGTAGGGTGGATACTTGTTGATTGATTGTGCGAGATATTTGAAAAATAAAACCAAAAATGACCAACACGACTAATCCAACAAATACTAGTTTTAGAGTAAAGAGCCTTTCTACAGTCATCAGTGTTTGGTCGTCTAATGCTTTAGAGAAGGATTTAAACTGTTTTTCAACTGTATGTGACAGGTTACGTGTATCACCTAGTAACCCTTCGTTGTACTTAAGACCTATATATCTTTTTTGTGCTATGAGTTTTTTGGCGGCAGAATTTAGCTCTCCGGCTATTGACGGGAATGTATCAAGTTCTAGTAACCCTTGCTGTAATTTCTTATCAAACTCGAAAAGTGCAATTAATTGTCTTTCCGTTAGTGTTGATTCAATATTTGCCAATTCTCGCGAATATTGGCCTCTTAGCCCGTCACTGGCCTTTAGGCCTAGCTTTTGGTAGCCATGTACTAACTCATTAAAACCCGTTTGATAATTAAGTATGTTATCTCTAAGTTGAGTACTTGATGGAAGGTCTTGTTCCTTTAATAACAGAGAAAGCTGCTCTTCCAAAGATAAAAACAACTCCATATTCCTATTAAATTTATCGAGGTATTTTATGTCTTTACGCAGCAAGAAGTCTTTTTCATTTCTTCTAAGATTAAGAAGTCGTATTTCTAAATCAGCAACGAGAATACTGGCTTTGTTTAATTGGCTCGTTGTATTTTCAAAATGAGTGGTGGTTACGATCGCCGAAACAACCCCCAGAATAGCAACCACACCCAATGAGTAGAGCTTGTTTTTTATATTCATAATATTGGCTTAGTCCATTAAGTAATTATACGGAATATTAAAAATCTAATCTTAAAGTTATCACTTATTCACGCTGTGAATACTATGTTGTCTCTATAAATAATCAAAGATAATTAACTAAATTGTTTACAAGTTTGAGTAGAAGGTCATTGATTGGAGTAAAAGTTTTAGGATTGCTGTGAGTAACGTTTAAAGATGTCGAGTAAGAGTCTTTTTACAACATCCAGCTAGCCTCGACATGATTGAGACATACCTTGGTTATATCTAAGTCCCGACTATTCGCAATAAAAATCATCCTTACCTTATCTGAAAAAAAAGCGTTGTTTTTCTGCTCAAATTAGCAAATAATGGATAAGTAAAATTTATGCAAATTTTTTGTTTTCAGTCTGATTTTACTGGTTGATGAAAGCGATATATGGTAGCTATTTTATTGTACAGTAACTTTAAATATTGTTTTATATCAATGCCTCGCAAGGATATTTAGGTGTGATTTCAAATCTTTTTCAAATCTATATTCTAGGTTTTGTCGGAAGCCATTGAAGAAATGGCAATAAAATTTAACACTTAACCTATAAGAAAATATTATGAATAAGAAAGCAATAATCTCTATCCTAGCTGTGGCAAGTTCTTTGATTGCCGCTCCCTCTTTTGCTGAAAATAAAGTATGTGTACATCTTCCCGTTGGGGTTGGTTATGCTGCTTCATTCGAAGTGGAGGCTTTAAATAGTGATGTTAAAACCCAAGAAAGCGGTCGGTTTGCTGTTGGTGAAACAAGATGTCTTGATGTTTCAAAGATAGCAGATCATTCAGAGTATAAAGTTATACTTCATCCTTTCTGGGGTAAAACGATTGACTGTACGCCACATTTAATTAAGGAGCATACTCCAACTGATGTCCAAAGCCATATTACTTTTAAGGCAACGGGCACCACGCTAGCTCCTCGCTGTAAAATGTATGGAGCGTAAAGATTGTGTTGAACATTGGCGAGCATCTGGGATGACCTTAAGGTTGTTCCTATAGAGTCGCAGGTCAGCATTTAATATATATGACGTTTAAATGAGAGTAGTTGTCTGTCGCTAAGCGTCATTTTATTAACGCTCATTGATAAAAAGCCGCTATCGATAGCGGCTTTTTCGTTGTTATGATTATCTGTCCCAATACGCTTCTTCGAGACTGTCCTCTCGCTCAGGTAGGGCTCGGGATAATCTTGGTGAATGTTGGGTCAGTACTTCATAGCTTACACGGTTAGCATATTTACAAATCTGTGACAGCGAAGAGTAGGTAAGATATTGCTGGTCATGCTTAGAAGAATTCGGAACATTCATATGATGATGACTGTTTGCTGCCATATCATGCAGCAACGCAGACAAAGCCGCATCGCCAGCACCATTGGTATTTTTGATTTCTAATGGACCACCCAAGTAAGGGCCGATATGAGAGTAGACTTTCAGTGGTTTAGCGCAGTCCTTTTTACGCATAGCGCGGCTAAACTCATACTTGTTAAATTCGGCAATGTTACCCGGTAACAATGGTAATTCCGTTTCTCTTTTTACGGATTCTTCTGTGTAACCAGCCATGTAAAGCCCAACGGGACCAGAAGTACAAAGCACGAGGTCCACCCAATCCAACACCTTATCAGCCGCTAAAAGTGGGTCTTTCTCACCGGTCAGTGCTTCACCTTCTTCCTCGTTCATCGCAACAATAGAAATATTATCTCTTATGTATTCTTGCCACCATTCAGCATTTCCCTCGATAACCCATTTTGTTCCTAGCGTGAGAACCACTGGAACATTTTTTGACTTAGCGATTTCAATTGCTCGGGCAACAGCTTGAGGCATTGGATCCTCTGGTTTACCGCGCATAAGGTACGATGACACGATAAGTGCCGATGCTTTATCAAAAACTTCCTCCGGAACGCTATCAGGGCGTAGTTTATTCATATGCCCTTCATTAATTGCGAATGTTCGCTCACCATCATCTGAAATGAGTGTGTAGCAGCGCCCAATGGAACCTTCGACCATTTGTAAGTGGTTAAGGTTCATGCGCGAGGAAGTGCGGCAGAGGTAGCGATATGCGAAAGAACCAACTTCTATATTCCTGGACATCACACCCAATAGTACCGATTTACTGTCTGCAAGTACGGAGTAATTATGTAGCGTATTGCCTATTGTGTCGCCCGGATATTGATGAGTGATGAGTTCGCGTTCGACAAGTTCGCAGTATAATGCGTCAGCTTGGCTTTCTTCGACAACAAGTGAGTGCCCCTTACTTAAATTGTATTTTTCAAGAAACTCATCATCGACACGTGCTTCTATATCTACAATGGTTTGACCAACTCCCACCACGATCGGTCGATAAAGCTTTGGGGTTTGCTTCATTTGGTTGACAAGTGGATCACGTGCGTGAGTTGGAAAGTAATGTTTTGATTTGCGCTGTCCAGGAAACTTCATTTTTAAGGAGTTATTAGAAATTTTGCGGCATGATAACACAAAAGAAAAGGATTGCTTCTAAATTTGTGCCCAAATTTAGTATCAAATTCTTTATTTGGTGGAGATACCCAATTGAAGCTAAAGTCAAAAATTAAGGGTGTTATCAGAACGTTGAGAACAAAAAATCATGCCTTGAATAGCGATTTATGATCAAGGTGTTTGGCGATAAAGTCAGACCTATGATTTGACCGAGAGGGCGAGTTACTTTTGCTGGTAGACTTAGTTAGCGATTTTGGTCTGAATGACTCGACGAGCAAACTTTGGTTGTGTCTGCAGCAAGTCATTCTCATTGAAGCTGATATCTTTGGGTTACTTGGTGCAAGTTGCCTTATTCTTCTCCTGTATAGGAACCGTAAGCTTTTGTTCCCCAGAGAGGGACGGTAGAAAGGCTGTGCTTGAAACTTCCAGATGTTTCTTTGGTTGCGTACGACAAGTACATTATCGTTTGGTTTTTGCTGTCAAAAATTCTTCGTACTTTCATACTCTTAAAAAAGATACTTTTTGACTTTTTAAATATTACTTCACCATCTTTTGATTTCTCTATTTTAGCGATCATTTGAGGGGTTATCTCTCCTATTTGACGGCATGAGATAGAGCTATCACTTGGATCAGCGAGGCTAAAGTCTGCTTCAATTGATGCGATATGACAGGTGATACCGGGGATCAGAGGGTCTCTCATGTCGTTGAGTTTGATATCCTTAAGGGTAAAAAATCCTAGACTTACGTCACCCACTTCGTTATCGGAACAACCCATTAAACTGGTCAGTAATACACCAAGTAAAGCTGCTTTCTTCATCATAGGACAGGGCCTTTTATCGATTTATTAATTGTCTAATTAGCTTATCAAACTTCGTTTTACTTATTGAGTCAATAACTAAAAAAGTTGAGCCTAGCTTATCTTTTCAAGTAAGCTTGTCTTTGTCACCCAAATCAAAAGATACCTGATGTCACAAGATAATATTGTACATACCAAAAACCAGTGGCTATACAGCCATGTTGAAGTCAATTATCCAACCAAAGAAAGTATTGCCGGTCGTGCGGTATATCAATCTTCAGCTGTAACTAGAACTTGTCGACGTTTAATTGAGGGAGGCGCGGTTTCAAAAGACTTCGATGTGTCCAACATTTACCATGTCGACTTTCACAGGCTGACGATAGCTTTTGCTCTGCTTCAATCTAAGCAATGGTCAGATCCTGAAGAAAGTGCGCTGATTGTAGAGTTTTTATCACAAATTATTTACTCAGAACCATGCCGTTTATTTCTCGGTTACGAGGCGGGTGAGACGATTGCAGCGGCAATTGTTACTCAACAAGATAACATTACCCTTATCTCAGATATAGTTGTGCCAGAGGGCAGAGCCGATGAATTTATTCATGGGCTTTGCACTAAGTTGAACATTCAAGATACAGTACAGACCCCGATCTTTATCGAATCTTAGGTGCGATCTCCGAGATATGCTTGATAGTCCGGTATATCAATATCAACTTCAGCATTGATAAGCTCAGAATCCATAATAAAGTCTGCAGTGGAACTATTTGTCGCGACGGGAATATTCCACACACTTGCAATGCGAAGAAGGGCTTTTACATCTGGGTCGTGAGGTACTGCATTTAGTGGATCCCAAAAGAAGATCAAAATATCAATACCGCCCTCCGAAATTTTAGCGCCTAATTGTTGGTCGCCCCCCATTGGCCCGCTGATCATTCGTTCAATTGATAAGTAACATTCTTTGCTAAGCAGCGCACCGGTCGTTCCGGTTGCAAATAGGTTGTGACGCTGTAACAGTTTTTGATGCCTAGTTGTCCAACTAAGTAGTTGGCTTTTGCAGTTATCATGCGCTACGAGAGCAATATTCTTTCTTATTCCTAATGTTCGTGTCGTTGTCTTCATAATGGAGCTTCACTCTATCTCTTTGTACAAAACTTTGGCCTAAATTCTGAGGGCGATAATGACTGTGATACCGCCCGTTGATTGATATTGTTGGGTGTTAGAGTTTCAATATCGGGTGAAAAAGTCTTATCAAATGGTTGACTGTTGAGATAGTTAACCGCTTGGAGCATTGAAATACGCCCTTGTTCGACCATTTTGTCGGTAGGGGAAAATACGATACGATTTCTGAGGAGGCCTCTATATACACCATGACTTAGATAAGTTGAAACCAACTTGACTTCTGTTTCCTTATGGGCCGCTCTTAATTCACTTATCGCAGCTTCTATCGCCACAGCACTTCCTGTTATGTAATCGAGCTCTTTTTCATCATCGATTATTTTTTGAATTAAGTTACGCTGTAACTCCTTGTCGTTATCGGCCCAATATGTTGCGCTGATAGAAACATCACTCCCTTCTATCGCATCTTTAAAACCATTAATGACAGGTTGCGTTCCGCCACTGTTTTTAGGGCCTGGTATGAGAGCAACTTCTACTTTTCCTGAGCCCTTCGGATGTTTAAGTTTGAGGTAATTTCCTGCATGGTAACCCATCCAATACCAGTCAACGCCCACTGAACCTTTTAAAACGTTTTTATTGTCTTCATCCACTAATAGCCGATTGACGGTAGCAAAAATAGGAATGGAATTACTGTCTGCCGCGAGAGAATCATAGAACAACGTTGGTGAAACCGTCCCCAAAATAATGGCGTCAGCGCCCCATTCAACACAGTCTTTCATTTGTTCACGTTGTTTTTCGGGGTTCAAGTAGCCGCCAGCCTCTAATACTCGCAGTGTAACACCTTGTTTTTCTGCTTCACTTACCATTCCGTAATTAACTGATAGCCAATAGGAGTCTTTTAGGTGCGGATATAGCGCACAGATTTTGTTGGATTCCTTGGCGTAAGAGTCACCTGCGATTACATAAAACGTAATTACTAGAAATAGGTATGAAATATTCATTTTAGCTAACTTGATCAGATACATGTCGTAATTCATTGGTAATAACGTTGCAATCATTGCAGAATATATCCCATTCTAAGAAACTTAAGAAGTAGGTGTATTCAATGTTGCTAGATAAAGCCAGTATTGGCCGTAAGTTATTGTTTGCATTTTTAGCAATGGCAACCCTAGTTCTTATATCTGCATTAATCGGGGTTTTCGGTTTCACTTCTGTGTCAAGAACAGAACGAAATGTCGTTAAGTCGGCGATACCCTCAATGATTGAAGCTAGACAAGTTTCAGCCTATAGTTCGCGAATTATCTCTTCAGTACAAATCCTCTCAAATGCCAAAAATGAGGCTGAAAGACACAAGGCAGGAAAACAACTTTTCTCACAGTTGAACGCTCTTCTTATTCATATCAAAAAACTGGGGTCAGACTCTTTTGAGAGTGCTTTACTAGAGCGTTTGGAATCTGACATTCAAGGTATTAACAATATATTAATCAAGCTAGTTATCGTTGTTGAGAAGCGTCTGGTATTAAGCGATGATATTTCCGTGAGAGCTGATGAGTTGCGTGAACTAGCCCAAGAATTAGAGCAACTTACCCGAACTCAGGTGTCGAATACCTCTACGATTGCTGTTGCAAATATTACCAGTATCTACGATTTACTTAAGCAAAACGATATTCAAAAAGCCTACGATGCACTTGATACCCTCGTCGAAGTTGACCTTGACCTCTCTGAGAGGCTCCATGAATTGCACCTGCTTGCTTTTCAGCTGCTGAACCATATCGAAGAAATTCGCACAATTTCAGATTTGGAAAGGATCCTGATTATCAGAGAGGACTTCATGAATAATCTAGTTATTATTAAACGTCGTTCTCAAGCAGTAGAGGACCCTAATCGCTCTCTAAAAATGTTTGATCTGATTACTCGGCTTGAAAAGCGCCAAGTTGTATTTGATGTTTTGCGCCAAAAGTATGAGAACGAGCAGGTTGCGATGCAATTGATGCAAGATGTGCTTAATCAATTCTCACGTCTCAACAGTACTGTGAATAAATTGGTTGATAACGCAAATTTGACAACCAAACTCGCTGTAGAAGATCTCAAATCTACCTTAGATTATGCGCTCCTTACACTTACCATTATCACCATAATTACCATGATAACCGTTGTATTGATTGTTTGGAAAGTAGTGTACTTGTCGGTAGTAAAACGCCTTGGAGAATACTCTGTTGCATTATTATCAATTGCTAAAGGTAAACTTGATGTTCGAGTTGGTGTTGAGGGAAATGATGAGCTTGCCCGAATGGGAGAGGCCATTATTACCGCGCGTGATACGGCTAAGGCTCTGCGCGTTGTTGCGGACAGTGAAGCTCGGGCAAAACGTGATCTGGAAGATCATCAGACCCGTCTAGAAGAGCTCATTACTGAAAGAACTCATCAACTGCAAGAGACAAACATCCGCCTTAATGAAGAGGTTGAAAATCATGCTCGGGCTCGTAAAGAGGCAGAGCAGGCTAACCGAGCAAAATCTGCGTTTTTAGCAACCATGAGTCATGAAATTCGTACGCCCATGAACGGTGTACTTGGTACAGCTCAGTTGCTAAAAGATGATGGACTGGACAGTAAACAACGACACTATGTCGACGTCATCAATCGTAGCGGTACCACCTTACTCGCTATCCTAAATGACGTTCTTGACTATTCGAAGATAGAAGCCGGGTTTATCGATATTCGCCCAATCAACTTTGATATTCATTCAATGATTAAAGACACTTGTGAGTTGGTGGGTGCTCGTGCTCAAGAAAAAAACTTAAAGCTCGATTATTTTATCGAAAGCGATGTTGAACAATATTGGCATGGAGATGCTACTCGATTGGCACAAGTGTTAAATAACTTGGTTGGAAATGCTGTCAAGTTTACCGATGCAGGCCATGTAGATTTATATGTCGCATTAAACCCTGACTATGAGGGGTATATTTTATTCGAAGTGACAGATACTGGCTGTGGTATCGATGAGGTTGAGCAGAGCACCTTATTTGAACCATTTACTCAAGCCTCCAATGGTATTAGCAGTAAAGGCGGAACGGGATTAGGCCTCGCAATAAGTAAGAGAATAGTGGAGGCAATGGGTGGAGAAATGTTTTTTGATTCGACATTGGGAGTGGGGAGTCGTTTTGGTTTTACCATTCCAATGGAGCATGGTGAAGAGGTTGTCGAGAAGCTCATGCAAACTGCGAGCAGGATCAGTGCTTCAATTCTCCTAGTAGAAGATAATCCTGTGAATTGTATGGTAGCAGAAGGATTTTTAGAAAGTATGGGACACATAGTCACAACCGCAATTGATGGTAAGAAAGCAAGGCAGTGTTTTTTAGACGATTCTTTTGACCTGATTTTGATGGATATTAATCTGCCTGATATAAATGGTATTGATTTACTAGGTGAGTTTAAAGAGATGAATCGTAATACTTTAGCTACTGGACTACCTCCAGTAGTTGCTGTATCTGCTCATGTATTTGATGAAGAGGTGGCTAATTATTTATCAGCTGGCTTCGATGGCTTTTTGGCTAAGCCACTTAATAAGAATGAGTTGTACCAATTGATTCAAAATAAATTAGAAGGCCTTACTGGTAAGGATGAAACTCAAATGTTGGAAGAGCAACTAGACACCGATTCTGAGGATACAATAATAGATTCGAGTATTGTACTAAACGATATGAAGATCTTAGGAAAAGACAAAATGCGTGAAATCGGAGAGCTATTTACCGAGGTATCTTCGGTTGCAATACAAGATTTCTCCGAAGCGAAGTCTAATAAAGATAATTTACACATGACGCAGCTTGCACATAAGCTCAAGGGAGCTGCAGGTAGTTTAGGCTTAAAAGCACTTCATTCCTTGTGTCTGGAAATAGAAATTGCCGAAAAACCTCTAGAGACATACAACAACAAGCAGAAGGAGCTACTGAGCTGCATAGAAACTTCAAAAGATGCGCTTGAAAACTTATTGAACTAGGGTGGCGTACACTCAAGTAACCTTAAGGCGCTATGTTCAGTGGGAATGACTTGTTTTACAAGCAAAACAAAGCAAATTCCCCCCTTGGACTAGCCTCGGAGCTGTTATTTTGTCATCAAACAACTTGGAAGAGCCGACTACTTCGCAGTGTTGTGTTCCCAGAACTCAAGGCAGCGACGAGGCTCTGAATCTCTCACTTTCAAGTCATTCGAGTATAGTACCTACTAGTTCTCAAACTATCTAAAACGTGCATAATTTCTTTCCTCTCAAATTGTATCCATACGATTCAAAGAGACTTATAAAGTATCATGAGCATCATATGATATGGTGACTTATGCAACTGAAATCTGTTTTTTACTCGTGCGAATTAACTCACGTTTATTTTGATGTTTTACCGTGATATATGCGAGCAAAGTTTGGATGTAATGATTAATTTTGGGTTAATTCTCGATGTTTACCTAATGTTATTTTACGAAGTATTTTAAGTTCTCCTTGCTCTATGAGTGAGTAGGCACTAAAACGTCAGGGTAAAATAATATGCGATATCTAAACTCCAATCGATTAATTAACTCATTCCTTTTCAGTATCTTGGCTCTTAGCTCATTTCATAGCACTGCTGCTGCACTTGATTGTAGCGAAATACCAGAATGGGAAAGGGCACCTGCCTATTCGGCTGGTACTAAAGTACAACAAAGTAGTGTGGGTTATCAGGCGAAATACTGGACTCAAGGCAATAGCCCAGTTGAAAACTCGGGTGAATGGGGGCAATGGAAAAAACTGGGTGAATGTGACGCCTTGGGTAATCAACCTCCAACCGTAACTCTTCAACTTTCGGCAAACTCAATCAGCCTCGGAGACTCTGTCATAGTTTCTGCAGAAACCACTGATACTGATGGAACGGTAAATAAAGTTGAGTTTTTTGTTGATGGTTTGAGTCAAGGTGTTAAAGACAGCGGTGCTTTTCAGATAGAGTATCGTCCCGGAGAGATCGGGAGTAAAAAAATTCATGCAGTTGCTTTTGATGACCAAGACAAGTCCAGCCGCTCAGAATCTAAGACGTTAATTGTCGAACAGGCAAATAAAACCGCGAATTGCCGTCCCGATGGTTTATACCAGACCCCAGGAACTCAAGTTCCATATTGTACAGTTTATGATCAGGACGGCAGAGAGATAATGGGGTCAGATCATCCACGCCGTATCATAGGCTACTTTACTAGTTGGCGCTCGGGCGATGACCCACAGTCATCATACTTAGTCAAAGATATACCATGGGAACAACTTACCCATATTAACTATGCATTTCTTGGTATAGGTTCGGATGGCAAACTTAATTTAGGTGATATTACGGATCCAAGTAACGTTACGGTCGGAAAAGAGTGGGATAATGTAGAGATCGAACCAAGCTTGGGTTTCAAAGGTCATTTTGGAGCGCTTGCAACATACAAGCAGAGATATGGAGTCAAAACACTTATCTCAATAGGTGGTTGGGCCGAAACGGGCGGCCATTTTGATGAAAACGGCAATAGAGTATCTGATGGTGGGTTTTACACAATGACCACCAATTCAGATGGTTCGATCAATTATACGGGGATTGAGCGCTTCGCTGACTCAGCGGTGGCGACTATGCGTCAGTACAAGTTTGACGGTCTGGATGTTGATTACGAGTATCCAACATCAATGGCAGGTGCAGGAAATCCTTTTGATAAGAGCTTTATGGAGCCAAGAAGAAAGTATTTATGGGCATCCTATCAAGAATTAATGAAAGTTTTGCGTCAAAAGTTAGACAAAGCATCAATGGAAGATAACACACACTACCTTCTGACCATCGCCGCTCCCTCTTCTGGCTATCTGTTAAGAGGAATGGAGTCATTTAATGTTACTCAGTATTTAGACTACGTAAATATCATGAGCTATGACCTTCATGGAGCTTGGAATGATCATGTTGGGCACAATGCTGCTCTCTATGATACAGGAAAAGATTCTGAGTTGGCCCAATGGGATGTTTACGATACAGCAGCGTACGGTGGTATTGGGTATCTCAATACAGATTGGGCGTACCACTATTTCCGCGGCTCAATGCAAGGGGGCCGAATTAATATTGGTGTCCCATATTATACTCGTGGCTGGCAAGGCGTTAACGGAGGCGAAAAAGGGTTATGGGGTAGAGCAGCTCTACCAGACCAAAATAATTGCCCTGATGGAACCGGAGAAGGAGACAAAAATAACTGCGGGAACGGTGCAATTGGGATCGATAATATTTGGCATGATACGGATCCGAAGGGGAATGAAATGGGAGCGGGTTCTAGTCCAATTTGGCATGTAAAGAACTTAGAACGCGCTATCTGGGGAAGCTACTCTTCTTCGTATTCACTAGATCCAGTCAATGAGCCCAGCGATAGACTCGTCGGTGATTACAAGAGATATTATGACAATATCGCGGTCGCTCCTTGGCTGTGGAATGAGGAGAAAAAAGTATTCCTATCTATCGAGGACAAAGAGTCAATTTACGAGAAAGCTGAGTACGTCTCTGAGAAAGGCATCGGCGGTATCATGTTTTGGGAGCTCGCGGGCGACTACAATTGCTATACACTCAATGAGTCAGGAGTAAGGGTTTCGATTGATAAAACTGAGCGTGCATGCGCGACTGGGAATGGTGAGTTTCATATGGGGAACACTATGACACAGACCATTTATGAGCGCTTCAAGCAGGCACCTCCTTATCAAAATGCTATCAGTTTGTCAGGTCCAACTTCAACTGCTGTTGATATAGCAGTCAAAGTAGAGGGATTTAAACAAGGCGATCAAAACTACCCGATAAATCCGAAGCTGATATTTACAAACAATATAGGGCAAGCAATTCCCGGAGGCACGGAGTTCCAATTTGACATGCCAGTTTCTACTCCTGATAACACTAAGGATCAGTCTGGTGCGGGATTAAAAGTCATTTCGTCTGGACACAGTCGCCCCAATAATATTGGTGGTCTAGAAGGTGAAATGCATCGGTTATCTCTTACTCTACCGAGATGGAAAACACTGGCTCCCGGGGATAGCTATGAGTTAGATATGGTTTATTATCTTCCAGTTTCAGGTCCCGCTAATTATCTGATGGTGCTCAATGGGAATGAATATGTTTTTAGTTTTGAATATCCTGAATTACCACTTGCGGATCTTTCTCCTGGAGATGGTGATGGGGGAAACGGCAGCGTAACTGACTGGCGTCCTGGAGAAACACGAGCGGTGAACGGCAACATATACAAATATAATCAACTTTGTTTTGTCGCCAAAAACAGCCCGGGTCCTTGGGATACACCAACTGGATCAAACTGGTTCTGGGATGAAGTCCCCTGTCCTTAACCATTACAAGAATATAATGCCCTGTTTATTCAGGGCTTTTTTATTTTTGAACATATCTGAATATAGAAAGAGCGCCGATGATATTAAAGTGCCGTTACCGTGGTTTTATCAATAAATGACAAAGCAAATTTTCTATATGCCGTTGAAAACGTATAACTGTTCTATACTTTAAAAGAACTGTGTAATACGGGGATTAAACATGGCTGCCTCCAAGGAAGTAATTGAAGACGACATTCAATATGAATCGCTTGAAGATTTTTTTCAGGACTTTCGTGAAGCTAATGAAAGCTGTGAAGTAATATTAATAGATTTAGAACACCGTCCAGAGGACGTCGATCTTTTGAACGGTCTATTTAGAGTTGTTCACACGACAAAAGGTAATTTGATCTACGTGGGTTTATCGTCAATAACCCCATTAATGCAGAGCCTTGAGGATCTCTTGGATTACATACGAAATGGTCATCTACAGTACGACAGTATACTGTGTGATGTCATTCTCTTATCTTTAGACAAAACAAAACAGATGGTTGAGGCTAAGCTCAACCAGAGTGAAAGTCCTCTTTCAGAAGAAACGGTAGATAAAATATGTGGTGATATCAATTTAATCGTTGATGCATCGCCGGAAAAGAGACTGGAATTATTCAATGATGTTTTGCGACTGCTGGATCCTTCTGCATGCCTTCGTGATGCAACGGGAGAACAAGTTATGGTTTCGCAAGAAAATGTAGGGGATGAACCGTCTGATGAGACTGTCGCATCAACCCCACCATCGACCCAACCATTAAATCAACCGACGATAGAGGAATATCAGTCACAATTGATTGAAATGATGGAAAAATATGATATAGAAATAGATGAGGATATACGTTATTTCGCAAGTTTGGTTAAGCCGCTTGAGGATAGAAGCCGTTACTGGCATGGGCGTGCATTAAGACAACTTTTTGTTTGTTTGGAGATGAATCGTGAAATGGGCTCGCCAGTTAATGAAGCTCAGTTGGCAGTAGCGGTTATGTTGCATGATATTGGCATGTCTTTTATGCCTTTGGAGATGCTCGATAAGAAAGGGCCTCTGACCTCATGTGAGTTGAAAATTCTACATTATCACCCAGATTCGGGGTATTTACTTCTTAACGAATCGGCTCGTTGGCATGACGCTGCCATTATTATTAGGCAACATCATGAGCAAATGGATGGCTCTGGTTATCCTTGCCACCTTCACCAAGGCGAAATATGCGACGGGGCTAAGATCATTAGCATTGCCGATACGTTTGAAGCAAGAACACATGAACGAGCGCATCATACTTTGTTAAAACGGCCCTTGATGAGATGTAAGGTTGAAATAAACAACTACAAGGGCACACAATTTGATGAACAGTGGGTAGATATCTTCAACAAGATCGCAGAAGTACACTTTAAATCAGAGGAGAATCTACCTTAGAGACGAAACAAGCTTTATCATCTTAATATTGGAATCTCGCAGTCATGGTTATTTGCGGGCCGTAGAGCCCATTATTCCTTGTTTCTGCAGATAGCGTCAATTGCTCCGTAGAGTGGAACCTAAAGCCTGCGTGAAATACCGATGCATCTTCATTCCGCCCCAGTCTTCCTGTCAATTCTATTCTGTCCGCAACCCAGACACGCAATCCAATGTTTCCCTCCACTTGTGTTTCGGTTTCGCCTCCTGCTTGCTGATTGTATTTAACATGGTGCATGAGAAGTTGCCCATAAACATCAGCAAATTCGTTAATTGGACCATTGAAACCAACCCCCCCGGCAAAGTCATGATCATCTTCAAATTGTGAGTCTGCGCGGAGTACGGCATGTGTATTATCAGTCAGGTAAGTACTAAACTCAAAACCAAACGTTTCTGGATTAACTGCTGTTCTCAACTCTAAAAAGTTATAGTTAAAGTTGTTCGCAAATGCACCAGTACTAAAACAGGTTGAGATAATTGCCATGGCTGAAGTGATTTTTTTCAAGTTAGTCTCCGAAGAAAAAGCTATTTTTTTTGACTATCAATATGAGATGCAATAAACACGCCAAATGATAAACCAAACTAGCATCAAATGCAGAGAATTCTTTGGAATTGTAATGATCCAGTTCAACTATTGAATGATTTTGAAATCAAAGTTAAAAACGTGGAGAATATTTACTTTGTTGACGATGTTGGATTGATGACCTCAAAATGTTCAATATTATTTGAAATGTCAGTATTGTAGTGATCCATATTCATCAGTATAAGTGAAGGTATAATAATGAGCGCTGCCGCAGCGATAAGTATGATCTTTTTCATAGATATTCCCTTCTAATCGGTGTGTTTTGATTAAAGCATTGCCCGTTTGAATCCATGATGATGGGAATATTCATTAACTGTTCAGGTTACTCTGATTTCAATTAAACAAAGAGCAAAAGAGTGCTACCATAAGCGCTCGAAAAATTCTGCAACTAGACTCTTTCAATTCAGCACTAAAAGAAAAAATTATGCGCAAATACTCTTTTTATTCATTGGCTTTGGTTGTGTATTTTTTCTCAAGCGTAATCTTTAGCTCAACCTCTTTTGCAAAAGATAAGTTATATGTTTATGCTGCTTCATCAATGACAACCGTGGTTGATCAGTTAGTTAGTGCATATAACACGAATAACGATATTAAAGTAGTGCCTGTATATGGTGGGACAGGCTCTCTTGCAAGACAGATTCAACATGGCGCTCCTGCAGATATTTTCATTGCGGCAAACCGTGACTGGATGGACTATTTAACGGAAAATAATCTCATTGATCGTGACAGTGTCACTTGCTTGGCTTCAAACCAATTAGTGGTCATTTCACCAAAGGAAATAAAAAACAATTAGAGATTGAAAAGGTTGAATCTTGGCTAGCTTTGATTGGCAATAGTAAGCTCGCAATAGGTTCGGTAGACTTTGTTCCTGTTGGCACATATTCCAAACAAGTCTTGGACAAGCTAAATCTTTGGCAGGCTATTCAACCCAAGCTGGTATTCACAAAAAGCGTTAGAATGGTGCTTGCTTTGGTTGAGCAAAATGCGCTTAATGTTGGTATCGTTTACCGAACAGACGCATTACTCAGTTCAAAAGTAAAAATTGTTGCAACGATACCAGTGTCATTGCACCAGCCAATTTCATATCCTTTAGCTAAGTTAAACAACAAACCAGAGACCTTAGCGTTTTTTAAATTTATTCAATCAGAGCAAAGCTTAGGTATTTTATCTGAATATGGCTTTTTAACACCTGTAGAGGCTCGGTAGTATGCTTTCAGATTTTGAGTTCCAGGCTCTACTTTTGAGTCTTAAAGTCGCTTCTGTTTCTTCTATTTTTCTAATTCCTTTCGGTATTTCAATTGGCTTTTTCTTAGCTAGGCGCAACTTTTTTGGTAAAGGTGTTTTCGACTCTATTATTCACTTACCATTGGTATTACCTCCAGTCGTTATTGGCTATCTATTACTCATTACCCTTGGTCAGCAAAGTGCTTTAGGATATTGGTTAAATGAGACAATGGGAATCGTGTTTTCTTTTAACTGGAAGGGAGCTGTTATTGCTTGTATGGTCGTATCTCTGCCACTAATGGTTAGAGCTATTCGGCTTAATATAGAAACCTTTGACCGAAAATATGAACAGGCAGCTGCAACTCTCGGTGCGTCACCCATACGCGTTTTTTTTACGATTACGCTCCCTTTAATCACCCCAGGTATCATTACTGGTACCATGCTTTCATTTGCCAGAAGTTTAGGCGAGTTTGGTGCAACCATCAGCTTTGTATCGAATATTCCCGGAGAAACTCAGACTATTCCTCTTGCCATGTTTAATTTTATCGAAACACCCGGAGGTGAGGAAGGAGCTATGAGATTGTGTATTATTTCAGTTGCGATTGCATTATCGTCCCTTTTGGTATCAGAGTGGCTTACAAGGATAAGTCGAAGACATTCTGAAGGTTAAAATGAGTAAATTAGAGATACGTTTCCTACATCAACTCGGCGAACAGATTTTTGATATTCATTTTTCGGCTCCTAGTAAGGGTATTATTGCTGTCCTAGGACGTTCTGGCTCGGGTAAAACTACTTTGATCAATGTGATAGCTGGACTTCAAACACCACGGTCAGGGATAGTAAAAATAGAAGATCACGTGATGTATAACAGTGAGCTATCGATAAACGTACCAACTTATAAGCGCAACCTCGGTTACGTTTTCCAAGATGCACGTTTATTCCCACATTTGAAAGTTAAGCCAAACCTAGTCTATGGAATGGGTAAAGAAGATAACGATTATTTCTCTCAGATCATAGAATTATTGGCTCTTGAACCCCTGCTGAGTCGTTTTCCACATCAGCTTTCAGGAGGGGAAAAGCAAAGAGTGTCTATTGGAAGGGCATTGTTGTCCAAACCGAATTTATTGTTGATGGATGAACCACTTGCTTCTCTTGATCTTCCAAAAAAGCAAGAAATAATGCCTTTTCTTGAAAGGCTTTCGCATGAGATAAAGATTCCTGTCGTTTATGTTACTCATAGCATAGAAGAGGTTATCCAACTTGCAGACCATTTGGTCATAATTGATCAAGGTCAGGTTGTGACGTCTGGACCCGTGGAACAAGTCTGGTCTCTAGAAGCGATGCAGCCATTTAATCCTAATGGCGACCGCAGCTCGATATTTACTGGTAACGTCATCGAAACCAGTCTCGAGTATGATATGTCTAGAGTTCAGATTAGTCCGAATGTTAGTCTTTGGGTTTCTGGAAAAATAATACCTATTGGAAAAACGGTGCGTTTAAAGGTCCGTGCTTCGGATATTTCTATTGACTTAAAGCCATCGGGCTCAAGTTCTATTCGTAACGTCCTGCCAGGAACAGTGGTTCTTATTGAAGATGTTATTTTATATGATGGGCGCAAAGCTGCCAATGTGTTGGTAGAGCTAGCCGACAGTTGTCAGATAGTCTGTACCATTACACTATGGGCAAAAAAAGCGTTGAATTTAACTTTGGGGCAAAGCGTTTTTATCCAAGTAAAAAGTGTTTCTTTGAATAAAAGTGATTGTGTTTTTGGGCATTAAAAAGCACACAATAAATCATAGTTGTTGTTAGATTTAGACAATAAATCTCGGCAATTGAATTAGGGTATAAAGCCTGATAGCATCTAAGGACTATCTATACACTCAAGCGAGTAAACTTCATTACTTATTGAAATAAGGGAAGTTGCTTGACTACTATTTGACCTCTTTAGTCTAAAAATTTATGAGCAAAAAACTCACCATTCTTGATATCGCGAAATTAGCTGGGGTTGGTAAGTCAACGGTTAGTCGTGTGCTTACTAATGACCCTAAAGTAAAACCACAAACGCGTGAGAAGGTTGAGTTCATCATTCGTGAATCAGGTTATATACCTTCAAAATCAGCCCAGTCAATGCGTGGTGGCAGTCAAAAGTTGATTGGCGTAATAATCTCTCGTTTGGATTCTCCATCAGAAAATCGCTCTGTTGGCTCAATACTTAGCACCCTGTATTCAGCAGGATACGACGTGGTGATCATGGAAAGCCAGTTCGATCGAGATAAGACCAATGAGCATTTGAATGTCCTTAAACGTCGCAATGTCGATGGAGTCATTGTCTTCGGGTTTACTGGCTGTGATGAGCAAGCTTTAGCGGAGTGGGGCAACCGTATTGTAGCTATTGCTATGGACACACAGATGGTTTCCTCTATTAACTACGATAATCAAGGCGTAATAGAGATGGCGCTCTCCCACTTAGAGCGATACTCTATCACTCGTATTGCTTATATCGGTGTTGATCCTGAAGATCGTACTACGGGCCTAGCTCGTCTCAATGCTTATCAAGTATGGTGTGAGCAAAAGCGTATCAAACCTCGATTTCAAACCGGAAAACTCAGTCACGAGAGTGCTTACTGTCTAGTGAACCAAGTTCTTCAATCTGATACACAAGCGATAGTCTGCGCCAGCGATACGATCGCTCTTGGAGTAATTAAACGTTTACAAGAAATTGGGCGCGAAGATGTGGTTGTCACAGGTGTGGGTGGAAATGAATTGCTTTCTTTTCTCTTTCCCAAAGTTTTCAGCGTAGATCCCGGCTATGCCCATGCGGGGAAAAAAGCTGCTAACATGCTGATTAGCCAATTAAATGGCAATAAATCTTTAGTACATGTTACCCAACAGCCTATCCAGCGTTAATCTACTTAGAGCTCTGCCTGTTTAAAATGACACTGTGATCATTCTCAATTTATGGGATTGTTCCCATTTTGTTTTGGAATCCTTAATGGCACTATTAAAAATATCAAAAAGGGAATGTTCCCATTGTTGAAGTTAAACGATGAATTGAAGGTCTCGAATATAAGGTGGGCAAGGTTATGAGTAAGATTGTACCTCAAGATGTAGAGCGCTTGATTAAACTGATTGGGGGAGCGCACAATATTGCTAGTGTAAGTCATTGCTTGACTCGTTTACGTTTCGTATTGAATGACCCAGACAAAGCTAATGTGGACCAGTTAAGTAAATTATCTATGGTCAAGGGGTGCTTTACAAACGCTGGCCAGTTCCAAGTTGTTGTCGGAACTGAAGTCGATGAAGTTTACAAGATGTTGATTAATCTGACCGGTAAAAGCGAGGCAAGCAAGGATCAAGCTAAAAGCGCAGCTCGTCAAAATATGAATATTGTTGAACGCGGTATTTCCCATTTTGCAGAAATCTTTGTTCCATTATTGCCAGCAATCATCACTGGCGGCTTAATTCTCGGTTTCCGTAATGTCATTGGTGACATAAAAATGTTCGATGGTCAGACATTAACGGAAATTAGCCAGTTTTGGGCTTCTGTTCACTCTTTCTTGTGGCTAATTGGTGAAGCAATCTTCTTTTTTCTACCAGTTGGTGTGTGCTGGTCGACAGTGAAAAAACTCGGGGGTACTCCGATTTTGGGCATTACACTTGGAGTGACCTTGGTTTCACCACAGTTAATGAACGCCTATTTGATCGGTAAACAGATCCCAGAAGTGTGGGATTTTGGCTTATTCACTATTGAGAAAGTAGGCTACCAAGCTCAAGTCATACCCGCAATGCTTGCAGGAATAGCCTTAGCACTTATTGAAACCAACTTAAAACGGGTTATTCCATCTTACCTGTATCTAGTGGTTGTACCGTTTGTTTCTATTATCGTTTCTGTGATTTTAGCGCATTCTATCATTGGCCCATTCGGCCGTGCCTTAGGTGATGGTGTGGCTTTTGCTGCAAAAGCAGCAATGACAGGTGATTTCGCGCTGATTGGCTCAACCATTTTCGGTTTTCTGTACGCGCCACTGGTCATCACTGGCATCCACCACACTACTAATGCCGTCGATCTGCAATTAATGCAAGATTTAGGTGGCACACCCATCTGGCCTTTGATTGCACTATCAAACATTGCTCAAGCGTCGGCAGTGGTTGGCATAATTATCATTAGTAAAAAACACGGTGAGCGTGATATCTCAGTGCCTGCTGCTATCTCTGCCTACCTTGGTGTCACTGAGCCTGCGATGTATGGCATTAACTTGAAATACAAATTTCCAATGTTGAGCGCTATGATCGGTAGTGCTGCTGCAGCAGCTATCTGTGGGAGTTCAGGGGTCATGGCGAACGGTATTGGCGTAGGCGGTTTGCCGGGGATCCTATCTATTCAGCCGCAGTTTTGGGGCACATTTGCTTTGTCGATGTTGGTGGCCATCATAGTCCCTTTGCTGCTTACTCTTGTGATGTTTAAGCGTGCTCAAACCAAGTGTGACCTCAAGTCCGAAAACATATAACTCGATAGATAATGTGACACTGTCACAAGTGGTTGCTTCAATCTCAAAAGATTCATGGTTGGGCTTTATCCGCAGCGTTATTTTCCTTGAGTTCAACGCTGTGGCATCGCTCTGAATCCTGCATTTTGAAGTCACTTGGGTATATTTGTATTTACTTTTTATTTCAATGGTGTGTGAGTATTAGAAATGGCCATAACTAAACCTGATGAGAGTTGGTGGAAAACAGCAACCATCTACCAAATTTACCCAAAAAGCTTTTGTGACAGTGGAAGCAAAGGCATGGGCGATCTAAAAGGGATCACGTCAAAACTGGGTTACATAAAACTTCTAGGTGTGGATGCGATTTGGTTAACACCGGTCTATCAATCGCCAATGGTCGATAACGGTTATGATATTTCCGATTATTTTGAGATCAACCCTGAATTTGGCACCATGAAAGACTTCGATGTCTTGCTGTCAGAGGCTCATCAATTGGGTATTCGAATCATTATGGATATTGTAGTGAATCATACCTCGACTCAACACAAATGGTTTCAATCGGCATTAGGTGATAAAAATAGCCCATATCGTGACTACTATATCTGGAAAGATCCTGTAGAAGGTGCTGAGCCCAACAACTGGAACTCCAAATTTGGTAGCAGTGCTTGGGCATTGGATGAAGGTACCGGCCAGTACTATTTACACCTCTTCGCCAAAGAACAAGCGGATTTAAACTGGGAGAATCCATCAGTTCGCGAGGAGGTTAAAGACGTCATTCATTTCTGGGCGAAGAAAGGTGTAGATGGCTTCCGTTTGGACGTTATCAACCTTATTTCGAAGCAACAAGAGTTTTTAAATGATGAGAACGGCGACGGTCGACGTTTTTATACCGATGGTCCACGCGTGCACGAGTACCTTCAAGAGATAAGCGAATCCGTATTTCAAAAGTATGGTAGTGTGACTGTCGGGGAAATGTCTTCAACTACATTAGAGCATTGTCAGCAATATTCAGCTCAAGATGGTAAAGAGTTGTCTATGGTATTCAACTTTCACCATCTCAAAGTCGATTACCTAAATGGGGATAAATGGACGAAAACTCCGTTTGATTTTATTCAACTAAAGCAAATCTTCAACCATTGGCAAACGGGTTTAAATGGCAAAGGGTGGGGTGCATTATTTTGGTGTAATCACGATCAGCCACGTGTTGTTAGTCGTTTAGGTAATGACAAGCAGTACCGTATCGAGTCAGCCAAGATGCTTGCGGCATCAATACATATGATGCAAGGCACACCTTATGTCTATCAAGGTGAAGAGCTTGGGATGACAAATCCACATTACACCGATATTCGTCAATATCGTGATGTTGAAAGTACTAATATGTACCAAATTATGGTTAATCGTCGTGGTATTGCGCACCAAGATATGATGGCGATTTTGGCGCAGAAATCTCGTGACAACTCACGTACGCCGATGCAGTGGAATAGCACCAAGAATGCTGGATTTACTAAAGGAACACCTTGGTTAGACTTGGCTCAAAATTATCCTGAGATCAATGCGGAAGCTGCAATAGCAGATTTGAATTCTGTATTCTACTTTTATAAGCATCTGATTGAACTTCGTAAACAGGTTTCTGTGATCACTGATGGCCGATACGAAGATCTATTCCCCGAGCACAAGCGAATTTTTGCTTATGCCCGTCAGAACGATAAGCAAGTATTATTGTGTATTAATAACTACTATGGCGACGAAGCAAAGTGCACACTGCCTGATCGTTTTGATATGAGCAAAGCCAGAAAACTACTTTCTAACTATCAGAGTGAGACTTGTGAGGTTGGGGGGCAGAATCAAGTACTGCGTCCTTACGAAACCCGCATTTTTTTGATTGAGTCTGACTAAAAATTCGTACGGATTATGTTTCTACAAAGGCGTTGGTATGTTGCCAACGCCTTTGTAATTAGCGAGTAAAAACTTGTACAAAGTCTTTCTTCAGAATGGGGTCCCGCCTAGCTTTTTTTATCTGTTTAACCATATCTTTGATACACTTACTTAAAACTTGATCAAGTAACTGTGCGCGGTATTGCTCTTGTTGCTGCTCATCCATCTCTTCTGGAAGTTTTATTGAAGGAAACTCTTCCATTACGTTTAAACCGGCAAAAGCCTGACCTACGGAAACAAGTGCGTGAAATTGCTCAAAGTTATCTAGCACATTTTGCGCGCTAACAGGTAGCGTATCCCATGCCTCTCTTACTGCCTCTTCCGCTGCTTCGTGTATTGCAATAACCATTGAGTGCATCGTTTCAGGAACGTCATCAAATTCTATGACTTGCCTTAATTCTGCAGACACTAGCGAAAGATCAGGTTGTGAATTTCCCAAGTCGGCGACATCTGACATATTCTGCTCTCTGTTCTCATCTTTAAAATCGTTATGTTAGAAAAATGAGTTCAAATGTCAATGCTCGGCTATCTTGAGTAAGAAAATTCAGAGAATTAGTAGATATTTTAGGCGGAACAAACTTTATTACGTCCGGTTTTTTTTGCTTTGTACAACGCATTATCAGCCGCTTTCATTACTTCTGCCACGGTATCAAAATCTAGGTTGTCTGCTACACCAATGCTAATCGTGATGTTGACCGTGTTACTTTTTGCCTTCGCTTTACGTTGTTTAGAGCCCACTTTGTCATTTTTGGGACGCGCATCCTTATTACGTATGACCATGTCGTATTCCTCCAAGGCAGCTCGTAATTCCTCCAGTTCACTCAGGGTATCTGGTGCTTCTCGTCCTTTAAATAAAATGGTGAATTCCTCTCCACCATAACGATAAACCCGCGCTTTTTTTCCTACCTTTTGTAATTTACTGGCTACAAGCTTTAATACGTCGTCACCCGTTTCATGACCGTAGCTGTCATTAAATGATTTAAAGTGGTCGATATCTACCATTGCGATTGAAAAGACCTTTCCTAAATGGCGTAAGTCTGATTCTAGGGCGAGCCGGCCTGGAATATCGGTAAGATTGTCATTAAACGCTAGCTCGTAGCTTGCATTGATCAAATAGAGAAGAAGAAGTATCCCCGCTAAAGAAAAGAGTGTACTTGAAATGAAAGTAACGTGGATGAAAGCGTAGGTTACTGATGAAAGAAGTGCGGTTGTGTAAAGAACGGCATCAATAATGTTATTCCGGCTCATCAAAAAGATTGAAAAAATGAGCACCATTGCTAGGGAAAATATAACTAAAATGAAAGGCAGTTGTGAAACACTTGGCCAAACGAAAAGAAACGTATTGTTTAAGTCATCTAGTCCATCCTCATGGATATAAGATAATGTTATCCAAGACCATATAAAAAAAACGCTTAGCTTAAATAGGTATAGCGCAAATGGCTTTGAAAAAATACTCGCATCTCTATAACTGAGGACCAATAAAAGTGATATTGGCATGAGTAGAGTGAGCAGAGATAGCTCAAATATTGTGGTGCCCGTAGAGAGTGGTGATTGTAATCGGCTCTGTATTACCCAGTATGCAAGCAACATGGTTGCAGAAACCATAGCGATACGACTTTGCTTAAATGCATGCGCTAGTAAGATAGTAAATATAAATAAAGCGTATGGTAAAGAGGTAATGATCTCACGGTTGGAATAAGTAAGTTCAACAATCTGGTTTTGACAAACCATGGCAAATGTCACGATCAATAGTGGTAACGTAAGCCGAAACCAATTTGTTGTGACAATTCTAAAGGACATAACCAGAGAGCCTTAATACTTTACTTATTAGTTGCTGTTAAAGAATACTTTTATTTGATGAATTTCCAAGTGTTTTACAACAATGCTTTAATAAAATTACACAATAATGGGATATTGAGGACATTTTTCGTACAAAACAGTCGAGGGAGGGGTTAGATTTATCGGTTTGTCCGATTGGACTATTGGAATGAAGAAATAGTTTAGTATAAGGTAATCCTGACATGACGATTTATTTAGGAGTGCCTGTGGGGCTTTTTTCACGATTATTCGGTGTTAAACCAAAACAAGAAACCCAAACCGCAGAACCTGTAGAGTATAAAGGTTACCTCATTTACCAAGAGGCCATACCTGAAGGTGGCCAGTACCGAATTGCTGGTAGAATTACTAAGGAAATAAAAGGTGAAGTGAAAACCCATCGCTTTATACGCTCTGATATTTTACCAAGTGCGCCTGACGCGAACGATTTCATGTTAAAAAAAGCGCAAATGTTCATCGATCAAATGGGTGATGATATGTTTTGACCTTAGGTCTGAACACAAAAGGATTTATTACTAGAAAGCTATTGGTCAAAGACCAGTGGCTTTTTTCGTTTATGAAGGTCACAGATTTTGTAATTGGATCTGTTTTCTGAGTTTTACTGGTTTGACCTGTATGAGTGATACGCTAATGTGTTGTATTAACGACTTGATAAGCCTATTTCTTCATTACTTAATGTTATATGTAATGATATTTTAGTTTTTTGCTACAAAGTGCTTGCAGTATCGGAATTCGTTGGATAAAAAAAGAACAATCTTTGTTTGTTAAATAGTCAAGGAATAGCTAATGCAAATAGGTGTACCAAAAGAGGTTATTGCTGGTGAAACTCGAGTTGCCGCCTCTCCGAAGTCAGTTGAGCAGCTCTTAAAAATGGGTTTCGATGTAGTCATTGAAAAGGGAGCCGGCGAAAAAGCCAGCTTCGACAACTCAGCGTTTGAAACATCAGGAGCAAAAATTGTCTCCAAAGCACAGGTCTGGAAGTCAGATATTATCCTTAAGGTTAACGCTCCTGTTATTGATGGCTCAAAAAATGAAGTCGATTTAATCAAAGAGGGTGCAACGCTTGTCAGCTTTATTTGGCCGGCTCAAAACCCTGACCTCATGAAAAGCCTCTCTGAAAAAAATATCAATGTTATGGCAATGGATACGGTTCCGAGAATATCTCGCGCTCAGTCTCTAGATGCGCTCTCTTCGATGGCGAACATTGCGGGCTATCGTGCCGTAGTAGAGGCTGCTCACGAATTTGGACGGTTTTTTACAGGTCAAATTACGGCAGCAGGAAAAGTCCCTCCTGCAAAAGTTTTGGTTGCTGGTGCTGGTGTTGCAGGACTTGCGGCAATCGGTGCGGCTGGTAGCTTAGGTGCGATCGTTCGTGCGTTTGATGTAAGGCCTGAGGTCAAGGAACAGGTTCAGTCTATGGGCGCCGAGTTTCTCGAGATAGAATTTGAGGAACAGGCTGGTTCCGGTGACGGCTACGCAAAAGAAATGTCTGATCAATTTAACCTTAAAGCTTCTGAGCTATATGCAGAGCAAGCGAAAGATGTCGATATCATCATTACAACAGCATTAATACCGGGTAAACCTGCGCCAACTTTAATTACTAAATCTATGGTCGATAGCATGAAGCCTGGCAGTGTTGTTGTTGATTTAGCGGCAGCGAATGGAGGCAACTGCGAATATACCCAAGCTGACAAAGTTATAACAACCAGTAATGGTGTGAAAATCGTTGGATACACCGATATGGTTTCGCGACTTCCCACTCAGTCCTCTCAGTTGTTTTCAACTAACATCGTCAACCTTTTAAAACTTTTATCTCCAGAGAAAGACGGTGAAATTAATATTGATTTTGAAGACGTTGTGATTCGCAACGTAACAGTAATCAAAGAGGGTGAAATAACTTGGCCGGCTCCACCTATAAAGGTTTCTGCTCAACCGGCACAACTCCCAAAAGAGAAAAATACAGAAGCGCTGATTGTTGAAAAGAAAGCTGTTTCCCCAACAAAAAAATGGCTCGCGGCGGGAATAGGTGCGAGCGTTTTCGCATGGATTGCCAGTGTTGCACCTGCGTCTTTCTTAGCGCACTTTACTGTTTTCGTTTTGGCGTGTGTCGTTGGTTATTATGTCGTTTGGAACGTGACACATTCTTTACACACACCTCTCATGTCTGTCACTAATGCTATCTCAGGGATTATTGTCGTTGGTGCATTATTGCAAATTGGGCAAGGAAGTGGCTTTGTCTCATTTCTTTCGTTTATTGCTGTTTTGATCGCTAGTATTAACATTTTTGGCGGGTTTACAGTAACTAAGCGCATGCTTGAAATGTTTCGTAAAGATTAAGGAGTGATTGAAATGTCTGCTGGAATTGTACAAGCTGCTTATATAGTGTCTGCTTTGTTTTTTATCTTGAGTTTAGCTGGTCTATCTAAACAAGAATCTGCTAAAGCCGGTAACTATTACGGAATTGTTGGTATGGCGATAGCTTTACTGGCCACGATTTTTTCACCTGATTCTCAGGGTTTTGGTTGGATTATTTTGGCTATGATCATCGGTGGTAGCATCGGTATTCATTATGCTAAGAAAGTTGAAATGACTGAAATGCCTGAATTGGTGGCGATCCTACACAGTTTTGTTGGATTAGCTGCTGTATTAGTTGGTTATAATAGCTTTATTGCTGCACCCGAGTCTAATACACACGCTGAGCATGTCATTCATCTTGTGGAAGTGTTTATCGGAGTGTTCATTGGTGCGATAACCTTTACGGGTTCTATTGTTGCCTTTGGTAAACTGCGTGGTGTTATCTCTTCTTCACCTCTTAACTTGCCAAATAAACATAAACTTAATCTAGCTGCCGTCGTTATATCGACATTGTTACTCGTTTATTTTGTTAATCAGAGTGGGAGTACTTTTGCTCTTCTTTTGATGACCGCGATTGCCCTTGCCTTTGGCTATCACTTAGTCGCTTCTATAGGCGGGGCAGATATGCCAGTTGTGGTTTCTATGCTGAACTCTTATTCTGGTTGGGCAGCGGCTGCAGCCGGATTTATGCTTGCAAACGATCTTCTGATTGTTACAGGAGCTTTGGTTGGCTCATCAGGTGCGATATTGTCATACATAATGTGTAAGGCAATGAATCGTTCTTTTGTAAGTGTTATCGCAGGCGGTTTTGGACAGGAAGTCTCCGTATCTTCAGATCAGGAACAAGGGGAACACAGAGAGACCTCGGCTGAGGAGGTGGCAGAAATGCTAAAAAACTCAAAGTCGGTAATTATTACTCCTGGATACGGAATGGCAGTTGCTCAAGCCCAATATCCCGTTCACGAAATCACAGAAAAGTTACGTTCAAAAGGTGTTGATGTTAGATTCGGAATTCATCCGGTAGCTGGCAGACTCCCAGGGCATATGAATGTTTTGCTTGCAGAGGCAAAAGTTCCTTACGATATCGTACTTGAAATGGAAGAAATCAATGATGATTTCACCGAGACAGATACCGTTCTTGTGATTGGAGCAAATGATACAGTAAACCCTGCTGCTCAGGATGATCCAAATAGCCCGATTGCTGGGATGCCCGTACTAGAAGTTTGGAATGCTCAGAATGTGATCGCTTTTAAACGTTCGATGAACACTGGCTATGCTGGCGTTCAGAATCCTCTGTTCTTCAAAGATAACACTCAAATGCTCTTTGGAGATGCAAAGGATAGTGTAGACGCAATCGCGAAAGCACTGTAAACTTGTAACCTACGATAACTAAGCCAGCAGTACTGCTGGCTTAGTTTGTTTTGAACTCGTATTCCTGACATTGATATTACATTTGCGTTATATATTTCTGTAATAATGTTTACTCTAACTACTAACTTACTGATTTATTGTACCTTTGCCATTGACTACGAAAAGATTAACAGCATTAGCATTGTCTATCATACTCTCTTCTGGAGTGGCGGAGGCGGAATCCCTTCCTGAAAGGATTGATAGATTTGTAGACTTTTTTAATCAAAAAGAAGCTAGCGTTGTTTATGATATTCGAAGCTTACAATCTGATTATCCTACAAAATTACTGACTCCTGAATCGATGTTACCTCAAACATCTGTCTACCCATTGCGTGATATTCAAAGGCTCTATCACCTCTCTCAGCACTGCTCAGGTAAACTACCTCTCAGCCCTGTTGTGACCGAGCCACTTGTTTTTACTCGTGCTATGTGTAAAGGGAGTACCCTCAGTGATAAATGGTTTGCACGTAGTGGACTCATTCATCCAGGAGGTGGGACATATGCGAGTCGCTATGTCGAAGAACACCCGGATAGTAATGCTCAACTCCTTCAATACATGCACATCAAAGAACGCGCACTTGCACCAAAATCTACTTTGCTTGGACGTTTGCAAAGAATGGACGAAGAGGCGGTACTAGCTTTAATTGCTGGTTCGAGTATGTTCATGGAACGTGATGAGCTTTGGTTAAGAAAAAACGATAACTATCTGGTTTTCCCCGAGGATATTTGGCAGCGAGCGGTTGAAAACGCCGGATTGACGTTTAAGCTCAAAAGCCAATCTTACAATAGTTGTTTTGTACAACGTGGCAATATGTGCTGGGATGTTGAGGACCACTCAGACGTTCTGCGTATCAGCATGGTTGTTCTTGTCATAGCGAATATTTTGCTGGTTATGGGCTGGTCGTTATATCGATGGGACACTAAGCGGCAGGAAATGAAGAGCCGCATGCTTATATTGCAAATACTAACTCATGAGCTTCGTACTCCTATTGCAAGCTTATCTCTCACGGTAGAGGGGTTTCGACGGGAATTCGAAAGGCTGCCTGAATCAGTCTACGACGAGTTCCGAAGGTTGTGTGAGGATTCAAGACGTCTTAGGCAACTTGCCGAAGCGAGCAAAGATTATTTGCAATCAGATAATAAACCGCTTGCAAGTGATTGGGTACCGTCAGTTAAAGAATGGTTAGAGTTCAAGATAGAGGAAGAATTTAACGGCAACGTTGACTTTATTATCAATAGTGACGTTTCCGCAAAACTTAATGTATATTGGTTGGGCACTTGCATAGATAACTTAATACGTAATGCGCTCAAGTATGGTGTGGCTCCTGTTGTTGTCGATGTAACAACAGAGAACCAAAAAATTACAGTTAAGCTGATCGACCAAGGTGAACTGTCTGCGAGAGACTGGCGGCAGTTACGAAAGCCGTTCGTAAGCAAAAGCGGTCTTGGTTTGGGCTTGACTATCGTTGAATCTATGGTTGGCAGGATGGGAGGGCGCATGTCCCTAATCGGGCCACCGACAACGTTTATTTTGGAGATACCTTGTGAAACAGACACTGCTTTTAGTTGAAGACGATAAAAACCTGGCTGATGGTCTATTAGTTAGCCTTGAGCAAGCAGGATACGAGTGTTTCCACTCAGAGACAATTGCTGACGTGGCTCAATATTGGGAAAAAGCGGATTTAGTCATTTTGGATCGCCAATTACCCGATGGTGATTCGGTAGAGCATTTGGTTGATTGGAAAAAGTTAAAAGACATACCTGTAATTTTATTAACCGCATTGGTCACTGTGAAGGATAAGGTCATGGGGCTTGATTCGGGTGCTAATGACTATTTAACTAAGCCTTTTGCTGAGGCGGAGTTATTTGCACGTATTCGTGCACAGTTGCGTGCCCCTGAAGATGAGCTTCAAGACGATAGCCGCGTTCAAACAGAGCATCTAAAAATTGACAAATCAACACGTGAAGTGATTTACAAAGACGATTTCATTACCTTGACGCGCACGGAGTTTGATTTATTGCTTTTCTTAGCGAGTAATCTAGGCCGAGTGTTTACAAGAGACGAATTGCTTGATCATGTTTGGGGGTACAATCATTTCCCTACAACTCGAACCGTTGATACACATGTTCTGCAACTTCGCCAAAAGCTACCGGGACTTGAAATTGAGACTCTTCGGGGAGTTGGCTACAAAATGAAGGCATAATGAGGTTATTTCTATTGCTCGGGGCGTTACTCAGTAGCGCTTCCGTAATGTCTAAACAGGTATCTTGGTTTGAGTCAAACTCTCCCCTGACTCAAGCTCACAGACATTTGTTGAATAACGATTTGTCAGGGATGTTTTCATCTCTGGTAGAAGTTTGGCAGTTAGAAAAAAACAGCAGTATTGCCCCCCACCTCAATGATTTGTTCCTCCAATCCCTAGATGTTGATTGTGGTAAAGGCTTCGATAAGCGTTCTCTGCCTTCGTGGTTAAGCAATGTCACCATACGAAGAACAGAAATTCAAAGTCCAGGCAGGGACGCGTACCGTGCAATTATTGAAGTTGATGCGACTAAAGAAATTTTTGATATTACACTGACAAGGTGGGTGTCAAAAGAACTCTCGACTGATAACACTTTCAAGTATTCTGCGTCTCATAATGAACTCGGATTAATGAAGTACCTCAAGCGCTACAATTTAAATAGTGATATCGCGAAAGGTCTTTATCGACTTGATATCACAGCGCAAGATCAGTCTTCTTGGAGTACATGGGTCATACTCAGCGATACCGAACCTAAAATCTCCATTCGCTGGAATGCGAAAGCAGAATGGAAGGTTGAGCAAAATGCGTTACTGAATCGGAACTGCCCTTTACCCAAGTTTGAGATCGCCCTTTATGATTATATTGACAACAAATATACTAAAGTCTGGTCCAAGCAATACGACTCAAATTATCCCACTTCACTAGATAGTGCGAATATCCCACCTGGTAGGTATGTTTTAGGGGTTTCTATCAGTCATCAAAGATGGCAAGGACCGATAATTGTAGAGCAATCCCAAATTATTAATAAAACATACGACGTTTCAGTGGAGGAATAACGCGAGTTAATAGAGAATGGAAGTACATGGAAACAAAATAGTTTTGTATCGTATGGAACATAAATGGAAATTATTACCCCTGTCTTTCTCTCTATTATCAGCGTGCGCAATAGCGGATAACTACGCAATTGAAGCGCGAGGCGATGGAATGGGTGGTGTTGGCGTCGTTGCAGGAAACTTCTTAACAGGCTCCTTTTATAATCCCGCAATAACGGCAATTTATCGACGCAATGATGATCTTGGTATGATCACTCCTAGTTTTGGTGTGCAATATCGCAATGAAGATGATTTAGTTGGCGACCTAAAAGACATATCCAGTCTTCTAGACAAAGCGATCGCAGGTGATTTATCCAAGGCAACTGAGATTGAATCTAAATTAAAGAGTCTTAAAAATAGCACAGCAAACCTCGAACTTGGAGGTGTCGTTTCTTTTGCTATTCCTAATCAATTCGTTGCAGCAAATCTTTTCGGGAAAGCGTATGCAGAATCTTTCGCTCAAATTGATTCTTACGATGCTGCAACAGGGCCAGTCTCATCCGTGGTCAATGCCGAACTAAGTGGTGTTGATGCTGTTGGCATAGGGGTGACAGAGGTTGGTTTATCTTTAGCAAAATATCAAACTTTTTTGGGGCAACACATATCTTTTGGTATTACACCAAAACTACAACGCCTCTATACCTACGTCTACCGAGCTAATCTTAACAACTATGAGCTAAAAGATGTTAGAGATAATGGAACAGGCGAAACCATGTTCAACTTTGATGCGGGTTTTTTGTGGTTTTATGGGCCGGTTAGAGTGGGTTTTTCGGCCATAAATCTCGTTTCTCGGGATGTTAAATCACAAACATTGGAAGGCACAACAGTTGTTTCTAAGGTAGACCCTAATCAAAGTCGAGTATTTCAACCGGTTGTGTTTGATTATCAGATGCGTCCTCAATACACAGTTGGTGTTGGGCTTGTTGGTGATTATGCTAGCATCAGCGTTGATTACGATTTACGTGAAGAAGAAAAGTTTACTAGTTTCAAAGATAATTCTCGTATGCTGAGGGTAGGGGGGGAGATCGATATCATGCGCCAATTGAAATTGCGTGCAGGTTGGAATAAGAATCTTGCTTACGATAATCGTGAGGATACGGTTACTGCGGGTATTGGCCTTTCACCTTTAAATTTATTTCAGTTGGACCTTGCCGCCAGCTATACAAACAAGAACGCAATGGGAGCTTATATAAATTTCGTTTCTCATTATTAACTACTAGACCTTATTGGTTCTGCGTAATATAGTCGGCTCTCATTTTTGAAGGAGCTGACTATGTTAAATGACCTACCGACGTTATCCCACCAAGAACAACAAAAAGCGGTCGAAAAAATTCAAGAACTTATGTCTCAAGGTGTAAGTACTGCTGAGGCAATTAAGATTGTATCGGAAAAAATCCGAGAAGAGATGGCGAGTTCATCTGGAGAGTAGCACACGCTACTTTCTCTCTCTTAATGCACTATAACTAAATTAACTTAAACTAATACATCAAAAATAACGCCCCCTTAAAAAGATAGGAAATCTCTGAATAAATCAATATATACAATTAAAACATGCATTTATCTTAGAATAAAATGCTAAGACTACAATGGTAAATTTTTATTCTGTAATAAAATTACAAGCCAACTTTTGACTTAAATCTGACCCAGCATAAATCACTACACTGACAATTAAGCATACAGCTTAGTGACGCTGTCACAAGTTTTATCTTTCTTAGTCTATGAATACTATGGAGTTATATAAAGAAATCTTATTGATTATTTTATTGAAAGAGGGAGTTTTTTTACCTAGGATTGGGTGAGTTACATTTTATAAAATATAGACTGATGTTGTATAAACTCTTTAGCGCCTCAAGTATTGTTCTCCTATCTATCATTTTCTCTCCAGCTTTTGCTCAGCCAGATGATTTTAGCCAAGCGAAGGTAATCGCTAAAAATGACGTGTACTTTGACCGAATGCAAAAGGGGACGCTTTATTGTGGTTGCTCTTTTGAATTCAAAGGGCGTAGTGGTGGTGTGATAGATTTAGACTCATGTGGCTATAAAGTTAGAAAAAACACTAAACGTGCTCAGCGCCTAGAATGGGAGCATATTGTACCCGCCTCAAACTTTGGAAAAGCTCGCCAATGTTGGCAAAATGGTGGTCGCAAAAACTGTTCGAAAAACGACCCAGTATTTTCGTTAATGGAAGCCGACCTCTATAACCTAGCTCCAGCAGTGGGAGAGGTAAATGGTGACAGGTCGAATTTCAATTTTAATCAAGTACAAACCAATCAGAAATATTATGGCCAGTGCGACTTTAAGGTTGATTTTAAACAGCGTGCCGTCGAGCCTCGCGATGAAGTGAAAGGTATGATCGCCAGAACTTACTTTTATATGCACGATAGATATCAGTTCCCAATGTCAAAACAACAAGAAAAGCTCTTTATCGCTTGGGATAAGAAATTTCCAGTGAGCTCGTGGGAAAGAGAAAGAGCCCTGCGTATTGCGAAGGTAATGAATCACAATAATCCTTTTGTCGTTGGAGAAAAACAATGGAAGGAAGGGGATCGAAGCAAGCTTTTAAAAGCTAAGCTGCCAGAAGCAGCGCATGAAACAGGTGCGTTGCACGGCAATAAAAGAAGCAAAAAATATCACCTTGCAGAGGGATGTCCAAGTTACAATCAAGTCAGTACAAAAAATCTAGTTTTGTTTAAATCTGAAAAAGAGGCAATTACCGCAGGATATTCGAAAGCAGGCAACTGTAAATAAACAAAAAGTAACGTTGTCACTGATTTAACCATATTTTGCTATTAGGTTTTGTTATGCTTATCAATAGTTAATGCATGTCGGTGACATTGTCACAAAATTTCTTTCAATATTGTCCATTTTCTATTTGGCTAAAGCAACGTCTAGTATCTAGTCTTATCAGGTACGCAGTATTAGGAGGTTGCAAGATATGGGGACAATTAGAAGTATCATCATCGTAGCTCTTTCCGTGGCATTCTGTAGTTACGCTAATTCGACCACATTCACATTTGCTTCAATTGAGAAATTGCCGGAGCAAGTGATCAGCGCTCGGGTTATGACCGCAATATACGATGAACTCGGCTATGGTTTGGTGGTTAAGGAAATGCCTGGATTGCGCGCTCAGGAATCGGCCAACAGCGGCTCCGTTGATGGAGAGATTGCGCGAATCTTTGCTTACGGCGAGCAAACACCCAATGTAATACGAGTTCCCACTCCCTATTATTCGCTCAAAACCGTCGCATATTCAATTGATGGAAGCAGTATAAAAGTCGCCAATAAAGACGATTTAAATCGCTACAAATCTGTAATTGTGCGCGGAGTAAAACATACTGATAAGATCACTCAAGATGTCGACCCCAAAAAAGTTAAGGTGATGGACAACGCAGAAGCTATGATGAAGTTCCTTCATAAAGGCAGAGCTCAGCTTGCTCTCACTAATCCGCTCAATGGGAGTCTTACCTTACAGAAACTAGGGTACACAAACATAGATTTGGCAGGGCCTCCGTTAGCCACGCTAGATCTTTATCACTACATCCATAAAGACAAAGCCGAGCTCGTTCCCATCATTGACAAAAAGATCATAGAAATGAGGGATAACGGTAAGTTACAAAAGTTGCTCGAGAAAACGGAAGCAGATGTTTTAAACAATTGGTTTAATTAGATAGAGTGCGGCTCTTATGATTACGATGCGGGTATCTCGCACAGTCGTAAGAGCCTTTTGCTTCTCACCGAGGTAAAATTTATTCATAAAACAAATCTCAGCAATACATATTAAATCCTAATACTTTTCCGTCACCCTCAAGTTTCAATTTTAAAATTGGTTAACATTTCATTCACCAATGTTCTAAAAGAATACATATTTAGGTTGCAAATTAATCTATTTGATCAAAAATTAATCTGGAAGCGGCTTCAATTTTTTATAACAATAATAACAACAACAATGAGTTAATCAGATATAAAAATGAAGATTATCATTTTTTGGAAGTATCTGAGATGCCATTAGAGAGCATTAATTCAAATAAAAAAATCACAACATCGTCCGGAGGAGGTTATCAACCTCTTCCAATCCCTCCGATTGAAAAAGAGCTCGTTCTCGAAGAGGAAACCACCCAACAGCGCCAAGTAAGACAGCGAGAAGCTCGCAGGAAAGAACTTACTTTTAACGATGAAGATGAGAAGAGATGGGCTGCAAATCGTGAGAGGGTAAAGTCACAGCGCAGCAGAACAACGACTCCGGTAGTTCTATCGCCACTCCGTGATGATAAGAAAAAGAGTAAATTGAGCTCACTGTTGTGCGTCAAGCCTTCTTCCTCCAAATTACCCACTAAAGTGGTCGCCTATTGTTGGATCAATACGAACTCGGAAAAAGGGGTCGATAATCCACTTCCGAGTTCAGAACAAGGACATGGACTTTTAAATGTCATCGCCAATGCGAAGATCACGCCAAAGGTAAAACATATTATCTATCTCGATAGAAGGAATGAGGGCAATACATGTCATCCTTCAAATATCGATATTCCTGATAACGTTAAGTTTGTTTCTGTCAACGAGCTCCTAACCAAGAAAAGCATGGCAACACCTTCCGCAAGCCAGAAGATAAAAGAGCTGTATCAGGAACATCTTAAACATAGCAGTCCCGCTTTCACAAAAAATATCGTTTCTTTTCTGGCATTAAACGCAGGAGACTACTTTTTCGATTTTGGCGTAAGTATCACACCAGGTGGCGACTTAGCTAAACACCTCAACGGTGAAACAAATTATAAGACGGGCCCTGTGGGTAACGGTAGTTACATAATGGGAGGTCATCTCAAAGAAAATCTTGCTACCAATGTCGAAATTCTTTACGACATGTATACACGACCTTCTGGTTTGAACCCTATAAAAGCCGTAGAAATTCTAGAAAACCTTAATGGCTCTTTAACGCCAGCTGAGGTTGTCGCCTCTATCACCGGTAAGGCAAAAGCCCCGGGGACAATAAGTGTTGAGGACTTTTTAGTCTATTCCCATAAAATGGAGAAACTACTTGCAGAACGTGGTGTAACTAGAGAGTGCGAGTACGCCCGCCATATCGATTCTATTTTTGGTAATACGATTGGTTATATGGTGAATAACTCTAAGACGAAGTTTGTCGATGGCAAAGATTTCATCAACACCCACAAGGGTAGTCATATCCATAAAGTGACATAACAATTGTTGCTAAAAGGCTCCCACAGGAGGCTTTCAAATAACTCCAAAATGTTTAGTAGAGCTTCTGCAGTGGCTTTGAGCTCGATAATAAAAAATAGGGGAAGAAATAATGACTATTTTAATCGATGGCGCATTTGGTGGTGATAATCCCAACGCGCGTGACAATAGTCCTGGACACTGGGCTCGAACAAAGCTTAGCCCTGACATAGACTGGAAATTTCATCACATTATTCCGTGGGATATGCTAAGAGATACGTGGCAAGCACTTCTTATGTGCCAATGGTGGAAAGAGACCGAGTTTTATATGAGAGCGTTGGGTGTAAATGTGAACGCCTTCGACGTGCAACTAGTGACTATCGAGCGCCTGAAGTCTAAACTTTTGACTCATAAAGATCGTGAAGAGATATATTCCAAATTGTCTTGGCCATCTTGGAACATAGTCGAAGGCCCCGCCGATAGAGATGATGAAGGCGGTACCGATCTGGATATATTTCATTACGGCTTAACCAATAACGAACGAAAACGTATGGCAGATATTCACGCTCTCCATGATGCCATGAGTTCATTTCTAGAAAAATTTCGTCGCCAGGACTTGGAAAATGCGCGAATTCAAAATAGATATCAAACAGAATCACAATATGACCCACACACCGGTGCCCCAGAAGGCGTGATACATACTCGACTAAAGTTGAGTCAGGCTCTAGATAAAATGAAATCCTACAGAAACTCACCGCTCATTGCGTTTAGAGAAGAAATGTGGACTGTAACCTTAGAGCCTAAAAAGAGTAAAAAAGGAAACTTTTGGGAACGAAAACCTAGATACATAAAAGCTATTGGTCCAACACCCAACATATAAAATGACAAAAGTTAAAAGGTGAGGGTCACTGGCTGTTATCAGTGATCCGGCTTTTTTGGTTGGGCATCGGTGGCATTTCCCAATGTCTAAGCCTCGGGAGGTTTTAAATACGAGGTGACAATCTTATTACACCAGGAGGTAGGGATCGATCCACATATGATCTTATTATAAGGGTATGTGTAAGAACCAAGTCTAATGTGGTGTAGCTTAGAAGAATAAATGAAACGATTTGGAGTAAGAAGACTGAGTAAAAAGGTTCTGTTTACTTGAACATTTAACTTTCGATATGTGTTTTTTCATAGTCAATTTAACTTAAATTATTCAAACTTTAACCTAAAAAATAAAAAATTGTTATTATGTCAAAGGGTTAAAATTTTTTAGGATAAGATATGTCAATTGGCGACTTTAAGAAAAGTAATAAACCTGTAACTTCATCTGGTGGTGGCTATAAGCCTCTTGATGATTTGGGGCAATTAATAACTAATCCAGAACCGTTAGAAGAAACGATAAAACAAAGAGCGGGCAAACAAAAAGCAGCTAGGCGTGAAGAGTTAACCTACACAGAGGAAGATGAAAAGCGTTGGGCTAAAAATCGTGAGCGTGTTCTTACTGAGCGGTTTGCGTTGGGCTGGATGCAATCACCTAGCACACAGTCTCAAGAACATTTATTCGCTAGTCTTTTCACATCAGAAACCACCCAAGAGCATCAGGATCTTATTAAACGATATAATAAGCACCTAAATGAGCCCGTTCGAGAAGGCGAGATAGTTATTATCCCTACAAAAGAACCTGAAGAAGACACAGACATAGAAACTTTAAAACAGTTAGTTGAACAAGCAAAGGTTGCTAGCCTTGAAATGAGTAAACTACTTGATGAAGAAGTTGCAACATTGAACCGTCATTTTGAATTGTTTTCCCATCAGCTAATCGAGCAGGTAAAGAAATACGGATTACCTAGTGACTACCATTCACAAGTTTCTACTGGGGTAGGTATAACCTCTGCTTTAGTAGGCCAACATTTGAAAAATATTCAAGACGTCTTGCTGGAGATCAATGAACTTTATGTCGCTCAAGCTGCCATGGCCAGCCGCACTGGCGGAGTGAACTATGGCATATTTACAACTGAAAGAGCGGCATTATTTAAAAAACTTGACGGTTCTTTTGCAATGCTCTCTAAGCGCAGCGTAAAATTGCCAATTTATAAACAAGTGAAGAAAAATTTAAAGCTTTCGACAAAGTCTGTCATTCACAATGCAGATGAAATTTTAAAAAAGGGTTTTGTAAAAGATCTTGGCAAACGTATTGCCAACATATCCATAGGTATATCAGCATCCAGAGGGCTAGGATATATTGGCATTGCCGTTGGTGGCGCGAGCGGAGTTAATAGTATCTACGAAGCTTGCAACGTAGACGGTAATGGCGAGTGTGGTAAGACAATAACTGTTGAAACGGCAGGTTTTTTTAGTGGTATTGGGGGCGGTATTTTGGGTGGAAATCTAGGGGCTGGCGCAGCTACAGGTGCTGTTACCGTTATTGCACTTCTTGTAGGTGTCACCGCTTCTGCTCCGGTTCTTGCCATTGCCGCGATCGGCGGTGTAGTAGTGGGAGGTGCTATTGGTGGAGTAGCGGGAACTACCGCAGGGAAATTTGGTGCTGATGTCATTTACGAAAAGATTGAGAGTGTGTGGAGTGAGTTTTAAATGATAAACTTTTTGATTGCTTTTTTTGGGGTGTATGCACTTGCTTATAGTTTTCCATCAATCATTATACTCCCTTTAATCTCTCTAGGCAGTTTTAAGTATATTATTTACATCGATAAGCAGTTGGCTAAAGATTTAAATAAATATTACAACGATTACGGCTACATGCTGCCAAAACATCAAGCACCTCATGATGTCGGTACTAGATTCATTAACTATTGCGTTGCCTATCCGTTTATTCGTCACAGAGTGAAAACTGACTCTTTAAAGTTTAAAGCATTTATGTGGTGGAATGCTGGCGGAATGTGGAGTTGGATAATAGTTTTTATTCTTATTTTTATCGAAAAGGGGTTAGGTATTTCTTTCTAAAAGGTAGCGATAGCTACCTTTATCCACCTTTAGTCTCCAAAACCGTTACCCTAGTATGAAGCTTAAACAGCCCCACTAGAATTAAGATCGTTTTCCCATCAAGGCCAAGTGCTTGTACAATCCCCATTATATACCTCACTTAACCAACACCGACTTAACCAAGTGCATGCACAAACACAGCCCCGATCGCACATTGTTACGAAATCAGCATGGTATTCGCGGCTATCTCGCATCTGTACAGGTTCAATGGAAAGAGGGAGAGCCGTTACTAAGACAACGAAAGCATCGAGCTACAATCACACTTTTGGGAATGCGTTTGTGCGTTAAGATCAAACGCTCAATCAAACGAAAAAAGGATAGGGTATGTGGTTTAAGTTCTTCGGGTTAATCGGGGTAAACGCGTTGGTCAGGCGGCATTTAAACGACCCAGTGAATTGGGTCGCTTTTATTAGGAATAATGAACTGGATAAAAAAACACAAATATGGTGGCGAGACTCGCTAGAGCTACCTCATTTATTTGATTATGAAATTTGTGATAACCAAGCAGCGGATTAATCTAGTCCCGTGGCCTCATTATCTAAATCTAATTTTATTTTCTTCAGTTTTTCTACCATGACCACAATTTTTTTAGCCTTATATACATAAGGAATTTCAACATTTCCACCCGGCGAGTAAAATCGTATTGTTGAGTAATCACAAATTTTACCAAGTAGAGTAGTAGTAATTTCAGTATTTTCGATGTTTTTATACTCAAGGGTATCCTGTATCCTCGTGCAAATCCCTCTAGTTACTGAAACCCTATCTCTGTTTATCTCCACTTTGACTGATAGGGGATCAAAGATATGGCCTGCTTCCCTCAAAACATAAAGTGTAGGAAGGAGAAGTAAACTCAATAGCGTCTCTTCTGATAGATTCTCGTTCAAGACAGAACTCACCGTCCAATTAAAAGTAAGATATACAAAATAAATTGATAATAGCTCTAGAGATATGCCGACCACAGCTTCAATTGTTCGTCTTACTTTAGATGTTTTTAATTTGTGCATTTCAAATTAATACTCTTCAGAAAAATCTAGCTCAAATCTTGATCTACTTGTTTCCACATCCATAAACGAGACTTCTTTCAGTAAGTCATTGTCTATAACCTTTTCTATTATCTGTTTTTTATCCTGTTCACTCATACGGCAGCCAAAAAAAACTCTCTTTATAGCTTCAGAAGGTAGCTTATATAAAAATATACTTGAGGGGTCTTTTGATAATTCAGAAAAAATCTCGCCGAGAAATGCCATTTTAAATGATTGAAAAAACTCTTCATCGGTGATCTGTGAATCAGATGCGTAATAAAACCTACCAGATTCAGCACGTAAAGCTTCATCAAATGAGACCATTACCATACCGTTCCCAAAGTCTGTTAAAACATATTTGTAGTCAATTTCTAAAGCATTTTCGATTACCTGAAGATAATCCTTACGAATAATGATACGTTCTGCAGTTATAAGAGGAACGATAACCCTGTGCTCTTTCTCGTACATCCATTCATCACTTTTAACTAAAAAGTGCTCTAATATGTCACTGTACGCCTCTTCATTTGGCCGATTATGGCTGTATAAAACTCTTTGAACTTGCCCTTCATTCAGTTCTTGAATAATAGGATTTTCGGAGGCGAAGGTTTCATCATTTTCATCATTGTCGAATATCGGGTAACTTTGGTATCGATTGAAGTTTAGCTTCGCCATATCAAATTCAATGACGATTCCCTTGTGTTGGTTGGCATAGTGAGCCCACATTAGTAAATTATTGTGAGTTTCAGTGAACGATATAATTCCGTAATCATCATAAGATGGTTTGTAATCTAAATTTTTCTTTCCCGCTAGATTTGATAATGACTCTAGAACATCACGACTTGATGGACGAAGTTCAAACGGGTCATTGAGTGAATACCTTTGACTTGCTCTAATAAGCAAATCATCGAAAGTCTGCGCATGTGGTGAAGCGTACTTAAATAAACTTTTTAACAAGCAATTTCTCTCCATAATGTTGTAAGACGAATATACAACGCGAAAACTGATAGGTTCTAAATGGTGTTGGGAGTTATTATAAATTAATTTTGTAACAACTGAAATTTCATAAGCTTACGATCTCCACCTTACCCCTTGCCAAGCCATCGCGAAGCGATAAAAACGGGGCAGAAACCTACCGAGTGTAAAAAGCCAAACGACTGTGTTGAAGAATCTGAGCTTTAAGGCCTCAGTACAAAAAAAGGATAGGGTATGTGGTTTAAGTTCTTCGGATTAATCGGGATAAACACATTAGTCGTACAGTATTTAAACGACCCATTAAATTGGGTCGCAATGATTTTAGAAGAATATATCGTCTATTTCTGTCTCGAGATAGATCCATTCAGAATTCCATTCACTTGGTGTGAAAATTTTCAACGTATCTTCTGAGAAAATACTTGTAGAAACATAAAGGATCTTTTCACTATCTATACTCATCCAGCCGTAAAAGCCTTCTCGACTGTTACAGCCAGTAGGGTCTGCTTTATACAAACTTTGATAACCACGGCTTGCTAACAATCTATCGAGTTCATTTAAGTTCTGAAAGATAATTCTAAAAGTTATATCTAATTTATTTTTTATCTCGTTAAAAGCAGGATGGTTACTCAATAGAATATCTGATACTGCATTTTCTCCCTTAGATTCAAGGTTTTTAACAAAATCTACCAATTGGTTTAAGGTTTGAGCTGTGTTTTTAAGATCAGATACTAAATCAATCTCTTTTTGTCGACCTATTTCTGATAACAACCGTTGAAATAAACCTGACCACTGTTCTCTTAAGTAAACTTGTATGTCTTTGGCAGATTCAAATGACTGAATCTGATTATTGATACTTAATCGGTGGACCTCATCTAGAAACTGATAGACACGAATATCATCTACAGCACAGTATGATATATTAGTGTTGTCTTTGTTTACTTGATACGTTTTATACTCAGAAACCACAGATTTTTCAATGAAAATATAGACTTGTTTACCTTTCTCTCTCGCTCTTATAAGCTCAAGGTTTGATACAGAATATTCCTGTTCTTTTGATTCTGAGCCGAATCGACCACCTATGATAGCAACTAAAATATAGCATGAATCTATTTCTTTGTAGCAGTATTCTTCAAGCTTTTCAGTCTTTCCATATGGTATATGACCATGTTCGTTCAAAACTGGCTCATAGCCTTGTTCTCTAATGAATCTTTCGAGATCAGATCGTATGTGTTTTAGATCAAAATACGTAGAACTGATAAAAATTCGTGTTTTTGCCACTAGTTAAACCCCCAATAATTTAGTGTTTTTCAATAAGAAATACATCACGACCATTATAATCCTGGTTGCATATATTTGAATTTATTTTCTGATTATTTTACAGACTTTATTTAGCTTGATGATTTCGCAAGCTTACGATCTCCGCCTTATCCCTTGCTAAGCCATCGCGAAGCGATAAAAACGGGGCAGAAACCTACCGAGTGTAAGAAAGCCGATCGACTGTGTTGGAGAGTCTCAGTCCAAAGGCCCCAGTTCGCTTGCGAACAAGAAAGGCCGCTTCATTTAAACAATCCACCGATTAGGTGGGTTTTAAGAAGTTAATATATTTCTTTGTTTAGCATTCAGGGTTATGCACTAAATCCTTCGTTGTATTCTTCAAACCTTAAAACTCTTTATTCAGTACAAAAGGATAAGCACCTCAAACGCGCCGGTTAAACACAGAAACGCTAGCCAGTTATCCACACAAACGGTGAATTTAATAGGTATCGAATGCAAAAACGGCTCAATTAAGAGCCGTTTGTGTTTAGAGCTTTCTGCTCACTTGCATTTCGGGACCGTCGAAAGACCGCTGCTACGTAAATCTAGGGGTATCAGTAATTGCTTGTCTTTGCCATCAGGTCTTTTTGCTTAGACGTTGGAGTAGGGGCTGTACTAAAAACCGATATCAAGTGGCTCAGGTTTATGCTCGAAAACTTAGATTCAAGAGTGACCAGGTTAGAAAATGAGAGTTAAAGCCCGCGAAAGCGGGTTTTCTTTATTAGATGATCAAGATCAAGTTAAAAATCACGTCCAAATGCCAACATATGCAACTTTACACTAATGTACTATTTATGGAGGAACCATGCAGGATAAAAGCTTAGAAACACTGAATAAGTTGCAGAGAGAAATATATTCTAAAAGAGAAATTCGTGCTAAAAAAATTATGGCGGAATTGGGTGAGCTCAAAGAGCAAATTCTCAAAGATTTAGCAGTAGATACAAATACTTCAGATGAAACGATTAAAATATATCACCGTGACCATATGCCTTCACAGATATCAGAGCAAGATTTTTTTCGCACAAAAAAATGAACATGAACTTGTGCTGTCTTTGACTCTTGAATGGCCAGAATTCTCACATCACGTGGCAAATCTAGACAATATCCATACTTATTACTTTAATGTTCTTTACATGAGTGATGGAAGAATACAGTATGCAATAGATGGATTGTACGGTGGTGATTGGATTGATCATAAAACACACTTTTCTGAGCTAATATTGGGCGACATTATTGAAAAATTAAGTATTATGAACTGACTTTGATAAAACTCCTTATTGGTTATAAAAAGGCTCCTCTGGAGCCTATTGATTATTTGCCAGCCCTTCTAATTTTGCTCGGAATCCATGGAGCAGCCTGCATACGCCGACCGCCACGAAATGGTAAAGGATTTTCTCTAGCAGGGATGATTGGTGGTCGTTCTATGTGACCGTGTAACTTTATCAGTTCTTTATACTCGTCGCGCCATAGCGCGAAAGCCTCAAGTTCTCTAGGACTGAATTCTCGACCTTCGGGCGTTATCAATACCGCACGATGCTCATCAATACGAAAGCCTTGCCAGCGAACATCATTAGGTAAGTAGCCAATGGCACGAATAATCAGAAGCTTCTCAGCCATAGGGTTAATAATGGTTTCGCCGTTAAGCCAGCGGCGAATCGTAACTTTAGTGACATGAAAATATTCAGCACCTTCGCGAATAGAGTCAAACTGACGCCAGTATAGGGTTTTAAATCCCTCAACATTCATTGTGATATCCTTCACATTTCAACATGTTAACTCAGCCAATTTCCGATTAATCTTGATTTATTGATTGCCAAATCCTTTTAAGAAGCGATTTGAAAGGCGATAAAACAAAATGTCACTTCATTGGCACAACGAGAGCGAATGCTCGGGAAGCAATTAAATCAAACATGAGTTTTTATAAGATACTGATTATATGAGATTTATTTCTTTGCTTAGAGCAAAGTTTACTTGCTGAGAGATTGGAGATTTGAAATGTTAATGAGTGCGCATTATATATCTTATGTTAAATTAAATGTGCGAACTATGAGGATGACAACCTCCTCTGCCTCTGTAAACATTAAACATAACGTATTTACCATAAAGTATGTAATCATCACTAATCTAACTTTCGTTTGATAAATGATGATTACTTAGCTTATAAGAATCAATTCTTGATTATTAGTACTAGTATTTCGCTACTAATAATAAGAAGTCGACTCGACATTTGATATCGCCGCCTTATTGGTTTGGGACATTTTCAAAAGCCATACTGTTGCTAAATGTCTGGAAATAGACGTCAGAGATCGATTCTTCATAATGGGCTTTCGTTTCGCTTTTGTAACGATATGAGTTATTGCTGAATGAGAACTTTCCTATCTCCCATCCATTGTCACAGAATACTCTACCGGCTGAACGACACATCATACTAGTCATATTTAATCGGGGACCTAAAGCAACGAGCTCATTTTTCATCTCACTTCCTTCTTCATCAAGGTCTGGTAACCAATGATTCGGCCCTCGTCTTCTGGTTGCAATCGAATCTAATATTGCGATCGAGGCACGTTCCAGTATTCCTGTAGATAACAAGCGTTTATACCTATTGGTAATTTCCTTTCCTGCATAACTATCGGCGTTAAGTGTTATATTGACAAGCCTCTGATGGCTCTCTGTTTTACGAATTTTCGTTTTAACAGAACCAAAACCAAGGAAACCCCGGCTTTTGATTTCACGTAAAAACTCAAGTATCGAATGTTGGTTAACAACGGCGTGATAAGAAGCAAAGCCTTTAACATCATATTCCGCAGATAAAGTTGCACTTACGTACGGCAATATATGCTCTCCCAAGTTTCGGCCCTTTAATAGACATGCACCATGCAGATTAAAGTTAACTAAGCTGGCAAATGAAGTCGGCATGGCCTTGGAGTTCTCTAGATAAGATTCCAAATTTTGTGTGTGAATATCTTGTGGCGTAAGTATCGGGTTTTGCGATGATTCTGGATTTCCCGAGATAAACTCCTTACCAAATGAAGAAAACTCAGGGGTAACAATATCAATGACTGGACTCCATGTTACTTGATATTCTTCTCTTTCTGAAGGTTCACTCACATTCAACCACAACCTAACATTTTTGAAAAGCATGGGCTTCCAGTTGTACGTTTCAGCTACTGAACCGAATCTTCTTTTTCTGTCTTGAATATATTCGTCCATATTAAGGCTAAAAAGCAATTTTGCAGTTGAACCGTAGATATTGAGATACTTGTACATGCGGTCATATACTAAATCGTCCAGCTCTCGTAGCCCCTTGTCGAGCTCATTAATACGTATCTCCATATTATCAACCCGACTTTGCAAGCTCTCAATCTCTTGGTATACCCGTGCAGTTTTCATAGAAATCTGGTCAACATTTTCGCTTAGTGCCCTACTTTCACGACGATTCGCAAAGTAATTGCGTTTTGTTTCTGTGAGTTGTTCCGTTAGTTGGTCGCATTGCGCCTCATCTGGACATGTGGATATTAACTCGGTCAATGTGTTAATTCTTCTTCTATAATCTGCGATTACCTCTCTTAAAACATCTATCTTTTGGCTAAATATTTCTGACTGAGTATTGAGTTCAGAAATTTCACTTTTCTTGGTCAAAATTTCTTTTCCATTTTCAAAAAGCGTGTTTATCCAATCCAATTTCGCATGAAATACAGTATTTATCTGACTTTTAACCAATACGTTCTGTTCTCTTAATTGCTCATATTCTTCACAGAAATCTTCGGTATAAAAACTTGAATATGAATCGAGAACAACTTTACCTTTGTCAGGTAATCCAACATAAGCCGTTGAGCAATCCCTATCGAATAGGATATTGTTTGCCGCGCTTTGATTACCTGAGCACTGTTGATAACTGGGGACGGCGATGCTCGAAAAAGATAAGAATAGTAATGCCAGTGGTTTTAATGTAGGTCTCATATTTATCCTCAGTGATATAATTTGAGAAAATATAGAAATTAATAGAAAAAAAATGCTCCCTGAAGGAGCATTAGTCTAGGATGGATAAGAGCTATTGCTTCTTAAAGCCAAAACTTTGATAAAGAGGAGTGAATGAGTCTTCAGTCACCTCCTCAACATACAAGGCGTTTAATTCACTCTTATAGTCAGTAATAGATTTTTGGTAGCTAATTCCTATAGGAGATTCCCATTGAATATTAGGTGTTGCCGGAGTACCCGAATCCACAAACCTTGCACCTTCAACACCTGACTCAGCGCGTTCTGGATCGTATTGTGGCAATTGAGCAAGGCCATCTTTTACTTCCTGTCGATATACCTCAATATTTGGATCAACCGTTCTCTGAGCTATAGTATCAAGCATGTTAACCATGGCACGTTCAACCAGGTTCTCTTCAAGCATGCGTTTCTCTATCCTTTGTTCTTCAACCCCTTTCCCTGTGTCAGCAGTGAAAGTAATCGTTACCAAAGTATCTAAGTTTTTGGCTTCTCGAATTTTCTTTTTCACGTCAGCATAGGTAATTGCTCCGGCATTAATGCCAAGCTGTTGTGTTTTTTCAAAAAACTCAACAACTCTCTTTTGTTTGATTTCAGCTCTGTAACTATTTTTGCCTTTGATCTCAAACATTGCAGTAACGTTTGGATTAACGTAATTGAGAAGTTCTGAGTTATCAGTTTTATGCTCTATTTCACATGCACCGGCAACATTGAGTTTTAATACCGCGGAGAATGAGTTAGGAAACGGAGAGGCTGCAAGATAATCTTTGTTGCCACCTGCAGAAAAAAACTGAATCGAATCACTGGGTTTTCTAAACAAGCTATCTGGTGTTTCGATAGACATAATTGGATAGTTTTGGTTGGCTACAGCATCAATATCACCAGGTTGATTGACTAGAAAGTCAATTTCGGTCGAATTCGGTAAAGGAGAAATACCTCTCCAAATCAGGTCTTCGAATCCAGTATTGTCTGCTTCGAATGCTCGACGCTTTTCATTAATGAAGTTATCAACATCAGTCGTGAACAACAAGGACGCAGTGGCACCATAAATACGGAAATAATACTGTTTAGATTCTCGAACTTCTTTTAACAGATCATTTACTCGATTTTTAGCGGAGATAAGTAAATCCTCAAGAGCAGATCTGTTTCTTCTTAGCCTCTCTATTTTGTTAGAAATTTCGTACTCTTCAGCTAAAGCTGTACTTTTTTCTCGTGTCAGCCGTCCTTTTTTAATATTCTGTTCAAAAGTTCGAGTACTGACCTCATCATACTCTTGATATGAATCACTACAAAACTCAAGTATATCTTCGCCCAAAGTCTTCGCCATCTTTCTACATTTCGCGAATACCAAAAGCTTTGCATTTTCTTCTGCTTCAAGTGGTGGTAGAATAGTTTTGACAATATAGTCAATTTGTTTGCCCAAGTTCACAGCTTCCAACTCGAAGCCAACACGTTCCTCTTCCAGTTCGTTTAATTTCTGCTGAACTTCCTCAACTTCATTCGTAAATTCTACAATTCTTCGTATATTTCTTTGTGCTGATTCAACAATCACTTCTATTGTATCATTTACCTGATCGTAATTTTGACACTGATCTAAATTCATAGATGTGTATCCATTCATCGTTGCTTTTCCATAATTAGGAAGTCCAACGTAAGCGTATTTACAATCATCACTGAAATAGATATTTGAAGCACTTCTAGCTTTACCTGACTCATTTGAACAGACTTTATAGCTGGGCACTGCGTTAGCACCTGTTGTTGCAAGTAACAGAGCTAAAACTAACGGTGACTTTTTAAACATTAACAACCTACTTTACGTTATCTTTTATGAATTTGAATAATTAGTTATTTGTTCTTTTGTATCTTGAATATCCTTTTTTAAATCTTTTAATGATTCCTCCATTTCTAAAAAAAACTTATCGTCGTATTCTTCTTCAATTTCTTTTACTAAGCGTCTGGTTTTTTCAAGCGAAAGACTATCATGAAGAGAGAATAGCTTCTTAACTTGATCTCTTTCTTCACTATTAAGACTGTTTTGGTTTATCTTATCAATGATACTTTCAGACTCAATTAAATTTCTTATATAATCAATTTCTGCTTCGAGTTCTTTATCAGAATACTGATTTGCTTCTATTTTTGTATCCGTTACTCTAAATACCTCATCATTAATACTTCTATCATCTGAGTTTACTTCTTCTTTAATAGAAGATTCTTTAACGGTATTAATGACTTCATTTTCTTTCCTTAATTCACTAAAAGTTTCTTTTTTTTCTAAATTCTCTTTTTGGTTGTTATCATGGAAGTATTCAAAATCTTTTAAATTAAAAATAACCACGGATAGGATAAATGTAAAAAATACAATACCGATTTTAATTTTCATTTACTACACTCTTAAATGTCATAATTCTTGCCTGTGGAATAAGGTAATTACCTCGATAAGTTTTAACAATAGTTTTAGAAAATTTATTTACATAGTCTGGACTAAAAAGTGAACTGAATGGATATCTTGAACTAGTAAAATTAGTATCTTCTTCTTCTGTAAATGTCCATCTAGGAACTGCAACATTTTCATCATTTAACATGGAAGAAAATATACCTCCCTTTGATGAATAGCTATAATGATGATTGAAATGATAGTCCTCTCTTCGTCCTTCTATATTCATAAACCTCAATAAATCAGTATCAATCATAGATTTAGCCAGGGTTGATTTTATTTTTGCACTAAGTAGAGAAGAATCTGAATCAAACTCCAAATCTAAAATATGACTATAAGACTTATAATCTTCTATTTCAGTCCACCTTATTTTTTTAAAGAGGTATTTTCTTCTGCTCTTTCTTATTTCTATATGATTAAGTAATGCTTTACCATTTAACTTAGCGGTTACTGAAAAAGGAAAATTAAGCCCATATTCATAATAAATTCTGGGAGCAATTAACGCTGAGAAATCTTTTCCATTTTTGGCTTCACAAGACCCGATAAGATTGGTTTGTAGGTGAGTGTAAAACTGATCCGTTCGTAAAGCGTCACCGTTAAATTTTTCATAATCAAAGTTGACGTTTAATAAACGGTCATTATAGCTATAATTTATGACATCAACCTTATCTTTACCATTTAAACTATTATAACTTCCTATAGAGGGAACAAGAAGAAGATCTTTTATTTTTTGACCCGATAAATTTTCGAATGCATAATTTGTCGCAACTTGAGCACGATATATAGGCATCTCTTTCCAAATAAGATTAGTATGTAAATTTCTATTCTTAGTCTCTTGCACTGTCTCATTTCTTAATAAATCGACAAGATAGATAATCTCACCATTCTCAATCTTCGAGTAATGATTAAATGCTTCCTCTAAACTTAGATATGCCTTACTTACTGAATCATAACCTATATCAAGTAGATCTGTAAGTTCATTCTGAGTTATATTTAAAGTGTCAATATCGTGTTGAAAATTTCTTAGTGAAAATTCTATATCTTTATAGTCATCCTCTAACTTTAATAGATCATCAATAGCGTTGAAATAATCACTTTCTAAAAAAACTAGTTCTTCCTCAATTAAATCACAATTTCTACTGCAATTTTCTGCTTCTTCCATAATTTTAAAATAAGCATTTTCTTTCTTTTTCAAGTGTAGTTTTGCACTTTCATAACCTTCTATTTTCTCATAATTTGAAGTTTTAAAGTCATCTAAAACCTTTTGAACCTCTTTAATTGAAGCTTCTATTTCAATAAGGCTATTAGTAATCTCACCCCTCCTAACTATTATGTCAAGTATCTGCTGGTTATTTATTTTAAACAGTTCTTTGGTAGATAGATAGTTAGTACAAAGGGCTAATTTTTCTTCATCAAAATTTTCACGATGACTCTTTATCATCCCGACTTCTGGAGGCATTACATATGCTATTCTACAATTCTTATCAAAATAAACATCACCATCAACTGATGATGACATATTACTACATGTTCCTGTTGTTGGTGGATAATTCATTGCAGCTAATGAGTAAGTTGATATTGATATATAACTTAGTAGAATTAAAGTACTTTTCATCATAATATTATTTCAAGGTCCGGTTATCTTTAATTAACTTCGGGTAAGCTTAGTACTATTGGATTGTTTTCTACTATTTTTATTTTGAATCTATTTTCAGGGCTCCAGACGAGACTGTCGGCATCCATTCCTGACATCGCTTGAACAAGAAGCTCCCCTGTTAATGTTGTACTTTGAAAATCATCTATATCAACAACAGTCAACGATTCTATATTAGAAATATTATCAAAATTAATGTCTTCATAGTTTGAAGTAAAGAGTGTTACTGAGTCATATCCGCTACCACCGTCAACAGTATCTTGGCTATCACAGAAGAAATCGTCTGAGCCATTCTCACCTTTTAGAACATCGCTACTATTTGTTTGAGATATAATATATTGTGTATCATCATACGCTAGGCCGTAAATAATATCGTTTCCACTTCCCCCTGAAATAGTATCATTGCCTATACCTCCAATAAGCGTATCATCATAACTACTCCCTTTAATTGAATCATTACCAGATTCGCCATTGATATATCTCCTAGCACTGTTATAACCATAACTGCCACTGGCATCGATACTATCATCACCATTTCCAGAAAGGATGGTATATACTCTTGGTTTTATAATGATATTATCGTCATTATCTGTGAACTTAATCGGAGAATTGACATAAGAATCACTAATTGTTATGGAGTTGTAATTACCAGAAAATTCTATTAGTTCAACATCCCTCATGCCTTTAAAATTTATATTGACATCTGATTTAATAAAGCTGGATGTTATTTGTAAAGTATCTTTTCCATCTCCGCCGCTCACTCTTGGTCTCAAGTCTATTTTTTGTTTTGGCGATAGAATAATATTTAAAGTATCATTGCCGTCATTTAGAATAGTATAATTTTTGTTCAGATCATTTATGTGAATGAAATCATCACCTGTATCTCCTATTATCCTTACTCTTTCCTTAAATTGAGTGAAATTCCACGCTTCAACCGAAGTATAATGCTCTTTTAAGTACTCAATTTTCTGATTTAATTGATATTGACTAAAGTGGATTGTATCAAAGCCTTCACCACCATAAACTTCATCGTTTTTATCAATAAAAAAATGATCGTCACCTTCACCTCCATAGAGTTTATCATTACCCTCTCCGGAAATTAGTCGATCGTTTCCTACGCCCCCCCAAATTTGGTCATCACCTTGACCACCATTTAGTTCATCGTCACCTTGACCACCCCATATATTATCGCGACCAGCCTCGCCAAAGACTTTATCATTTCCGTCGTTACCCTCGAGGATATCGTCATCAACTCCCCCATAAAGTTCATCATTTCCCGAATTGCCTCTAAGAGTATCAGTTCCTTCGCCGCCATAGAGAGTATCGTCTCCGTAAGCATTCACACCATCGCCATCAATGGTGTCATTCCCGCTTCCTCCGTAAAGCGTATCGTTTCCTTCGCCACCTTTTAGCGTATCGTTACTTTGTCCGCCGTACAGAACATCATTCCCATCATCACCAAAAAGTTTATCTGAGCCTTGCCCACCTATCAGTGTATCGTCGCCATCCTCACCCCAAAGTTCATCGTCACTTTGGCCGCCGTCCAACTCGTCATTCCCGTCGCCACCCCAGAGTTTGTCCTCTCCTTGCTCTCCAAGTAGCTTGTCGTCTCCACTGCCACCTTTTAAATCGTCGATTCCTTCGCCACCCTCTAAGACATCATCCCCGGACTGACCGTAAAGCTTGTCATCTCCTTCGCCACCATAAAGGCGATCACTTCCTTGACCACCAAAAAGATAATCTGCTCCTTGATCCCCTTGAAGAAAATCACTTCCTGAGTCACCGAAAAGTCTATCATTCCCCTCACCACCAGAAAGATTATCAGTCCCTTCTTTACCTCTTAATATATCATTTCCTCTGAGGCCGAATATAGAATCGTCTTCATTCGTACCTATTAGTGTATCTTGGTCATTAGTTCCATAAATATTACTCATTTGTCCCTCAATTGTGTCTATACCCTATATTTCTATTGGAAACACTTTTAAAAAAATGGAATATATAAATTTTTAATTATATTAACGATAACAATTGTTTATATAAACATTTATTAAAAGCAATAATCTAAAATATGATCTGAATCCTAAAAATAGCTATATGAATTAACTGAAGGATTAATAATGGAATAAGGATAATTATATAAATAACTAGTAATAGAGAAGGTAATATTGTATGGGATTTCAGTTTAATTTATTTTAATAAATTAAACTGTTGCAACAACAAAGGGTGCATAATAATATGCACCCTTGGAGAAAATTTTATGAAAATAACTTGATTTAACCGCCAGACAATTTAACGGTGTAACCTTTCTTTTCCAATAAACTTTTTATTTTATCTCTTGAATCGCCCTGGATCTCAATGTTTCCGTCTTTTACCGAGCCACCACAACCACAGACCTTCTTTAATTCTGCAGCGAGTAACTTGAGAGGAGCATCCTCAAGATCTAGTCCTGAAACGATACAAACGCCCTTACCTTTTCTACCTTTAGTTTGACGTTGAATTCTGACAATGCCATCGCCCTTAGGTCTCTCTGGCTTTTGTTCATCAGGCGTTATGCGCCCAACTTCGGTACTATAAACAAGTGTCATCGGTTATTACTTCTTTATTTGCTGTTGTTCTGCTTTTTGCTTGGCCAACAAGTATGCTTCAATGTGCTTTTGTATAGCAAGTTTACCACCTTTAATTAGCCTGCCGTTAAAGAAACAATACCAACCGTTCACGTCACCAGTATCATTCTTCAATTGGTAGCCATTGAAGTCCTCTTGGGCTGGTTTCCCTTCTTCTTTAGCTTTCGAGTTAATGGCGCTGAATTCTTTCGGATCAATTAAGGTCGCCGTATCACAAAACCAATCGATACTCTTCTTTACGGCTGCCATACTTCCCGTCAGCGTGTGCTTTTTAATAGTAACCTGCCAGGTCTCTGTTGATTCACCAACAGTTGTTAATGTGAAACCTCGATAACTTGCTGCAGCCATAGTTGATAGAACCTTACCTTTTGGTTGGGATAACTTAATAATAATTGTAAATAATTCATTATCAAGTATATTTATACCATTATTCTTAGTTATAGTGCGTTAAAATGAGAAAAAACGTTCGTTTAGTCACATGTAAGACAACTTTAACCAGTTTTATAAACACCTTTTCTGAACATATTGAATTAGAGGATATCAATACTTTAACTGATAACTCATACTCACATAACTCGTTACTCGCAATGAGAAAAGACTGGAACCTTTTCTTAGAGTTTTGTCACAACAAGAATGTTAAGCCAATTCCTGCTTCGGTAACAGCCGTTCGATTATTTCTCGAAAAAGAGTCGAGAGAAAGAAAGTATGCCACCCTTAAACGTTACAATGTCACCATTTCATTGGTTCATAAGATCCTTCAGCTCTCCGACCCGACAAGCTCAGTCAGCATACAAAACCTACTCGCTCAATTACGAATAGAGAAATCCGGTGATGCCCAATCAACGCCTGCATTCAATAAGAAACACTTAGACGAATTGACCTTGTTAAAAAACTCATCAAAAAATACAAAAGATATTAGAGACTTGGCTATATATCATTTAATGTTCGAATGTATGCTCAAAAGGTCTGAGCTGAAAAGGCTAACTATCGATGATCTTTCAGGCAATACTCCAGACGCCTACTCTGTCAATATAGGTGGAGAATCTTACCGCCTCTCGGCTTCCGCATCCAAATATCTCAAGAGATGGCTAGACACTAGACTAAGCGATCACCAGGTATTGTTTAGTGCAATTGATAAGCACGGAAACATTAGCTCAAATCCTCTCGATGATTCCTCAATATATAGGATTTTAAGAGCAGCAAGTGAAGCATTAGGAACCGATATACAGTTTTCCGGGCATTCACTTCGAGTCGGAGCTGTTAATGAGCTTGCAGAACAAGGGCTAAAAGTAAAAGAAATCCAACATTTTGGCCGCTGGAAAAGTGCTGCCATGCCTTACCAATATATTGGTAACCGCTCTAAAGCAGCACTAGAAAGAATGGTCTTTAAAAGTTTCAAACCTTGGGTTTAAGACTACTTTGGACACAATCTGCCATAAACTCAGCGAAATTGTGTTCGTTATGCTGAAGCATTTTAGGAAACATCGAAATAGGTGTCATACCAGGAAATGTATTCACTTCGTTTAGGTATACCTGACCATCAGGGGTTAAGAAAAAGTCAATTCTGGAAAGATGGCGCAAGCGCATGTGCTTAAAAACTTTTTCCGCGCTTTGTCTAATCAGAGCTTGCTGGTCAGCGGTTAGGTTAGTCGCTTCAACGACAGTTTGGGTTTCGCTAGTCCCGCTGTACTTCTCTTCGTAACTGTAAAACTTATCTTGTGGAGCAATAACCTCGCCGGGTTTTGTAATGTATAAAACACCTTGGTATTCATAAGCGGCTACCTCAAGCTCTCTTGGCTTAACAGCTTGCTCGATTAACACTTGATCGGAATAGCTAAAAGCGCCTTCGAGTGCATTTAGTAATTCAGCTTCTTGTCGAACATGATAACAACCAACAGACGATCCCTGACGGGCAGCTTTAACGAAAATAGCACCCCATTTTTTCAAACTTTCTTTCGCCAATTCCAAAGCGCGATCGTTATTCTCAGACAGAAAAATGTATGGTGTATTTGGAATGCCTAAAGCGTCGTACCAGAGCTTAGAAGTGATCTTATTAAAACTATTGGTGCTCGCTTCAGAACCACAACCGAGGTAAGGAAGTCCAGTTAGCTCTAAAAACGCTTGAATATCGCCCGTCTCGCCAGGAAAGCCATGTATGCACGGAACCACAAAATCAATAACATGAGACTCACCATTTATTTGTAACGTACCAGAGTTAGTATCGATATTCGCTGTTTGACCACTACAAGTGAACCAGCCATTTTCTTTAATCTCAACTCGCGTAACGTCAAATTCTGAAGTAAGTTCCAATTGAGATTGAACAAAATCAGCAGAAATCAGAGAGATTTCATGTTCAGCTGCGCCACCGCCACAAAGTAAGAGAATCTTTGTTTTCTTCATAAAAACGTTATCCATGGTGCCATCAAATACAAAAAGGATATATTAGTCTAATCGCCAACTCGTTACACGATCTAACAGTCAAAGAACTGCCTCTACCCAGTTACATGTGTAAAAAACAGGCAATAAAAAAGGGCTTAATGCCCTTTCCTATCAGTTTAGCTTGTTAAGTGTGGGGTATTGAGAGTTCTTGATATCATCAATACTCTTAACAAAAGGTTTCAATGATTGAAATTCCATTGGTAAACCAGCAATTGCTGCTTTTGCATCTGACTTAGTCGCGTAATCACCGTATAAAACAGTATACCACTTGGTACCATTAACCATTTTATAGTTTTCCCAAATAGGCTGATTATCTTCTCTTGGAAGCTTACGAGCGAACTGGTCTACTTTAGGTTGAGATCCAACGGCAACGACCTGAATTGTAAAGCCATAACGTGGATTCATTGCAACTTGCTTGGCTGTCGGGGGCGTAATTGTAACTGAAGGTTTTGACTTCACGACCGGCTTTGTCGTATGTGTCGGTGTCACCCTATTAGTCTGAGACATAGGTACAACGTTAGCAACATTGTCTTCAGAGATATCATTAGTCATATCAGACTGAGATAACATAGGTTGTGTTTTATAATCTTCACGATAGCTCTCAGAACTTACGTCCGTGACATAATCGCTTGATACACAGGCTGTCAGAGCCACCGATAGGCTAATAATTGCTAATTTTTTCATGAATAATTCGAACGCCTTAACTTTTAGTTACTATAGATCATGCCGTCTGAAGGGCTGAGAATCAACCCAACATTTTTAATTATATATCAATACTCTGTGACCCATGACACAAACTTGGTTTGTACTAATATGTTCTGTTCAAATCAACAGCAAAATTACAGATACTCAAGATACAACAAGGTTCATTCACTCAAAGTGGAAAACGCATGGATAATATAACTTACCTGATAAACCCTACATCGATTGCTGTGATCGGAGCATCAAGCATACCCAAACGATCAGGTAATATTGTTATGAAGAACCTATTGAATAATGAATTTGATGGCGTGATTATGCCAGTCACTAAAGAGCATACATCGGTATGCGGTATTCTTGCTTATTCGTCAATTGAATTTTTGCCCACTTCTCCCGATATCGCGCTTGTTTGTACCCCTCGGTCGAAGCATGTAGAAACATTCAAGCAACTCGCGCAAGTTAAGGCGAAAGCCGCTGTGATACTATCGGACTCCCAAGTCGATAGAGACATCAATACCGAAAATATAGCCAAATCCTGCTTAAAGATTGCAAAAGAAAATGGGATAAGAATTCTTGGTCCTGATAGCTTGGGGATCATAGTGCCATGGTCAAACTTTAATGCCTCACTCTCTCCCATCGACGCCCACAAAGGTAAACTCGCATTTGTATCTCAATCTGGCGCGATTTGTACAACCGTTTTAGATTGGGCGTATGATCGCGATATTGGATTTTCAACTTTCGTTTCTCTCGGCTCAAGTCTTGATATACAGGTAGCCGATCTTTTGGATTTTTTAGCGAATGATTCTCATACAGAAGCGATCTTAATTTATCTGGATTCTATTGATGATGCGCGGCGGTTTATGTCTGCGGCTAGAGCCGCGTCAAGAAATAAGCGAATTCTTGTTTTAAAAGGCGGGAGGAGCATTGAGGGACAACAAGCATCTATTGCGCACACAGGAGGTACTTCGACTCTCGATGTTATCTATGACTCTGCAATACAAAGGGCAGGAATGCTGCGAGTCAACAACTCACATGAACTTTTCGCTGCTGTTGAAACCTTAACGCATGCGATACCGCTCAGGGGAGATAGGCTCGCAATCGTAACCAATGGTGGTGGACCCGCGATCATCGCGGTAGATACCCTCATAGGACTGGGTGGCAATCTTTCTGTTCTATCACAATCTACCCTCGATGCACTCGGTAAAATACTCACCGATACTTGGAGTAAAAGTAACCCCATTGATATACATGGGGACTCCGATTACCACCGCTATTCAGAGGTTCTTAAAGTACTCATGGATTCAGATTGTTGCGACGCAATTTTACTCATGTGCAGTCCTTCAGTCACCGCAGACGGTCTTCAAACGGCGAAAGAGGTCGTTAGCACGATAAAAAATCATCCGAGGCATCGAAAATTTAACTTTCTAACCAACTGGTCGGGTGAACGCAGTGCCCACGCAGCGAGGATTCATTTTACTCAAGCTGGTATTCCTACCTATCGAACTGCAGAAAGCGCGGTCACTGCCTTCATGCACCTGGTCAACTATAAGCGCAATCAACAACAGTTAATGGAAACTCCTACAACAATCGAAGCCGTCGACAAAGGAAAGCTCCTCCTAGCAAAAGATTGGATCAAAAACATTCGTTCGAACAAAAACGTTATTCATCTAGATACTCATCAAATTTGTCCATTTTTTGAATTATTCGGCCTCGAGGTATTACCAAATTATATTGCAGATGATAGTAGCGAGGCCATCCACTTGGCTGAGAAGCTCGGCTATCCCGTGGCTGTAAAACTTCGCTCTGTCGATATTCAGCATAAATCAAGCGTACAGGGTGTCATGCTGAATCTAAGGAATAGTGATGAGGTCGCACATGCAGTAGACGCGATTCTTGATCGAGCGCATTGGTATGATCCATCAGCTCATATTAACGGTGTCTTAGTACAAAAAATGGCTAAATCTCTTGATTTTGAGGAACTTAGAATTCAAGTAAAAACAGACCCAATTTTTGGCCCCTCCATTTTTATCGGTCAAGGAGGAGCCAATTGGGATATATCGGCAGACTCAATTTGTGGGCTCCCTCCTCTCAACACTGCATTAGCCAAAAACCTGATTATACAAGCGATGCAAAAAGGTAAAATCCGACAATATCGAGACCAAAATACTATTGATATAGATGGTCTTGCGCAGATATTAGTCACTATCTCTCAAATGATCATCGAATGCCCTGAAATCGTTGACCTTGATATTCACCCTCTTTTAACAAAAGGCACACGTTTCATTATTCTTGACGCAAATTTATCCATAGCAGGGCACCAAACTAGTCCTCGCCAACGCCTCGCGATACGCCCTTATCCAAAAGAGCTAGAGGAAAGTGTCACTCTAAAAGATGGTAGAGAGATATTGATTCGTCCGATTCTTCCTGAGGACGAACCTTACCATGCGAATTTCATTCATAACGTATCAAGAGAAGATCTTTACAAACGCTTCTTCAGTCATGTCGGAGAGTTTGATCACGAGGCATTGGCTAACCTCACCCAAATAGATTTTGACCGTGAAATGGCCTTCGTAGCGGTTGAACAAACCCAGTCTAGCTATTCAATTCTCGGGGTAAGCCGCGCAATATTAGCTTCAGACAATATAAGTTCAGACTTTGCCGTTTTAATTCGCTCCGATCAGCAAGGCAAAGGACTGGGTAAACTACTCATGAAAAAAATCATTCAATATTGTCAACAAAAACAAGTACCGCAATTGTCAGGAGTCACAATGCCCAACAATAGCGGTATGATAAACATGGCCAAAGAATTCGGTTTTGATATCGACATTCAGTTTGACGAGAATATCGCCTACTTAAATTTACATCTTTAAGCGGCTCTCAAAACAAGCCTGAGTGTCTTTCAAGTATGTCCTGCTGACTGGGATTAATTTTCCAGTTGTCGTAACTATCTCTCCTCGCCCCTGTTTTTTCTTAAACTCACCTATTGCTGATTTTTTTACCCAATAAGAACGATGTACCTGCAACCCTAAACTCTCACCCATTTCAGCAATTGCGTTCTTAAATTTATACAAAACCAGATGTTCACCATCACCAGCGTATACTTTGACATAATTTTCTTGTGCTTCTAAGACATCGATACGCTCGTAGTCGTAAATAGGAATATCCTTAAGAAAGCCATGGCACTTGGTCTCTTCATGGTGTTTAAGCTCTTGAGGAATGTCCGTACTTTCGTTTCTTTCCCTTTGTTTGTCCATTGCACACCTCTGTATTATCACGGAAAGTAACCAATAAGTTGCTGCATACTTCAAATCAGCATAATACTCACTCAAAAATTGTGACACTGTAACTTCATCTATATTTAGTGACTCGTTCGTCATTCTCCCCTGACCAAAAATAAAAAGGTCGAAATTAAAATCCAAAAGTACAGTAAAGAAGTTGGCAAAGATAACCACAAGAGTATGCACAAGCCATGCTTGATTTGTTCTCTTTTTAACTAGCTCAAAGATACCTATTGAAACGATAAATAAAGAAAAAACATTCAGAAACTCAGAGATAATCAATGTCAGAGTAAAATTCTGCCCAGCGGGAAACTCCATCACAGTTAACAAAAATGCGACCGTTGCGATTGTGATGTGGGCGAAATAATAATCTGATAGGTGTCTTATTACTTTCATTTTTCTAAAACCTTTGTGTAATTCGTCAAAGATGAATAGCACTCATCAATAAAAATAACGTTTTATCAATACTTTGTACCCTTTGTTTTCACTGTCTCTAATATCGGTTCTAGGTAACGAGCGAGATGCTCTTACTTTTACCTGTAACTGAATCAAAGGGATAAAAAGTGAAGTACAAAAATAATGCAGCAAAATTAAGCCTTCTTATGGTTCTGCCTGTAGCTCATAGCGCAATCGCCAACGAAAACTACCAGCCAGCCAGCGATTGGGAAGTTGAACTCGGTATAGGAGCAATGTACGAGCCCATCTCTCCAGGAATAGACAAAAGTGAGTTTGGTGTAGTTCCTTATGTTGATATCACTTACAAAGAGCGATTCTTCCTCAATGGAGAGAGAGGGATCGGTGCCTACCTTTACCGAGAAGAAATGCCTTCTGGTGATTTTGCTCTGGGTCTCTCTTTTGATTACGACGACGGACGAGACTCTAGTGATTTTGATAATAACTCTCCTTATAAACGCTTAGGAGATATTAAAGGCTCTGTTGTCGGAAAAATGTTTGCAGAAGCGGAGTTCGGCATCTTGTCTGCAGATATTGAATTTGCTCAAGCATTATCTAGTAGTGGCCATAAAGGTTGGTATGTGGAAGCAGGCGTAGGTATCGAAGGTGAGGTCGCTAAAGACTTATACATGGGCATAGGTCCAAGTGTCCGTTTTTCAAGCAAAAAACTTCTCGTGGCATACTATGGTGTTAATCAGAAGCAAGCTAACGATACGGGCTTTAAAACTTACAATCCAGGAACAGGTTTAGAAAACGTTGGTTTTGGTACATGGGGACGTTACAGCATCACTGACGACTGGTCAGTACTATGGGAAGTCGAATACCAGCGACTCATGGGTGATGCAAAAGATAGCCCGGTATCCAACAAAACAGGTCAAGTAATGACTGGATTAGCCGTGAGTTACACTTTCTAGGGAAAGAAACAATGAAAAAGTTATTCTTTTCTATTTCAGCAACTGTTCTCGCCGTTTCTGCTGTCGTGGCGAGCACTAAGGCTATTGATCAAGATAATTTTTTTAGAGACATTCGCCCTGCTCACTGGAGCTGGAACGGTTCAGACTTGCAAACTATCGAGCAAATTTTCACCAAGATTCAAAAAGCCGATGGAGAACGCGAATTTGCACAGTATCCCGATACTATTTTGAAATACGGGCCAGGCAACTGGACTTTTGAATTCGGAAAGATAGGTGACCGGTATATTGAACGAGGAGAGCAGGAGCAAGAAAAAGGACTCAATGGTTCCGTTTAGTAAAGCGGCCAGCTACTATGCCATCGCAAAATATCCGCATAAACCTGATAACGTTGAACAACAGCTCGTTTATGCAAAAAATATTGATGCTGTGGCTCGTTCTTGGAAAGTGCTGGGTAAGCCATTCCATCAGATCGAAGCTGTCTTTGAAGGAAAAGACGTAGATGGACTTTTGTATTTACCTTCTGATAAAGCACCGAAAGATGGTTGGCCATTAGTCATCGCAACCAATGGAATAGATGTGTATAAAGGTGAATTCTTCTCTTTAGCAAATATGCTCGCAAGTAGAGGGATTGCATTTTTTGCCACCGATCTTATGGGAACAGGAACTAATGGTGCGATAAAACTTAGACCTGAAAGTGATCAATTAATTTCTTTTTTCATGGATGAACTGAGCAAAAGGCAAGATATTGATCAAAATAAATTTGGGTTTATGGGCGTTAGTTTTGGTGGCAACACGGCTGCACGGATTGCATTTACAGAAGAGCGGCGTTTGAGTGCTGTAGTGAATATGTGTGGCCCTATTCACACGGTGTTTATGGCACAAGAGGAGGATATCACCAAGATTGCACCTATGTATCTTGAAGCTCTCAAAGATCGCGCGCAATTACAGACTGCCAGCAATAAGGAAATTGCTGCCTTCCTTAAAGGTTTCTCTTTGATTAATCAGGGATTGGTTGGAGAGGGTAAAAAGAAAACATCTGTACCTTTATTGAATGTTAATGCGAAAAATGATCCTGTTGCTCCACAGTATGATATGGAATTAATCGACTCAGCAAGTATCAACTCTACGCTAATATACAGCGGTAAAGATGATCACTGCCCACAAGATAGATTTACTGTCATGCCTCAAGTGGTAGATTTTTTCTCTAAACATCTGCAGTAACAAACAAGGGGAAGCAACACGCTTCCCTTTTATTATCCTTTTAAAGTATCGCTGTACGTTGAAAATTTTTTATTAAGTGCTGAATACACCAAGCTTTTGCCTCCCCCATCTTATCGCGTTTCCACGCTAAAATGATTTCGACTGGTTGAGTCTCTGAACCTTCTATCTTGCGTAATAAACCTTGTTGAATAAGGTCGTCTGCGAGCATTTTTGGAAGCGTTCCAATACCCAGCCCTGCTTTAAGCGCCTCAACCTTAGCGGCAAAGTTTGTGACCGTCAGTCTCGGCTGGCGTTGCATGATATTAACGCTGATGGCGGGTTGTTCCCTTGCCGTATCAGCGATAACGATAATACGGTATTTCTCTCTTGTATTATCATCAAAAAGACAATTGCGCTTGTGAATCAGGTGGTCACTAGATGCAACCCACTCCATTTCCATTATCCCAAGTTCTGCGACTTTTAGGTCATGCTGGACGGTTACCATTTTGGGGCACACGAGTAAGTCTACCCTTCCCGTATTTAATGCCTCCCAACCACCCGCTAGTATTTCTTCTTGCAGTTTTATACGAGTCGAGCTGATATCGGTAAGAGCATTCACTAAACCGAAAAAGTTGCGAACTGGAATAACTCCATCGAATGCTAACGTAATCTCAAGCTCCCATCCATTCGCTAACACACTAGCATCATTGACCATTTTTTCTGTCGCAGACAAGATTTCGCGTCCTTGCTCGAGAATCAACTTTCCGGCCTGAGTAAAACTAGCCCTGTGCCCAGATCTATCAAAAATCATAATATCAAGTTCTTGCTCGAGTTTTTGAACTTGATAAGTTAGAGATGATGGTGCTTTATTTAGCTCATTTGCCGCGGAAGAAAAGCTTCCTCTTCGGTCTATGGCATCTAATATGTGTAGCGCATCGAGAGTGATTGGATTCTTGTTATTGATAACATCACCACTATATGTTTATGAAAATATTGACCATGATCAAAAAATCAAAATAAATGACAAATTTAAATTGTTACAATAATACAGTAACTTATCCCAAATATATTAGATCTTTTCTTTGTTCACCTCAAAAAACAGAAATAAGAATGATAGTAATTCTCATTTGCATGAAATAGAATCCGCTCTGACTTAAATTCAAATTACTGTCAGAGGTATAGACAAATGTACAACAAGACGCTGTTATCAGCATCCATACTTTTAGCACTAAACGCTCCCGTTCATGCAGAAAATGTTAAAGAAATGGACAAAATCGTTGTCTCTGCGACAAAAACTGAACAGCAAAAGAAAGATATTAGCTCGTCTATAGAAATTGTATCCGCTGATGATATGTCAAAATCTATAGCGTCAGACCTCAAACAAGCATTAAACAATCAGCCTGGAGTCAGTGCGCAGGGTTCTGGCCGATTTGGGCTTTCGGGGTTTAATATTCGCGGTATAGAAAATAGCCGTATCAAAATGATGATCGACGATGTTCAACAACCAAACTCTTATAACCCCGGAGCGAACGAACAAAGGTTTTATTCAAATGGTATTGAAATCGATACGCTCCAACAAATCGAAATTAATAAGAGTCCTTCTTCAGTAGCTTACGGTTCAGGTGCCCTAGGCGGTCTGGTGCTGCTACGCACCAAAAACCCAAGTGATTTTTTAGTCACAGATCAAGATGAAACACGATTTGGTATAAAGACCAGCTACGCTTCTGTCGATGATGAGTTCAAAAATACCGCGACCGTCGCTGCACGGAAAGGAAATTTTGAGGGAATACTGATTGGTACGTATGCAAGTGGTCACGAAACAAAAACTCACGATTCCGGTTCAAGTGTCGAAGGTCCAGATCGCGGCGAGGCCAATCCTGCCGACAATGATTTACAAAATATCTTTGCAAAGGGTATTTACCAAGTCAATGAAGCGAACAAAATTGGATTTACCTTGGAATATTATACCAAGGATTATGATGAGAAAGAGTTAAATTATAACGGCTACAGTATACCATCTATGAGGCCAGGCCAAAGTAGCTACGACTATCAAGATAGCTACAATAATGATAAAAATTCAAGACTTCGTGTTGGTTTATCTCATGATTGGTTACTACAAACAGTAATTACCGATGAAATCAACTGGTCTATTGACTTTCAAGGTGCTGAATCAATATCGAAAAATCATGATACGACAAATTTCGCCGGCAAGAGGAATCGTGAGCGTAAGGCAAAAGAAAACTCGGTACAACTTAATGCTAAGGCAACTAAGTTTCTTGATTTAACCGACAGTTTCCATCAGCTCACATATGGTTTGAACTATATTAGCTCTGATTTTGATCTCGACAACACTGATTACACGATTGGCTCCGGTGTCGCAAAACCCGGTGCTACTGGTATGCCCGATGCTAAGCAAAAACAATGGGGATTATTTGTTCAAAACCAAGCTCACCTGCTCGAGGACCAGTGGATCATCACGACAGGACTCCGTTACGACAGCTTTGAAACCACACCATCGACAGATGAAGCATTCAGCACTCACTATGATGCCAATAAAGACAACGCTCTCACCGCTAAGCTCGGCTCTGTCTACCACATAAACGAAAATCTGTCTTTGTTTGGTCAGATCAGCCAAGGGTTTAAAGCACCAACCGTTTACGATTTATATTATTTCTACGGAAGAGGAGCAATTATTGAAGCAAACCCCGATTTAAAATCAGAGAAGAGTTTGTCGTATGAAATGGGGCTACGTGGAGACAATAACGTTGTGAGTTTTGAACTTAGTACTTTCCTATCCGAATACAAAGACTTTATTACAAGATCACATACTGGTACAAAAGATGGAAAAAAGGTTTATACAAAACAAAACCTAAACAAAGTCGAAATCTACGGCGCCGAGCTTTCTTCTACCCTATTACTTGATGAAGCCTTCAATGCTCCCACAGGCAGCTATTTCCGCTTTAATCTTGCTTATGCAGATGGGGAAGATAAGCAAACAGGTAATGCACTCGACTCTGTTAGCCCATTAACGGCTGGAGTTTCTGTTGGTCTTAAACGAGAAAATTATGGTGCAGACGCAACAATGCGAATGGTTGCAAGGAAGACTGACTGGAGTGAGGAGGATAATATTGATGCTCCTGGATATGGCCTTCTCGATTTAACAGGGTTTTATTCACCGGTTAAGGACCTAACGCTACGCGCTGGTTTGTTTAACGCCTTGAATAAAAAATATTGGTCATACGACGAACTCAATGGTGATGATGGTACTTCGAGCTTCAATATCGATGGTAAGAGTCAACCGGGTAGAAACTGGGGAGTCTCTGCCGACTATCAATTCTAAATACAAAAACAAAAAAGCTCCCTCAAGGGAGCTTTTCACATTTTTTCGCTAAAAGACATCTAAACTGGATGCGAAAAACACGTGTTACTTACAAGAAGCGGCTTCTTTTTTTACCATCAGAGCTGCTGCAACGATAAAAGCAATCGTTAGACCAAGTTCCATTGTGATACCTAAGGTTTGATTACGGGTTAAAGATAAATCGCGCTCATTTTATCACCACGATTTTAAAATAACAGACCCAAAATTACTTTTTTTATACTTTTATCGACTTAATTCAAATTACTAAATGAAACAGCTTTTTTTGATAAATTAAATGATAAAAAGAATGCGTATATCTGTACCCAAGTAACCTCAAGATGCTAGGTTCAGCGAGAATGGCTTGCTTGACAGGCAAGGCAACGATTTGAAAATCTAGTCATCTAAATTGAAAATCGGTAACGACGTATGTAAAGCAAGGCAACTCGCCCTTCGGGAGCGTGCCGCAGCGCGGATTTCATCGTCAAATAACTTGGTAAGAGCTCACTATCCCGCTGCGTTATTTTCCTTGAATTCAACACTGTGGTATCGCTCTGAATCCTGCATTTTGAAGTCACTTGGGTATATGAGATAATCCGCTAAAACTGAACTATTTCACAATGACTTTTCCGCCGATTATTTTGTAAGCAGGCACTCCTCTTATTAGTGCGTCTCGAGCAAATTTATTACCGCAGTTGGGACATTGCCCCTGAGCATTGAAATATCTATCAACGATTCTCTCGTGAAAACATTTCACTAACGAGCCTTTGCCACCCTTACGATATTTCATCAGCTTAAATTTACACTTAACGCAATAGATGTCGACAGTCTTTACAGGCTGTTTGGTATTTGGTTTAGCCAACATTTTCTCCGGAGTCATTGGTTTCTTCCGGTTTTACCCAAACTTGACTGAAATCAAACCAACCTAATGCATTGCATGTGGCATTTTGAAGTGCCCCACAATGATCTTGACTTACGCCCAACCAACAATGCAATGTCGGAATTATTTGTAACCTTTCCACTAAAGACTTTCCGAGTTCATTAGCAGGAAATGTAATATTCGGGTCTGCCTGCCACTTTTTAACCTCTTCCACCCAGTAGGCGTAGTCTTCGTCTTTACTGAGCATTTCAATATCACTATGATTGAGCAGCCAACCTGCCAAAGCATCCTCTCTATGTGTTGAAATACCCATTGGCTTTATCCAAATATCTACCTCATTGAGATCACCAATCGTCAGCTCGTAGGTAATGAAGTTTACACTCAATCCATCACTTTTAAATATACTTTCAATGCACTTCACCAAGGTTGGAAACATTGGGTGATGAGCATGATAAGCAATGGTGATCGTTCGATAAGCCGGTGGAGAACTAAACCCTTGTTTTGTATGGTGATACCATCCTGGTTTGAGTCCATGAGCTGGCAATACACCTAGTTCAACGATTTTTTCTTGAGGTATTAATTGGAAAAGATTAAGTGAAGAAAGTCTTTGGCTAAAGTAGTGGGCCCAATCGTTTGATGCAGCCAAACCATTTTTACGGTTCAGCAGTAAAAAAGTACACCAGGGGTCAAGATCGACACGATCCATATAATTCGTTGTATCAGTGGGCTGGATAGGTTTACTTAAGCTAGGAAATATCATCGAGGAATGAGCATCATCTATTACCCATACCTCGACACTATCTAGTAATGGCCTAAACCCAAAGTAATTATCATAAGCATGCAGAATTAATCTCTTATCATCATTGTGCACCACCCTATAAGGTCCTGTACCGACCGGATATAAATCAAAATTTACATTGCGCTCTTCGATGGGTGGCAGAATTTTTGCGCAGGGTTCTGCAAGAATAATAGGTAATCTAAAGTCATCACGACTCAAATAAATATCTATAACTAAATGACCGGAGGAAACAACGTTTTCAACATGAGTAAATAGTGTTCTAGACCTTAATGACAAAAGATGAGTCGTGATGGCTTCCATGGTGAGTAGATCTCCACTATGAAAACGCACACTTGGCCTGATAAAAAAGCGCCAATGTCTTGGATTACGCATTTCCCATGCATGAGCAAGATCAGGTTGAAGATCATCATTATCGTCTATGGTTACAAGACCGCTAAAAACCTGTTGTATGATGTGCAATTCGGAGCGCCGAATGGGGAACGTCGGGTTTAACATTGAAAGTGGACGATAATAAGGTAAACGGACCACTTGTTGATCTTCTTGATGGATAATTCCTAGATAAGTGTCGAGGACTTTAGCAAGCTTAGATTTATCTTGGTCAAGTACGTTGAGAGCTTGTGTGATTTTTCCTTCTTCAAGGTATCGCCTCGCAAGATTCTCGCTAACATCAGCTCGACTGCGCTTAAATACCAATTGTGAAAGCTTGCCACGACCGGCAGCTGGGTGCCATTCGAGCCACCCCTCTTCCTCCATCTTATTAAGTACAATGCGGGCGTTCCTACGAGTACAAAATAAGATTTCTGTAATATCTTCCAACTGAATACCACAGCTTTTGCCCTGATAATGTTCAAACAACGTTTCAAACTGTACTCTAAGTCGTGGACTGCTCATAAAGAGGAAATCTCAAAACATATACTATTAAATTGATTTTCTGTATTTATTGCTACCTAATCAAGTCAATTAAGTAAAATACCTTCAGTTAGTTGATATAATTACCGTAAGTTGAGTCTTTTCATCAATCGATGCAGGTTGCCCACATCAACCTTCAAATGTTTTGCGGTTTCACTCAAATTACCATCGTATTCCCGATATACCGACTCAATAAGCTTAGATTTAAATAAATCGATGGCTTCTTTCAGTGCCATATTTTCGTATTCACTGGAAACTGGCTCAGAGAGACTAACTTGTTCAGATATAATACTTTGCTCCATTAAGGAATAATTAGAAAAATTAAAATGTTTAGGCTCAAGGGTTACTGGAACATTGTCTGCACGCGCTTCCGATTTGGCAATCACTGAGGCACGATTTATCGAATGCTCTAACTCTCTAACATTGCCGGGCCAAACATAGCGTTTAATAAGTTCGAGTGTATCCTGATGGATAACAATACCAACAACGCCTAATTTTTGCGCACACCGCTCCGCGAAGAAGCCTGCCAACAGAGCAATATCACCAGTCCTCTCTCTCAATGCCGGAACAAAAAGAGGAAAAACACTAAGCCTATGATACAAATCAGCTCGAAAACGGCCTTGGCTAACTTCATCACGCATCAGCCGGTTGGTTGCCGCTATAATACGTACATCGACCTTAATATTTTTATCGTCTCCAACTCTCTGAATATCTCCGTATTGGAGTGCTCTTAATAATTTTGCTTGCAGAGATAACGACAATTCACCAATTTCATCTAAAAATAATGTTCCTTTATCAGCCAGTTCAAACTTACCTTTTCGGTGACTAATCGCACCAGTAAACGCGCCTTTGACATGTCCAAATAACTCGCTCTCTGCAACCGATTCAGGTAGTGCTGCACAATTTAAATAGACTAAAGGACTTTCAAAACGTCGGGACTGATTGTGTAGAGCATGGGCAACTAATTCTTTACCAACTCCTGTTTCTCCCATAATAAGCACAGATAAATCGGTATCTGAGACAGCGTCTATCTGTGACTTTAGCTCATTCATACAATCAGATACGCCAATTATGTCTTGCTTTAACAATGACTTTGATGATGATTTCGTTCTTACGACGCTAATACCAGCACATTTTTCTAACTTATCCATCAATAAGGCGGTATTTAAACTGCTCGCGGCTAACGCACTGATTATACGTAGATCATCATTCTTGAAATGATTAAATTTTGACGGGTCAAAGGCATCAATCGTTACCGCACCGATGAGCCGATCTTCTAACATTAGAGGTAAACCAATGCACGAGTGTACCTTTAGTTTTTCCTCATGATTGGGAATTAAGCCATCATAGGGGTCGGGTAGCTCACTATCCGATGGAAAGCGAACGATATCACCTGCTCGAGCAATAGCTTCAAAACGGGGGTGTTGTTCAACCGCAAACCTGCGACCAATCACATCATCGCTTAGACCACTTATAGCTAGAGGAATAAAATGCTGTTCACTGTACAAAAGTAATGCTGACGCATCACATTGCAATGTATTGCGAATAGTCAATAATAAACGTTCAAATCGATCTTGATCTGAAATGCCCGAGGTTAAATCTAAAGCGACCTGTACCCACTCTTTTCCAACCTGCTCTGAGACCATCTACCGCACCTTTATTCTTGTCATTTATACAATATATTATCATAATGACAAAGATAACAATGTCATTATGACAAAATACATTTTAGATGCACTCTAAACAATTGATCTTCCTACCCTAATAAATTGGCACCAAACCTGCTATACAATAAACAGAGTCTACGAATGTAAAACATCGGAGAAAGTGATGACCTATCAAAGAGCAAACTTAACATCGGCGCTAGTAACGAAAAGAACGGATTGGAATGATTCCTTGTTCTCGATCACTCTCCACTCCCCTTCTACCCAATTTCAAGCTGGTCAATTTACCAAATTGGGGCTTTTTGACGAGAATGGGAAAATTATCAAACGTGCTTACTCGATCATCACGCATCCAGAGCAGCACCAAGCCACAGGTGAGCTTGAATTTTTAATAATAAGCGATCCCAGAGGTCAACTTTCACCTCTTTTACATTCGTTACAAGTGGGTGAACAAGTTTTAGTCGGTACCGAAGGAACCGGCACCATGACTTTAGAGGAAATACCTGTTGATTCCCGCGATTTATGGATGATATCTAGTGGCACTGGTATTGGCCCGTTTATTTGTTTACTCAATGATAAAAAAATTGGTCTGCGGTTTAATCACTTAGTTCTTGTTCATGCGGTACGCCACAGAAAAGATCTCACTTACACCAACATCATTCAATCACTTGAAAAACAATATCCGGGAAAGCTCATATATATCCCCGTAATATCGAGAGAAACTCACCCTAACGCATTGTCTGGTCGGGTTCCACAACTCCTAGACTCAGGTGAATTAGAGCGTACGGCTGGTATCTCATTAGATCGTGAAAAGAGTTTTGTTTATCTGTGTGGTAACCCACAAATGGTAAAAGACACCAGCAATAGCCTTAAAAATATTGGCCTTGAAAAACACCTAAGAAGAAAACCAGGCCAATTTGCCTCTGAAAATTATTGGTAATGAAGCCATAGAATACATATGCAGGAAAAATAGGAGAAGTATTATGAATTTTGAACGCATACCGAAAGAATATACCATCAAGAGATCCACTGCGTTTTTTACACCGGAAACGGTACCAAAAGCACTGTTATCTCTCCATAACACAGCCCCAGGTGTATATGGGCAGATCTGTGTAATGAATGGCACACTGTCGTATTACGGCTTTGCCAACAAAGACGATTCTCATCCTGAACTTACCCGTATTATTGAAGCTGGGTCTTTCACTACAACTCCCCCACAATATTGGCATCGAGTTGAGTTAAGCGAAGATGCAATTTTCAATATTAACTTCTGGTCGGAACCAAAATAATAATTCTCAATTTCTGACCAAATAATGTCTATTCACAACCCATAAGGGCCAATTATTGAAAAATTTTTGGCCCCAGGAGCAGCTGTATCATGAAGTCTCTATTTCTACGTATGCGCACCATACATTGGCTAGGTGCAATCGTACTTCTTATCAACGCGGTGTTTTTCACCGATTCGCTATTTTCACAAATTATTCAGATAATAATTACTGTTTTCTTAATCGTCCACGACATCGATGAAAAGGTTTGGGGGGTAAACTCTTTAAGAGATGTCACTCAATATATGAGAGCATTTGAAAATAAAGATCTTTCCGTTCCTTGTGATATTGATAGTCGCTACAACAGCGAGTTTGGCAATGTACTTGAGGTCATCAATCGGTTTAGGGAGAACGTTCGCTCAGCACTCGTCGTCATCCAAAATCAGGCAAATGAATCTGGTGATATTTCTGAACATTTAAAATTAAAAACGGGAAATATTGCTATTCGTATTGGAGAGCAAGACAGACGTGTCAATGAAATTACCCAGTTGATGGATGTCTTAGACCGCTCATCGGTTGCCCTGCAAACAAAGGCAGAAGAAACAGGGCAAGTCGTCGAGACTACGCGGCAAGGGCTTTCTCGCGCTAATACAAATATGGATCAGATGGTTGGTGAGCTTACCGGCTACGTCTCCAGTAACAATGAACTTGAAGCAAAATTTTATGCGCTATCGGAGCAAGCAAAATCAGTTGAAAGCGTAATAGCAGTAATAAGTAATCTGGCAGAACAGACGAATTTACTTGCGCTCAATGCAGCCATAGAAGCGGCTCGAGCTGGAGAACATGGTCGTGGCTTTGCTGTGGTCGCTGACGAAGTCCGCAACCTCGCGGCTTCAACACAAAATAGCCTTAATGACATCAATAAGATAGTTGCAGGTATATCAACGGCAGTCCTTGGAGCCGGAGAACAATTAAAAACTCAATCCGAAGTGCTTGAATCTTTTTCTTCCCATACTCAGAAAGCACAAGAGGAATTACACAATGCCGGAAATAGTATTGAAGGCGTATTGAATCTTATTGTAAGTGAAGATTCAGGTGATAATATCGATATCAATCAGTTAAACCAACTGGTTAAAGATGTCGCCCTTGAAGTAGATGCATTACAGACACTCTCTAGTTCCAACGCTAAAGATTGTGAAGACTTGTCTCTCCAAGGTCAACGTCTCGCAAGTGTGACAGACCAGATTGTTGGTCATTTAGATTTATTTAAAACCTAACTCCCCCTCTTATAAGGGGTAGATAAAGTTACCCCTTTTTGTTTTTCTTGACCGCCATTGTGAGGCGGCTTGTACACACCAATCTTTTGCGTTCATCTTTAATATCAATTTGCCACACTTGTGTAGAAACACCCAAGTGAATGGGCTTAGTAATGCCTATAACAAAACCGTTTCGAACTGATCTCACGTGGTTGGCATTAATTTCTAGACCGACACAATAGCCCTCTCCGTCAACACAAAAATTGGCAGCAACCGAACCCAAGGTTTCTGCGAGAGCAACCGATGCACCACCATGTAGCATTCCTAGTGGCTGGTGAGTGTTCGAACAAACGGGCATTTGAGCTTGAATATAATCGCTACCAAAATCGGTATAAACAATATTCAAATGCTCCATTAAAGTGTTCTTTGATGTATTATTTAAGATATTGAGATCTATCGGCTTTTTCCAAATTGACATGCAGTCTCCATTTAAAGCATTTAACTCGAATCAATTGTAACGTAAAGTTATGTCCGAGTAACCTTGAGCCATTTTATAGTGCTCAGATGTATTTTTGATAAAAGGTAATAATAAAAGTGTGGTCTAAATCCTTCTATTTATTGGTTCTTATGATGGTCACTGCATGCACCTCATCTCCAACGGGTCGGCAACAGCTGCTTTTGTTCTCAGGATCAAATATGAACAAACTTGGCGAACAATCATTTGAACAAATCAAGCGTGATCAAACCGTCAGTAAGAATATAACGGTCAATAACTATGTAACTTGCGTAGCCAACTCAATCACGAAACATGTACCAAAACAACCAGGGTTTTCTGAGTGGGAAGTTGTCGTATTTGAAAGTGACGAGGTGAATGCATTCGCATTACCTGGAGGTAAAATTGGAGTTTATACTGGCTTGCTTAAAGTTGCGCAGAATCAAGACCAGCTCGCAACAGTGATTGGTCACGAAATTGCTCATGTTTTGGCACAACATAGCAACGAAAGATTGTCACAAACACAACTGGCCAACGCAGGCTTACAGGTAACCAGCATCGCACTAGAGTCCTCTGAGTACAAAGAGTATCAAAAGACCACGATGGCGGCATTAGGTATCGGAGTTCAGTATGGACTTTTGTTACCTTATGGAAGATCGCAAGAGTCTGAGGCTGACATGGTAGGTTTAGATCTAATGTCCAAGGCAGGATACGATCCGCACCAAAGCGTCGCGTTGTGGCAAAACATGTCCAAAGCTTCACAAGGAAAGCAGCCACCAGAACTGTTATCCACTCACCCTTCTCATGGCACAAGAATTGGCGATCTTTCAAAAAGAATTACAACCCTTGCGTCAACCAATACACCAAGGCCAAACTGTCAATAAACACAAAAAAGGGACGTTTTCACGTCCCGTTTAAGCCAAGATACTAACTTAACTTCCGAGCAGTATAAGAGGTAATCCGAGGACCTGATCTCCGGAAGAACCGAAATACCAAATAATCGCCACAAGGCTTGCAACAAGAGCCACATACCATATTGATGATACTACTTGCCCATAACGATCTAAGGGGAGCAGATGGCTATTGTGTCGACTTTTCCACTCTAGAATAATATCTAACATACCCATCAAAAGTAAAAAGCCCAATAAAGAGAGACTTAATGAGTAGCTTAAGATAATGCCGCCAATAACAGCAAGCGTGCACAAGCAAATACCTAACATACCATTCATAGAGAAACTAATACTTTTCAGTATATGTCCGCCATCAAGGGGGAGTATTGGTAATAGATTGAAAAGATTTAAAAAAGCGTTAAAGACGGATAAACCAGCGAAAAATTCCAATCCGGTCAACCAATAAGCCAACATAAACACTAGCGATAGAAAAAGGCCAAACATGGGCCCCATAATCGAGATAACGACATCTTGCCAACGAGTGTTAAGCTTCTCATCAGTAACCGCGAGCCCTCCAATGAAAGGAATCAGATAAATACCTTTAGTTTTCAGACCAAAGTATTTCATTGCCCGAATATGACCATACTCATGAAATACTAAACAGACCAGAAGTGCTAATGCAAACTGTACTGAAAATAGCCAAGAGTATGCCGCCAAGCTTGCTGAGGCCAGAACAACTTTTATTACCTTGGCGCTTTTGAGCGCTTTCATACCCAATGACAAAAGACCAACTAGGCTGAATCTTTTTTCGGCCTGTGGCGTTATAGTCGGCGTTTGTCGCTCTATATCTCTGCTATTACGCTGGCCTTGGGCAATAACTTGATCACCTAACGAAGCAAAGTATTCGATAAAAAATGGTTGCCAGACAACTCTCGCCTGCAGTGAACATTGAAGTTCTTCTCCTTTATGGAGCAAATTAAATTGGTGATGAGCAACTTCTTTATGCTCACTATCGGCGGCAATCTGTGAGACCAACTGATTATCCCAAAACAATTGTTGCCACCCCGCCATAGATGCCTCTAATCTTAGTGGCTTGCCAAGAAAATCAATAGAGAGTAATTCCAAACTAAAATCCAGTGGGTAAATACATTTGTATCGCTATTATGCCGTTGACTATGTTCTAGGTAAAGATTCAAGAAATAAGTGACAATGTCACTCGATTCTGACACAACATCTTTAATAGACTTGTAAATCAATCAAATTTCAATCACCCCTTTCTTTTCATGTTATTTGCTGGATAATAACCACACTTCTCTAATGTTGATAAATAGAAAATGACAATAGAAACCACACTACTCGACCGCTGCAAGTTTAAATGTGAGCTTTGCAGTTCAGATGGCAATCTTACACCTTATATTGTTCCTCCGCACAGCCACTTAACCGTTGACCATTGTGTAATGCTATGTGAAACGTGTTCACATGAGATTGATGAACCATCCGATATAAACCACTGGCGCTGCCTCAACGACAGCATGTGGAGTCAAGTACCTGCAGTCCAGGTGTTGGCATGGAGGCAGTTAACCCGCCTAAATACTGAAGCATGGGCACAAGATGCTCTCGATATGATGTACCTTGAAGAAGAGACTTTGAATTGGGCTATGCAAGGAATGTCTGATGAAGACAAGCCTTTAGACTGCAACGGTGTTGAACTTAAAAAAGGTGACGACGTAACGGTTATCAAAGATCTACCTGTCAGAGGAACCAACCAAGTCATCAAACAAGGGACTGTTATTCGTGGTATCAGCATTGGCGACGACCCAAAGCTTGTTTCTGGTAAGGCAAATGGTGGTCAATCCATGTATGTGATTGCAGAGTATTGTCGTAAGAAATAATAAGCAAAAGAAAAACGTACGATTTCTTATCTAAGGCTTTAGGGCTAACATAAGAACGACTAATACAAAAACGCCGGCTCAAAGCCGGCGTTCTTTTATCCAATGCTCTATCGGCGCAAACCGATGTCTTTTTGGATATAACCAGATAAATCCGCAGCATAACCTGCTCTTACTGTCGCAGTCTTGCCGAAGAGTATATCTAAAAAGTGAGCAATCAATCCTTTGAAAGAAACCGAATAGGTTTTTTTATCCATAGAGATAGGTGCTTCGAAAGTACCAACTTGCATTGCTTGTGCCATTTTTTGCCTCTCTATAAATGAGTTAATCTTTTCGTTGGGGCAATAATAGGCAAAAATGACGTGGTCAAAAAATGACTATTTTTCTAATTTCGCATTAAATTTTCTAATGAAACAACTCGTTAACAAACAGTTTTTCTAATATTCACTCAAACACTCATATTCGATTTTATATTCAACTTTTGGTTAATATTTATTCTACCAATGTGACCAGAACAATTTTACTTAACATTTTAATTACAAAAATAAGTACATTGTTTTGTTTTTTAATAGGCCTTTGTAACTAAAATCAGCAATTTACTCACATCTCTAAAGGAAAAAACCGAGTGAAGCTTTTCATTCGGTCTTTTCTCAACAATTTTATCCACCACTTGGAATAAAATAGAGTAACATTGACCACACACCAATCCAGCTAATGACGACCAATACTTCATTCCATCCACCATTTCGCATGATTTCTCCTTGGGTACCTTTTTACCCAGTGAACATAAAAATCATATAATGATTAGCAAAAGGCATGCCGATTAAAAATTAAGCAGCTGCTGATCTGTATAATTTAGTGTGTCTGGATGATCCTTGAGTAGTTCGATGAAACAATCAGCCATTGAGGAATTAGTTACAACCCCCTCACCTTCCATATTTAAAATAGCCTCATAACCTTCTTTACCTTTCATGGTATAAGCTGATGAAGTTCCAACATAAACCTTTTCACTTTCAACAAGGCACCATGCATTGCCATCAAACAATTTCAGGTTTTTAACTCTCTGTCCTAGCTCTTCATCATGCAAATAGTCAAAGCTCAAATTATAGGCGTATGGGTAAGAGCCATCACCAGTACCTTTTATTCCGTTATTGGTTGCATTGTTTATCGCCCCTTCGAGAATGAGAGGCAGGAATTTTCCCTTTATGTGGTAAACACCGATAGGAACGGCAAAAGGCAACAACCTACCCGCGATGTCTGCAATAGAAATTTTACCAACCTCAAGTGAAACTCGAACACCACCAGCGTTATGAATGGCGAAATCAACATTGTGACCAAGCTTTTGCATTTTATATAGAAAGGAACTCGCCACAATCGGAGCCAATTGGCTAGGTCCCTCTGTATCAGGGACTCTTACATGACGTAATTTACGGTCCGTCTCAGCAATGTATTCCTTTTGTAGCTTGCGGACTTGGCAAGTATATTTATCTTCCAGTACTGATTGTATTGATTTATCTCTGGCACATACCGCTACATTAGGATGCTCGTGGATATGCTGTTTAGCTAGCTCATAAACACTATCACTATGGAGATCCTGTAGTTTTGCATCGACAAATAAACTCTTTCCTACAAGTAATTCGTTCTTACCACCAAAAGTGACAAGGTTACCCTTTGAATCAAACTCTAAATCACAATACCCAACACTTAACGAATGACAGCCAGATTGGACAACATAAGTGTTGTTTACTTTTACGCCATAAGGATCATCTTTCTTAAGACCCAATGCGCTAAAATCGCCTTGCAGACGGTGACTATGTCCTCCAACAATCACATTAATTCCATCAACATGTGTTGGAAACTCTAAATCGGCTTCATAGCCCATGTGGCTGAGCAATATTATTTTGTTTATGCCGGCTTTATTGATTTGAGCAACCGTATTCCTAGCGGTTTCAATGGCATCAATAAATGGTGTATCAAAATCTGGATTTGAGATATCTTCCATCATATCAAGTGCTAGAGAAAAGATAGCTACACAGTCGTTGCCAATGGGTTTCGTTATCCATTTTGCGGCCTTTTGATCAGCATCATAGCCCAATACAGCTGCGTTATCAGAAAGCCGATCTTTTTTCTCTTTGCATTCTTTCGATAAATCCCAATTTCCAGCCAACAAAGGGAACTTAATCTGTTTTGCAAAGCGAGCAACAGGAGCATTTCCCATATCTAGCTCGTGGTTGCCCAGTGCCATTGCGTCGATACCAATTTCATTTAACATAGTCGCATTGGCTTCTCCCTTAAACAGAGAAAAATACAATGTACCTTGGAAACAATCGCCAGCATGCAGGAAAACAAACGCTTGTTCATTCTCGAGCGAATCTTGCCTCAGTTGGTCTACTCTAGACTTGATTCGAGCAAACCCACCAACACTAACAAAAGGAGCGAGCTTTTCCCCTTGGGTACATATCTCGAGTTGTAAAGATGTAGGTTCAAAGTGGGAGTGTGTGTCATTAATATGGGCCAAGCGTAGTTTTGTTGTTTTATTTGTTTTATTTTTTTTATTCGTCATATTCTCTCTCTCATTTTCTCCTATCCTACCTCAACAAAGATGACATAATCATTAAATTTTATATCTCTATCATTGCATGAGCTTCCATAGAGCGACTTGTCTGTAAGAAGAAACCTCAACGATATTTGAGTTTGTGACGTAAACACCTGCCGATGGTAGTCTTTTCTATTATGCTTAAACTAATGAGTGCTTTTACGGAAACACTAAATGAAACTAGAGAGAATAGAGATTTCTGGTTTTCGTGGTATCAAGCGTTTATCAATCGCGTTTGATGAACTCACTACATTGATTGGAGAGAACACTTGGGGCAAGTCCTCTCTGCTGGATGCTTTGTCAGTCGCACTGCCCCCTGAGGGCGTTCCTTACCATTTTGAACTGCAAGATTTCCATGTAGATTACTCGATAGCACACCCTCAAACTCAACATCTACAGATAGTCCTAAGCTTTGTTTCAACCGATAAAAATGAAATAAATGCTGGCCGATATCGAAAAATTAGGCCCGTTTGGATTCAAGATTCTCAAGGACAAAACAGAATCATCTATCGTCTCAGCGCAACAAGAGATGAAAGTGAGGTGAATACTCGATACAGTTTTCTAGACATTAAAGGAAATCAGATCCCACTTCATCACTCAGCAAAATTAGCTGAAGAACTCATGACTTTACACCCTGTAATTAGACTGCGTGACTCACGAAGATTCGAGCGCTGTTTGGCTGATCCGAAGGACGTTAATGCTCGGGTTGAAAAGCGTATAGATAATACGTGTCGGCGACTACTTGCCATACCTGGACACGTTAACAAGGGAGAAATGCGCAGTAGTTTAAAAGCAATGAATGCATTAGTTGAGCATTACTTTTCATTCAAATCCAATACTCGAAAAAACTTTAGAAAGCATAGAGACGGAATTTTTTTCACTGCAGCCCCAAGTTCAAAAAGTGTTTCTCAAGTTGTCGAAGAGACCAAAGACAAGCAAACACGTTTACTGTTTATGGGACTGCTAAATGCTTATCTACAAGCCAAAGGGCCGACAACCTTGCGCCGTTGTGCTCGCCCATTGCTTATCGTAGAGGACCCTGAGGGAAGATTACACCCAACCCATTTAGCTCGAGCTTGGGGCCTACTTCAGTTGTTGCCAATGCAAAAAATATTAACCACAAATAGTGGCGATCTGCTTGGCCAAGTCCCTTTGGCCAGCATACGCCGCTTAGTAAGAATGTCAGACAAAACGATTACCAAATACATTTCTGAACAAAATTTGGGAGATGATGAGTTTAGACGAATAGGGTTTCACATTCGGTTTCATCGTTCTGGAGCACTTTATGCCCGCTGCTGGTTATTGGTGGAAGGTGAAACAGAGGTATGGCTGTTTAATGAACTTGCAAGCCAATGCGGTTATAACCTTGCCGCGGAGGGTATCCAAATTATAGAGTTTGCACAATCAGGACTTAAGTCATTGATTAAAGTAGCAAAGGCTTTCGGTATTGACTGGCATGTTGTTACAGATGGTGATGCAGCTGGGAAAAAATACGCAGCAGCAGTAATAGCACAGTTAGGCAATGACCAAAAAAGACATAGGCTAACCGAATTGCCTGATAGAGATATTGAGCATTACCTTTACAACAATGGCTTTGAGTCTTTCTTTAAAAATATGGTTAAGGTTCCGTTGGATCACCCTATTCCTGCTAAGAAAGTGGTCACCAAAGTACTCAAAAAGTTTGCTAAACCCGACCTAGCGTTAGCTATTGTCTCTCATTGCGAAAATCGTGGTATCGACGGTATCCCGATTTTACTTCGGTGGACATTAAAAAGAGTCGTCACTATGGCTAATGGGAATACCTGAGCGTTAAAGAGGATAGAATACATGAATCTCAGAGGAAAATGCAGATCCTACATGATAAATCTACGCTCTTTCCCCACCTAACTCGAAGCATGTTTGTAGTAGTTTAAGTCGAAATACCGCTTATAAAGTCCAAAGGCATTACATAAGCGGTATCGAGCTCCACTTTTTTAGATATTAAATTTTGATACCTTCGATATAAAGCTCCATATCCACATAGCTCGAAGCTCCCATAACTGGAATACCAAAATCGGCAAGCTCTAATCGTGTCGTTCCGTAAAATCCGGCTCTTTCACCACCCCATGGATCTTTACCAGCACCAATGAACTCAGCATTTATAGCAATAGGTTTAGTGATACCATGGAGGTTTAAGTTACCGAAAACCTCTAATTTGCCGTCACCTTTATCAACCACTTTCGTACTCTCAAACTTTGATGTCGAGTATTTTGCTACATTCAAGAAGTCTCCACTTCTTATATGCTTGTCTCGCTCAGCATGATTGGAATCTATGCTGGAAGGATCAATATTTACGCTTACTTTTGATGCAGATACATTGCTTGGATCATAAGAAAAGTTGCCGCTGAAATTATTAAACCGGCCTTTAGTGAAGCTATATCCAAGGTGACTTATTTTGAAGTTCACTGATGCATGAGCACCTTTGGTATCAATTTGATAGTCCGCTGCATTGGATGACCACGATGCACTCGCGGCAAGGATGATCCCCATAGTAGATAAGATTTTTTTCATTTAGATACTCCTAACATTTTACGTAACGTATCGTCACGATCTAAAAAGTGATGTTTAAGTGCTGCTGCAAGATGAACAACAACCAAAACCATTAACGTCCATGCTAAATAGAAGTGAATCTCACCTGCTATATCAGCTTGGTTTTCAAATAAGGCCCCCATACTGGGTAATTCAAACCAAGTAAAAACGTCGATAGAACGACCATCCTCGGTGGATATTAGGTAACCAGAAATAAAAATAGTCAGCAAGATCAGATACATTGAAATGTGAGCAGTCGTCGCTGCGAGTCTTTCTCGGTTCGAACCAATAATGTCTGGTGAAGGTGTGAAAATCTTCCAACCTAAACGAAACAGAGTAAGAAACGCTAGAAGTAGACCAACAGATTTATGCCAATGTGGCGCGCGCTGATACCATTCACTATAGTATGAAAGGTCTACCATCCAGAGGCCAACGATAAACATTCCTATAATTACCACCGCAGAAAACCAATGCACTAAACGCGCTATTAAGTTGTAGTTTTCTACTTTTCGTTTCATGTAAAACCCTCTCATAAAAGCATCGATAAAGACGTGCTTTGTCTCCTCCCAAAGTGGCCATAATACAAGTCATAGAGAGCATTGTCTTAAAGCAACTAGGGTTAACAGTCCGATGATTATTTACGATTTGTCTTTTAAATAACACTCTGGTTTACCGAATATCTTATTCGAAAATATTGAAGGAACTTCTAAAAAGTGTCCCATCTTATAAAATAAAATTTAATTTCAACAAACTCAATAACTTAAAAACCTACAGAAGGGTTTTTTAAGTTGAAAATTTAATTGTCTGCAAAAAGTTTAACTAGTAAACACAAGATTTAGCCAGTTTTTTACAATTTTTATCATATTTTCCGAACAACCAGACATTATTGAAAGATTGTCGCAAACTAAATAGACATAAAGTGATCCAGTATAAGAAAAGGTTTTCATTAGAGAAGAGTTACGGGATGGGAATGAAAGGTAGCCGTAATGCACTACAGAAGGCATCACAGCTAAACTAAAATTAGTCGTGATAGCCGTTTGGGTTATTTGACTGCCATCTCCAAGTATCGATAGCCATTTGCTCTACTTCTAACTGCGCGTACCAACCTAATTCCTTTTGAGCCTTTTGCGGATCAGCCCAGCATTCAGCAACATCACCAGGTCTTCTATCAACCATTTTATACGCAACCTTCTTATTACTGGCTTTCTCAAACGCTTCAATCATTTCGAGAACACTTGAACCTCTTCCAGTACCAAGATTATAAATATGAATACCTTTCGAGTGTCCTACTTTATTTAATGCTGCAATATGACCACGAGCAAGGTCCATAACGTGAATATAATCACGTACACCCGTTCCATCCGGTGTCGGATAATCTCCACCGAAAACATTTAGACATTCTCTTTTACCAACTGCAACCTGACTAATGAAGGGCATTAAATTGTTAGGTATACCATTTGGATCTTCGCCAAGCTTTCCAGAGGGGTGAGCACCAACAGGGTTAAAGTAACGAAGTAGAGTAATACTCCAGTCTGGGTTAGCCTTGTAAAAATCATTAAGGCATTCTTCAACCATCAATTTACTTCTTCCATATGGATTGGTCGCACTCGTGGGAAATCCCTCATTAATCGGCACAGTACTAGGGTCCCCGTAAACAGTCGCGGAAGAAGAGAATATTAGCGTTTTTATATTACATTCACTCATTGCCTCAACCAGGCAAAGAGTACCGGAAACATTGTTCGAATAATATTTCAGCGGTTCGCTAACAGATTCCCCAACAGATTTTAGACCAGCAAAGTGGATCACCGCACTAATGCCGTAACGTTTCATGGTCTCTACTAATAGGTTTTTATCTAAGATATCTCCAGTTATCAGAACAGGACGAGTTCCTGAAACCTCTTCAATTCTATCTAAAACTGATGCCTTGCTGTTGGAAAAATTATCCAACAAAACAGGTGTATACCCCATTTCTAGCATCTGTAAGCACGTATGGCTGCCAATATAACCAGTACCACCTGTTACCAAAACGTTCATTAGGATTCCTTAACTGCATAAAATCTAAAGCATATTAGTCTAAAAATATCAACGAATGAAGTTGATATCCCAAATATAATCGAAACCCGCGCCAGCGAAGTCATTATTAAGTGTTAATCTTAAAAATAATAAATAATTCGGAAATAATGATAGGTATGACGACAAGCGTATGAGAAATCGCAACATAATGCTCAATTGTGATATGGGGGAAAGCTTCGGTTGCTGGAAAATAGGCAATGACGCGGCAATAATGCCCTACATTGACATGGCCAATATAGCTTGTGGCTTTCATGCATCTGACCCACAAACAATGAACCACACGATTAAGCTTGCATTTGAGAATGAAGTCTCTATCGGTGCTCACCCTAGTTACCCTGATTTATTGGGTTTTGGAAGACGCTCAATGTCTATCCAACCAGGTGAGATAACTAATATTCTTATTTACCAAATTGGGGCATTGGTTGGCTTTTGTACCAGTAACAATACGGAGCTGTCGTATGTAAAACCTCATGGGGCACTTTATCATGACATGCTAACAAACAACGAAGTGTTCGAAGCCGTGATAGATGCGACATCTGTTTTTGACGTACCACTAATGACTCTAGCCGGTAATGATAGTCAGGCTCAACTCGATATTGCTGACAAATACGATGTGCCCCTTTTGTTTGAAGCATTTGCCGACCGAGCTTATCTTAGCAACGGTCAGATTGCGCCCAGAAATATGCCGCAATCTGTACTTTCTACAGAAGAAGATATATTAAGCCAAGTGGCTCAAATCGTAAACTACGGAAAAATCCGTACACTAGATGGATATTCATTGGCACTAGAGCCTGACACGATTTGTATCCACAGCGATAATTCCACTAGCCTTGGTATCATTGATAAAATCAAGAAAATATTGACTCACGACCTTGGTGTCTAGTTTATGTTACCGTAATACTGCGCAAGTTGTACGGGATAACCTCGCGCAAAAGCCAATTGTTGTGCTTTTTGTTCAATCTCAACATCGGAAAGTGACATTGTCACTGAATGAAGGGATTCAATACTAGTATCTTTATAGTCAAATAACCCCCAAGTCAGTACCAGTTTCATCGCAGCTTCTAAACATGAAGAGCCTTTGACCGTCTCAATTCTCCCATAGCGCTCTCCTTCAAAAGTAACATCAGCAGCCCTGAGAGATTTATCTTTTCCGGGAATTTGTTGCGCACCATATAGAGGCTTGCCATAAACACGAGCAGAAACATAATCTGGAATATACTGACCGATATGGTCAATAGCATTCTGACTACGCTGACAGATCAACTGTTCATTCCATCCTCTATCCAACTGCTCTTGAAGTTCTCTGGGTAATAAAGGCTGAGAAGACATTGGCGAAGAGCACACTAGCCCATTTTCGAATAGTGTCACGTTTTTCGTCATGCCATGAAGTTGAAAAATACCTTGGGAATAAGGTGTAAGCTGTGCCATACCGTTCGGTGTTCCTCTCTCTCCATGAAAAATCACTTCAGGCCAAAGGTGCTTATTTTCACTCCATCTCGTCACATATGCAGCTTTAAACTCAACCATTCTCTCACGCTTTTTATTTGCCCAATCATCAAGGGTTCCTGTTTTGTAACCGCAAGCATTTACCACGTAATCAACGTCGAGGTACTGCTCTTGACCTTGACTATCTTTTAACTTGAGTTCCCAGCCATCACAACCTTCTTCCATCCCAATAAGCTCTGATTCAAGCATCAATTCACAATTATCGAGTTTTTCAAGAGCCAAAGTCGTTACCGCAGCCAGACGGAATACGCTCCATCCATGCTCTTCAACCGCAATAATAGGAAATTTAATATCATCAAAATTCGTGTGACAAGCAAAAGGTATAAGCCAATCTTCAAAAGTCGAAGGGACATCTGGCTGTGACAGAGACGCTAATGATTCTAAGTCTTCTCTACTGAAAAGCTTGTAATACTCGGATGGCTCACCTAACACCTTGTTGAGAGGGTCTTTAGCGATGAGCTCAGAATAACATTGCTTGAGCAAGTCTAATCGGTTCTTAAGATCGAGCGGGTTTAATCCATTGTTTTTAGGAATCGCTATAACAGTGGGCCTACGATTTATCGTATGGTGATAAAGCCGAATCGTGTCGATAGACTGCTTCAACAAACGAAGGCACTGGTTAGTTGAAATGTCCGGATACAAGTTACCACCTGCATGCAAATGGCATATTGGAGGACCATTGACCAACCCCGAACTTTTCTCCAATAAAAAAACCCGAAAACCTAGCTCTGACATATGTAATGCGGCGGTGGCACCGGCAACACCACCACCAACGATAGCGACCCTTGTACACTGACTTGATTGCTTGTGAAATTGCATTTTTTAATTAAATATTGACATTCCACTGGCATTCTACTGTGAATAACATTCTGATAAAAACACATTTTTTTTAGGGTAAATGTATCCGTCGATTTGACAAAAAATTGAAAAAAAACTTGACGCTTACTCTGTAAACTCGATTCTAACCGAAATGTGAATAACAATTTTTTCGCTACACCTCTACTCAGAAGGCTAGCGGAAAAATCGACTTATCTACAGGGCAACTTATCCCAAACTTTATCCACTGTTTTTGTGGATAACTAAGTCAAAGTTTCACTTCATTCTCTATCCGTTCGTGTCAAAAGTTCACTCAACATACTTTTCACAACAAGTGCTAGAACGAAAAAGGTGAGCAAGGGTAACGAGAACCAAAGCCATATGTGCGGTGTTGGTTGAAGTTCAAAGCCGATATAAACAATACAAGCCACGACAGCCTCTGTACCAATTAATGCGAAAGAGCTTCCAACGAGTGAAAGCACACCATACTCACACCACACAGTTCTCAATATCTGAGCTTTGCTTGCTCCAAGCATTCTGTACAGCTGTATTTCCTCCCTACGTTGGCTCAAACTCAATCGCAATAGTGTGAAAATAAGCAACAAACCAGCAATAAGACTGACGATGGCCAAAAGAGTGATGGCCCATACAATCTGTGCTAGGATTGCCTGTACTTTTTCTCCTATTAAGCGAATATCAAACACACTAACGGTCGGATACTTCCTTGAAAGATCATTGAAAAATTGAGTATCACCATCCTCTACTTTAAAACTCATCAGGAAGGTTTTTGGCATCGCTTCTAAAACATCGGGTGTGAATATGAAATAGAAATTTGGCCTCATATCCCGCCATTCGACCGTTCTGATTGAATTTACAATGGCCGTTACTTTTTGACTGTTAATGCTGAAGGTAAGGCTATCGCCAATCTCTAATCCAAGATCTTTTGCTACTTTTGATTCAACAGAAACACCTTTTGTACTATTCCAGGTTCCCTCAGAGAGAGAATTGTACGAGGGTATCTGCTTTCCAAAAGTGAAACTTAGTTCTCGACGCAAAACGTCCTTATCTTGTGCGTTCTCAACTATTTGTCGTGCCTCAAAGCCATTAATTTCGACAACACGCCCACGGATAATAGGAAAAGGTGTTGAATGCTCAACACGAGCTTGATTTAACTCATTGATATATTGTTCTATTTCTTGAGGCGCGATATTAACAGCAAATGCATTCGGTGCATCTGCTGGAAGCGTTTTCTCCCAATCAGCTAGTAGATCCGTTCTCACTAGCCAGAGAGAAGCTAACAACATTAGCGATAAGCTTAAGGCTCCAAATTGTATTCCACTATTAAGTTTTGTGCGGTTTATACGGCTTAGAGCAAGTTTTAGAGATGGAAACCATTGATACTTGTCTAAATACTTCGATGTCCATAAGCTAACTAGAGACAAAACTACAAAAAGCAAGAAGAATCCAGCAATCAAAACCCAAACGACTGTATCATTACGCAGCCAAACAAATAAAGGAACGAATGGTACAAGAATTAACCACATTAGAGACCACTGTATGCGGCGATTTCCATAAACTTGGCTCGCATTGGCCGGTTTTACAGAGATCAATCTCGAGATAGGTATACCTAGGGAAGGTATTGCTATGAGTATTGTACTTAGCAAAGCAGTAAAGAAAGGAGTGTAACCATAAGCAGGAAGGTTTTCTGGCAACAAATCTTGAAGCGGTATTCTCAGCAGATATTCAAGCCCTCCCCCCAACAAGGTGCCGAAAAAAATTGCTATCAATAGGAGCACACCAATTTGTACCATCAGCCAGTGAAGAATCCATTTCTTATTTGCACCGAGACTCTTTAACATGGCAACTGTCTTGTGTCTTGATTGCGCATAATGTTGACAAGTGAGTGCTAATGTAAGCGCTCCCATCAAAATCACCGTAACGACAGTCAAAGTAAGATACGATTCAGCCCTACTAAAGATATCATTAGCTCGATTGGTCGATTTAAAATCTCTCCATCTATCATGTACCGTCAACTCAATGGATTGTTTTAAGCGGGCGAGTTTGTCTTGTGGCCCAGTAAGAAAAACACGGTAGTGGACACGGCTTCCGAGCTGAACAGCACCTGTATTTTTTAGGTCTGCTGAGCTAATCAATGCTGAAGGCATCTGTTGAAAAGGATTGAAACTGATGCCTGGCTCTTTTTCTATTACTCCAGACACATTAAGATCGAGGTCGCCTATTGATACAACATCACCTATATTTACGGCCAATAATGACAACAACCGCTTGTCTAGCCACAACTCGTTCGGCTCCACGACATCCCTACGATTCTCTCCATCAAAAAGCACCATATCACCTTTCAGCGGAAACGACCTATCAACCGCTTTGACCGATATCAAGCTCATTTCACTATCACTAAAAGCCATGGTTGCGAATCTAGTCTGAATAGAGTGAGTAACCTCTTCAATTTCAACATTACGTAATAATTGAGGTGAGATAGGTTTTGTTGTTTCATAAACAAGATCTGCAGTTAAAAGCTGTTTACTTTCTATCTCGAACACAGTGTCGATTCGTGTAGCAAGAGCGGCTAAAGCGAAGATGCATGCAAATATCAGAACTAACGAGCAAACAATAAGCCACAATTGCCCATGTTTAATCTCGCTGAGACACCATTTCATTAACCGTTTGTTGTTAGTAATGAATTCTGTCACCTTTATATTTCCTCCATAATGCCTGCTCGCATCGACAAGCGACGACTACACCTTTGCGCAAGTTTCTCATCATGCGTTACAAGCACCAGTGTGGTGCCATGACGTTCATTTAACTCAAACAACAAATCAATAACTGAAGACGCTGTCTTTTGGTCAAGATTACCCGTGGGTTCATCAGCAAATAATACTTTTGGGTTGATCATAAAAGCTCTTGCGATGGCTACCCTTTGTTGCTCACCACCTGATAATTGAGATGGCGTGTGATTAATACGATCTTTCAAGCCTACAGAGGCTAGTAGTTGTGTGGCACGATCTTCATTAATAGATTCACCACGCAACAAATTAGGCAAAGTGACATTATCGAGCGCACTTAAACTTGGGATAAGTAGAAAATTCTGGAAAACAAAGCCTATAGATTGACTACGCAAAGCTGCTCTCTCTTCATCATTCATTCGATCGAGTCTTTGACCAAGCAGCTCTACCTCTCCATCATCAGAGGATTCCAACCCCGCTAGAATCATCATAAGCGTTGATTTGCCCGCTCCTGAGGCCCCAACGACTGCAACACTTTCACCCGCCGTAACTTCTAAATTTATATCGTTGAGTATTGTCAATTGTTCTTGATTGGTAGAAACTGCTTTAAAGAGTGATTTGGCTTTAATGATGGATGTATTCATGCGTAGATTTATTCCTTTTATCTTTTTATTGATTTTCGCGCAATCTGCACACAGTAAGACGCTTATGATTCTTGGAGATAGCTTAAGTGCTGGATATCAAATGCCATTAGAGGAAGCATGGCCATCTCTTATTACGAAGAAGCTATCGACTGTTGATCACCCTATATCTGTAATTAACGCAAGCATTTCTGGTGATACATCTGGAAATGGACTCGCACGCTTACCTAGTCTTTTAGCACAGCATAATCCAGAATTTGTACTTATTGAGCTTGGCGCAAACGATGGCTTAAGAGGCTTTAAACCATCAATCATCGCCAACAACCTCACAGAAATGATACTTTTAATCAGGCAAGCTGGCGCAGTTCCTATCCTAATGCAAATTCATACTTTACCCAACTATGGGCGAAGATACACTGAATCTTTTTCCGCTCTATATCCAAATTTAGCAAAACAGCTCAACGTTCCTTTAATTCCTTTTCTACTTCGTGAGGTGATAACAAAACCTGAATGGATGATGTCGGACGGCCTTCATCCAAAATCGGTTGCGCAGCCTTGGATCGCTGAATTTGTCGCCCAACACCTTATAAAAGTACTTCATAGAACCTAAGACAAGTGCGATTGTATAGTTAGCCGTAGCTAAAACCTTCCACTCAACGATCGTTGATACATTACATACAAATATTGACACAAACATCAAATGTATCTATGTTTGTCGCTCTAATCTTATTTATGAGAAAAAGAGAACCCTGCTCAGACAAGCTTCTGATAGTGCTATTGATTTCTTTATGCTGGCCTGAAAAAAAACAGGTCAAAAGCACGTATCACGCAATGGCTAGCTTTGAGTATCACTTTTAACGATCTCCACCAGCTATGCTTGAGGTAATATAATCGTTGAGCCTGAGTGCAATATGATCCAACAAGGATGAACTATGTCCAGCTTAAATACACTCAATGTGTCGATACCAGAAGAAACAAGACTTGGTTGGCAGCGAATGCTAGAGCTTCTTAACGATACGTTGAAGGCAAAAAGCATTTTTATCGCATGTAATATAGAACAAAGAATCGAGGTTCTATGCATTGCATCGTCTGGAAATTACGATTCAAGGACTACACAAGCGATTCAGGAGTCTCAGCATAACTCGAGCTCACATAACGCTACTGGTAACACGACTGTTGGCTACATAGAAGCACTTGACCTCACCGAAGCAACTATTAACTTACCTATAGCTTGGCCAAGTGGTGAAGTATTCGGTCACATATACGTTATTAGCGATAGCTTCAATGAGCAGTTTAAACACAATTCCATGCTTTTAGATTCGTTCAAGATCTCGGTTGAAAATCAGCTTTTTCTTATCTCCACATTACATCGGCTAAAAAACAATAACAATCATTTAAAAAACTGCAATTCGGAGCATTCTTTAAGAATTTCTAATCTCAATCAGTCATTGAATCAAGAAAAAGATCGAAGGCTGGCGGCTGAACAACAGCTTGTATATCAAAAGTCATACGACCCAGCTACAGGTTTTCTAAACAAACAAACTCTCGAACACGAAACAGAAAAGTTACTCAATGAAGTAGAATACTCTAAGGGTAAATTAGTTGGCGTGATGCATATGCACTTCACCAATGGTACTACTATCGAGTCTCAATATGGTTACACGGTTTGGGATAAGCTCTTAGTCGAATTTAGACGAAGATTAGAAAAGCACAACGAATTAGAAGTCATTACGGCAAGACCTGTGACCAATGAGCTCGTTTTTGTATGGAAGATGCAAGACGATACTCGTGATCTCAAAGCTCTATCTTCAGAGTTAATCGAAACAAGCCGATCAACGTTTGTAATCGATAACAACACGATACACCTTAATTGTTGTATCGGCGCATCGACCACCAAAGACACAAACGATGCACGTCAACTTTTAAGCTTTGCAGCCGCCGCAATGTCATCTTGCCAAAAATCTAAACAAAATTTTCATCGCTACTCTGACAGCTTATCGAATGTTAATCGATATATGGAACAACAAGAAGCCTATCTTCTACAAGCCGTCAGAGATAAAAACATTTCAATTTACTTCCAACCCAAAGTTTGTCCGATCCAAAGAAAATGGATTGGCGCAGAGGCATTGTTACGATGGCAACATCCTAATTTAGGCAATATCTCTAATGAAAACCTTATCCACCTAGCCGAACAAAATGGCCTGATATACGAAGTTGGAAGCTTTGTTCTTCATTCTGCAATTGAAATTGCGGCGGAATGGTCAAAATCAATTAAGCAATTTAAAATGAGTGTCAATGTATCTCCATTACAACTGCAGTGCCCACGCTTCGTTGAGCAAATAAAACAACTACTATCTAAGCACAGCCTCGCCCCTGAAAATCTTGAGCTAGAGCTTACTGAAGGTAGCCTCATAGCAGATGAAATCGTCGCTAAAGCCACTCTTGTTGAGTTAAAAAAACTTGGCGTTACATTGTCACTTGATGATTTCGGAACAGGTTATGCGTCATTCAACTATCTAAAAAAGTTTCCTTTTGATGTCATTAAGATAGATAAGAGCTTTATCGAAAATATTGAGAGAGACGTTACAGATAGAGAAATCGTAACTTCAATTATACACGTGGCCAAAAAGCTGCAGCTTGCAGTCACTGTTGAGGGGATTGAGACGGTACAGCAAGAAAACTTTATCATCGATCAAGGATGCGAGATTGGACAAGGCTTCCTTTATGGCAAACCTATGTCGCTAGAAGAATTTGAGAGCAAGTTGTTGTCTCGCAAAAAAATTAGCGCTCAATAGCATAAAAATGACGCTAGCACCCAAAAGAGCAAGTCACAAAGCTAGTTCGAGTCACTCTCTATAGTGGATTATCTTTAAGCGTGAACTTCGTGACGAAGCACATGCCACGCTTCACAAAGTACTCGGAACTGTTCACTATCTCCACACTCTCTATCTGGATGCCACTTGAGCGCAAGCTTACGCCAAGTCTTTCTTATTTCTGTTTGTGTTGCGTCTAAAGGAAGTTCAAACAATGATAGAGCCTTACTTCTGTCCATGTCATTACCATTCGTACTTCCAACAAACTCTTTATAGCGCGTCCAAAACTCGTTGAGGAGACGTTTCACTTCTCCCTCCTCGGCATCATAATTCTTCCAATGGATATAGTAGTCTCTAAGCGGATCTTGTTGGTCTACCTCATGTCCCATAGACTGGTGGGTAGACATAAGTATAATGTCCATTGCTTGTACTTGAAGCCAATGGTCTGGATAAAGTGTTTCTTGCAACTGATAGAGCGCGTTCATAATAAGAAAATTACGTTTGAATAGATCTTTTTCCGGTTTTTCATCCAAGACAGGCATGAAACCCAATTCACTTAAATGAGCAGACAAAGTATGAACTTTCCAGCCACTCGATTGCTTTCTCAAAACTTCTAAGATAGGCCACAGTAGAGGGTTTTCCATATATTGTTGGAACTGTTCAATGAGTTCGTATCGCTCTTCCATAAAGTAAAATTCCCCTTTTTTTATTCAATTAAAGTCATAAATATGATTTTGTCGAGGATCGATTTTTACATTTGCAGTCTGAGCCAAAAAAAAGAGCCGGAAAACCGGCTCTTCTTGTGGCGATTATAAAACGCCCAACTCTCTGAGACGTTCTTTAAGATAAGTGTCAGCAGTATGTCTTTCAGACAAAATAACGTCTGGTTTTGGATGCAAAAATAGAGGAAGCGAGATTCTAGATTGCTCCTGACGAGCGCCCGTAGGATTGATGACACGATGCGTCGTTGAAGGAAAGTAGCCGCCAGATGCCTCTTGTAACATGTCACCAATATTTATAATGAGGCTTCCAAAATCGCATGGAACGTCAAGCCACTGTCCATCTCTGCCTTTGACCTGAAGACCCGGTTCATTCGACGCAGGTAAAACAGTCAACAAATTAATATCTTCATGGGCAGCAGCACGGATTGCTCCTGGCTCTTCATCCCCTGTCATCGGTGGATAGTGAAGGATCCTCAAAAGGGTTTGTTGACTACCGTTAATCATCTCTGATAATGCGACTGAAAACTTCTCTTGTACCTCTTCTGGTGCATAAGACTCAACCCAACCTAACAATTCCTCAGCGAAAGAATTGGCCCTATCATAGTAATCCATGATCTGTTCTTTGAGTTCAGAAGGAATTTGCCCCCAAGGGTAAACATGAAAGTACTCTTTGATGTCTTTCACCTTGTGGCCCTTGGCTATCTCGGAAACATCTGGCGGAAAATATCCATCTTGAGTATCAACATTAAACTTGAACTCGTTTTTTTTCTCAGACATAAAGAATTGGTACCAATTTTCATAAATTGATTCAACCAATTCTTTTGGAATAGGGTGATTTTTCAAGACACCGAATCCGGTCTCTCTCAAAGAGGAGACAAAGAGTTCAGCGGCATTTTCAGCTTGGTAATCGACAGTTTCCAGTTTCATCTTGTGCTACTACTAGTATTTATACATTCGAAAATAAGAGTTTAAATGTGCGCAGGGCTGAAAGCAAACGATAAGATAAACACATAGAGCATTTGCACACATAGTGTGCCATGAAACTTACTTTCAACATTATCGGTAAAATATTAAAAAGCCCACTCAAAATTAGGAAATTATTGAACATTGTTTTATTTGGTGACAAAATGAAGGAAATTTAAGAGGAACTGATTTCATGCAATGCAAGCTACCTAAGATTTTTATCTTACTTACCGGTTGTTATTTCATCATTTTGCTGTTTTCTGCTTTAGAGCCATATTCTCGTTCTGTTTGGATAGCGGAGATAATACCTGCTATAGCGATATTGCTTATAATAGGCTGGGTTTCTTACCACTACTCATTTTCTAAAACAGCTTACCTTTTAATGTTTATATGGTTATGTTTACACACCATAGGCGCAAAATACACGTTTGCAAATGTGCCTTTCGATTGGTTCAATTCGCTCATTGGTTCTGAAAGAAACCAATTCGATCGTATTGCACATTTTTCAATTGGATTATACGCATACCCTATTGCCGAATACCTAATTAACAGAAAGAATTTATCCATCAAATTCGCTTCAAGTTTTGCCTTGTTTTCAATTATGTCTCTGGCCGCTGGCTATGAGATAGTTGAGTGGTGGTATGCGGAACTCGCTGGAGGTAACGAAGGTATCGCTTTTTTAGGCTCGCAAGGTGATATATGGGATGCTCAAAAAGACATGCTCATGGACACACTTGGCGCATTGTTGTCATTAACACTTTTAGTCGTCCAACGATCTTTAAAGTCTGATTAAACGCCTTTCATTCATAGAGCTACTTGATAATAGGATAATCTCCCTCAAGTAGTTCTTTAATAAAACTCGACCCTCCAGCTGAGTACGCAAGCCACACTTTCTTCTTTGCGCGAGTGAGAGCAACATAAAAAAGACGACGCTCTTCGGCATACGGGAATGTATCAGAATTTTGAGACAAAGCATTATCAAGGTGTAACGCTTTTACTTTTGCAGGGAATTGCCCCTCATCCACATTCAAAACGATCACATAGTCTGCTTCTCGTCCTTTACTTGCATGGCATGTCATGAAACCAATGGAGAGAAACTTAAAACGCTCACTCCACTCAAATAACAGCTCAGGTTTATGGTAATGATTCCTACCCAAAAGCAATACTTCATAACCTTTTTCTAAGGTATTTAGTTTAGCGAGTACTTTTTCTACTTGAGCAATGTTGATTAGCGCAACGCTCTTACTTTTTTGTTGTTTATGGCTCTCAAGTTGTTTCTCTAATTGAAAAGGATTTTTTTGAATAAAACGATTTGCCACCGCACCAATTTGATTGTTAAAACGGTAAGTTGTGTCAAGACTATGTATCGTCGAGTGCGGAAAACGCTCGCTAAAACCCGTAGTTAAGTCAACGTCCGAACCCGCAAATTGATAAATTGATTGCCAATCATCACCAACTGCAAAAAGTACGCAAGGCTGTTTGCTAACCCCCTTACATAGTGATTCTATCAATTCTAGCCGTTGAGGCGAAATATCTTGATATTCGTCAATCATTATATAACGCCAAGGGTTGTGAAATTTCCCTTTCTTCACGTAGCTTGTCGCTTTAGTAATCATTGTATTAAAGTCAATATACCCGCCCTGCTTCAATTCATTTTGCCATGCTTGAAAACAAGGCCAAACCAATGAAAGTTCACTATTCAATCGAGTATAGTCTGGGTGTTCAATTAGTCGTTTTTGTAACTCTTTTTTACCCACTCCTAAAGAACAGAGCTGTGCAACCTGACTACTTAACCATTGAATTAATTTTGTATTGCTATATTGACCAGCCAATTCTTCATCACCAACCAAGTATGCAACTGGCCACTTATTAAGGTGTTTTTGCCATCGTTTAAAGTTGTTTGGCATTCCCCAGTGTTGTTTCAGCCAGTTAGTATACCAGGCATCACATTGTTCACTATTTGTTACCAACGGCGATATGCGTATCTCCTCAGATTCTACTTGTTGCAAAATGTGCATTCCAAGTTGATGAAAAGTATTTACTTTTATGCCTTCGGTTGCCATGCCAATTTTATCAGAAAGCCTCTGTTTCATTTCTTGCGCAGCATCTCGACCAAAAGCCAACATAAGCAACTCTTCAGACTGCGCCAAGTGGCTTTGAAGCAAATATGCTACGCGAGCAATCAAAACACTGGTTTTTCCAGAACCAGCTCCTGCCAATACCAAATTATTGTCATCATTAAGTAAGACTGCTCGTCTTTGAGAGTCATTTAATGGTGAAGCTTCAATCTGTGAAAATAGGACCTGCCAATTCTCCAGTTCGGTTTCCATCCAAAGTTCATTTCTCCGGACAAGATTTTCATCACAATTTCTAAACCATTCTACGATAGGCGCTAATCTAGATGGAATTCTTCGTGAAGCCTCATCAAGGGTTATATCTATCTTTTTCAGATCGGTAGAAACAGTCTCGCAAAAAGAGTGAACCCTTGAATGTGCTAGAAAAGCTGGCTGAAACTCAAACTCATGCAATTTTTCTTCCCAGCTCGGCAAGTACTTCTCTAGCTGCTCACATTGATTTTGGTACCACTTTTGGTAGTGAGCGACCGCGTTACGAGCGAACTCTCGGCATTTTTTTAAAGGAAGCCCTTGAACTAACCATACAACCTGTTCAGAGTTTTCGGAATGTGAATAGAATTTCAACTGTCCCCAAAATATACCAGGTTCAATATTCACCCTTCCATTCCAAACATTAAAAGGAATATGCTCTTCTAGTAACGCTGCTGCCACAATTATTGAGTCATCTTTAAGTTCGACGTGAAAGTACTCGTCTTGAATAAAAAACTGCGCTTGTTTACTAGCGGTTAGATGCATGGTCTTCAGGCCTTATTTCTCAATCCAATTTATCACAGCACAAATGATTTTTTGCCGATGATATATACTCAAGTAGTACCAAAAACTTCAATCAAGCTCAATTGGTTCTATGCAACGCTAACTTTAGACAGTTACTCAAACCACTCTAATAATAACGATTCAGCTCGAGATAACTCATGCGCCCAAGTATCTTCAAAGTATAGGGTTCAGGAATATTGAGTTAACCATCTCAAGGAGAAAACGCTGCCGAATAGTCGCTTTTTCCCGATACCTTGGCGATAAAATCGGAGTTACGACGCGCTAAATAAAGGGCAAGGTGCTCTTGTAAACATAGCGCCCAATTTCTGACCTAACAAAACAAATCACTGACCAAACTGTAAGGTAAGCCATCATCTCTGAACTTGGGATATTTTGGATACTTGAGTATATATTACATTCCAAAGAACAAGTCTGTATACTACTAATCGAAAAGTTACTAGGGTATAAATAATTCTTTATACTCTTTTTAAACCTTTCATTGATAAACCTTAAACTAGATAATGGCGAAACTTATAACTGCTAGCTTGAAACATTTAAAAGATAAACGAGTAAACAATGCGCTTCTTAACGCTGTTGCACTGAGTGGTGCTGTTTTATGGTCTTGGTTTTTCCATGACGATAGCATTAGTATACCGATACTACTCGGAATAATAGCCGCAGCGCTTTCCGAGAGCGATGGAGGTTTTTTACAACGCCTAAAGTCCCAAACCTTTACCCTACTTTGCTTTACATTCGCTTCTCTTTCCGTTGAGCTTCTGTTTCATATGAAATGGGCTTTTATTGTATGCCTACTAATATCTACCTTCGGATTAACCATGCTTGGAGCATTGGGAGATAGATACGCCAATATTGCCTTCGGTTCACTAATGATAGCCATATACACGATGCTAGGAGCAAGCGATAGCGCAAGCCTTTGGTCTCAGCCTACCGCAATGACAGGAGGTGCTATTTGGTACTTTATCGTTTCTATGATTTGGCACCTATTCAGCCCGTTACGCTCTGTCAAACACTCACTTGCCGAAGTATTCGTAAATCTCTCTAAATACCTATCAATTAAAAGTTCTCTGTTTTTTCCCTCTGCTGACACAAACGTAGAACATTTGATCGTTTTGGAATCTAAACGTAATACAGAGATAGTCAGTAGTCTCAATGATTGCAAAAGAGGATTTCTAAGTCGTTCCAAGCGTGGATATAACACCTTATTCAGTATTTACTTTATCGCTCAAGATATCCATGAAAGAATAAGCTCTAGTCACTATAAGTATCATGAGCTAGCGAAAGAATTTGTGCACCATGATGTTATGTTTCGATTTAAATACCTTGTGGATGCCCAAGCCAAAGCTTGCTTGGATATTGCTGAATCAATAAAGTGCGGTAAGCAATATGTACATGGCCAACGCTTTAGGAATGCACTTTTAGAACTCAAAGCATCGCTTGACGATCTTCAAAATAACCACACTAAAAGTCGGACAGCTGCACTCAAGCATCTACACTTTCTCTTCAGAAACTTGGCTTCGATCGAAAAACAACTGTCAAACATTCACTCTCCGACAAAACAAATCGAGCGACCTCTTCTTGCCGATGATCAAGCATTCGGTCTAAAAGAAGCCACAAAAAAAGTAACAACGCATATTACAAAAGGTTCGGCATTATTTAGACATGCAGTTCGACTTTCAGTCGCCTTAACTGCTGGCTTTAGCATTATCCAAATATCAGATATGCAACAAGGATATTGGATACTTCTCACCACATTATTTGTCTGCCAGCCAAACTATGGAGCGACACGCAAAAAGCTTGTTTCACGTATAACTGGAACATTTGTTGGAATCCTAACTGGCGTACCTCTTTTAATTTTGTTCCCTTCTCCAGAAAGTCAGTTAGCGATTGTCGTAGTATCTGGTATTGCTTTCTTTGCATTTAGACAAACACAGTATGGAATTGCTACATGTTTTATAACAATCTTAGTGTTATTTTGCTTCCATCAATCGGGACAAGGATTCGATATCATTCTGCCTCGGGTGACAGATACGTTAATTGGCTCGTTCCTCGCAGTTTTAGTTGTTACGTTTATATTACCAGATTGGCAGTCGAAAAATCTAAACACCCTCATAGCAGACGCTATTAATGCCAATCAAATGTATCTTGTCCAGATTATCAAACAATATCGTACAGGAAGAGTTGATAGCTTGTCTTATCGCGTAACTCGCCGCAAAGCTCATGAAATGGATGCAGCCCTCAGTATTGCAATGAGTAATATGGCTTTGGAGCCAGCAAAACATCGCTCTGATGAAGCCAATTATCAATTTTTGGTACTTAATCACCTACTACTTAGTTATATATCGACACTTGGCGCACATCGAAAAAAAATTGAACACAAAAGTACCACTCTTGAAATCGATGAGATTTCTGAGTGCATTTTTCAGCAAATTTCTCAATTACAGACACTGTTCAGAAGCAAAAAAGATAGCATTGAAATAAGAACAAAATCTATTGTGCTTAATGAGTTATGGCCAAACAACTCTGAAAGAGAAGATGACAATGTTAGAATTATTTATTATCAGCTATCTCTCATAAACCAAACCCTTGTCGAGTTCTATGACCTATTTGTCAAAAAATCAGACTCAGACAGGCAACCAATCTAACTTTTCAGCTCTGAGAAACAGTGTTTTTTCACCAAGACTTGACAAAAAAAAGACAAATTTACGACAGTGTCAAAATATAATCACCTGTATGCTTTAAGCAAGTCTTCGATAGGTGTGATATGTCTTACTTTATAAATTCTTTCTCGTCATCTTCAATAGAGTCTCAGAAAAATACTCCCAAATTCAATTTGGTTGATTTTGAGAATATGAAAGCAAATTTAAAAAGCCTTTCACCGAGTCAGCTGCGCTCTCTTAAATCATCAATCGAGGCCGAGTTAACCTCAAAATCGAGTTCATCAATCACAGATGAAGAGTTATCGATGATCTCTAGTCTTTTTCGCTAGCATAACTTGCTCAAAAAGCAAACAGCTATTAGGCTTTAGTTAGATAGAGGAAAGTTGTATGTCTGTATCTCCAATTCAACCAGGCCATCACCTAATAGATATTTCATCAAAAATGATGGAAGAGGCTGCTTTAGAGATACAAAAGAAAGAACCGCCTGATATCGAACCTACTAGAGACGCTTACGAATTTAACAAAGTAAAATTTGATCCCCCTCCATCGCCTTCTAATGTTGATTCCTTAACCAAGCTAAACAGAGCAGAACAATACAATCAAATTGGCACAAACATCATGCAACGTGACCAAGACATGATAGGAACATTACTAGATATACATATATAAGGTGAGTTTGAAGCCAATTTGTCGTACCCTAATGCTAGCTCAAGCACAATCAAATTAACTATTTCCATAAAGCAATGTCAAAAAATTACTCAAACCCAAGTTACAATAAAAGCTCAACAACTTTTGACCAAGAGTCATCTCAAGATTTCCACAAGCTTTCTCCCCGCTTGGGTCGTCCCGAAACATCATTGACTTTAGATCCTTACATTTCCAATCAAGCACTGTCCAAGCGCTGGAAAAAACTTTCACAGTATACAGATCGCCAAGTATTACTCGATGAGTATACCGAAAGCACATGTACGGTCTATGACAAGAACATTGAACACTTTATCGGAACAGTAAAAGTTCCTGTCGGAATAGCTGGACCAATCAGAGTAAATGGACTTCATGCAAATGGTGATTATTTAATACCTTTAGCAACAACCGAAGCTGCGCTGGTCGCCTCTTACAACAGAGGTGCCAAATTAATTACAGAGGCCGGAGGCGCTTCAACCATGCTACTTAAGGAAGGAATAACTCGAACACCCGTTTTTGTTTTCCAACGTCTTGCTCAAGCTGGAGAGTTTGTTGCTTGGTTATCGACTCAAGTTGATCATTTCAAAGCAGTCGCAGAAACAACTACAAAACATGGTAAGCTCGTCAATGTAAATTTTAATATCGAAAGTAACCAAGTACACACGATCTTCGAATACCATACTGGTGATGCCTCAGGGCAAAATATGGTCACAATTGCGACCAATGCCATCTATTCTTTCATTCTCAAAAATTCGCCTATCGAGCCCGAAGAGGCTTACTTAGAGAGCAATCTTTCTGGTGATAAGAAACCAACCTCCTACCCTTTGCGGCATGTAAGAGGGAAAAAGGTTGTCTCTGAGATCACCATAAACAAATTCCTCGTAGAAAAATACCTTCATACGACACCAAAAGATCTGGTCAGGTTTGGGCAAGTTTCTGCAACCGGTGCGATGTTAAACGGAGGAATTGGTATCAATGCGCACTATGCAAATGCACTAGCTGCGCTATATATTGCCTGTGGCCAGGATGCTGCATGTGTCGCAGAGTCTACCGTAGGTATAACTCGTATGGAGTTAACGAACACCGGCGACCTTTATGCCAGTGTAACCATGCCTAACCTTATGGTCGGTAGTGTCGGTGGAGGAACATCTTTACCCTCACAGAAAGCATGTCTAGACATTATGGGCCTTCACGGAGCTGGTAAAGCGAGAGCGCTCGCTGAAGTAGCTGCAGCATTGTGCTTGGCTGGTGAGCTGTCAATCATGGGCGCATTCTGTGCAGGACATTTTTCACGAGCACACCAAAAACTGGCTAGATAATTCGTGAAAAGTCTTTAATCCGATAAAAAGTGTTCCTTGAAATGTATAAAAGCCTTATGCAGAGCCCTCTCTTGAATAGGTTTTAAAATGACATAGTTAGCCCCGGCTTTCAGAAATGAAAGCTGGGTATTTTCTGAACCATCTGCTGTACAAGCATAAATAGGAACTGCCATACCAAGATCTCGCCTGATAATTTCAGTTGCCTCAATGCCTTCAACCAAAGGAAGCTGATTGTCCATCAAAACTAATTTGACCGTTGAGTCATTTTCCAAGAATTCAATAGCGGCTCTACCATCTGTTACCCAGGATACTTTCATCCCATATTTTTCACAAAAAGCCTTGGCGATAAAAGCATTTGTATTGCTGTCTTCCACCAGTAACACATGTACCGTTTCCTCAAACAAGTCTCTCGGGTCAATTGACAGCTTCTCATCACTCTGTTCTTTGTGATCAGAAGAGGTCAGTTGAATTGGAACCGTAATAAAAAAACGTGTGCCCGAGCCATATACACTCTCAACACCCACTTTACCGCCCATTGTAGTGACTAGACTTTGAACTATAGCTAACCCTAAACCACTTCCACCATAAATCTGCGTGGTATCGGGTCCGGCTTGGACGAAAGGATCAAATATTGCTTCTAATCTCTCGTTCTTGATTCCAATCCCGGTGTCGCTTACCTCGATATGCAATTGAGAAAATTCAGAACCTTGGCTATACGATAAACTCAATACAACTTCACCCTCATGGGTAAATTTAACTGCATTACTAACTAAGTTGTAAATGACTTGATTAAGTCTAACTTGGTCACTAAACACCCAAATATCATCTTCAATGTTTGATCTCAATTCAAACATGAGTCCTTTCTCAAAACATATTGGACCAAAAACCTTTTCAATGGAGTACCCCAAGTCGCTCAAATGGAATTTGGCTCCTTCGATATTAAAACTACTCTGTTCAATTTTTGAAAAATCAAGAATATCATTAAGTACAGCTAAGAGATGTTCACCGCTAGAACATAAAACTTCCATTTTTTCAATATCTTGTTTATCAACCATCCTACCTTTTAGTAACTGAGCAACTCCCATAATTCCATTTAAAGGCGTTCGAAGTTCATGACTCATCCTAGCGAGGAAATCTGCCTGATTTTTAGCAGACGCTTCAGCCTCCTTACGAGCTTCATCACTCTCCTTTTCCGCCATCACGAAGCTCGTAATATCCTGCCCTTGTGCCATGATTTTTACTATTTTATCGTCGCTGAGTATTGGAGAAAGGTTCCATCGATACACTTTGCTGTGCACAGAGATATTAATTCCTGTGAGCGTAGCTCCTTTGAAACACAGATTTATATGAGGAGCCAAACTTTCAACCAACTGATGTTTAGAAACAGCATCTGGAAAAATTCGTTCAGCTGACGGATTAAGACTGGGCACTGTATCTTCTATGCTCCAAATCGCGATGGGGGAAAGTGAAAAATTAAAAAGATCACTGAATTGTTTTTCAGTTTCATCTAAGCGCCTAAAAGATACCTCGAAAGATCGGCCAATTTGATCGAATTCTTTGATGCTAGAACCCTTGAATTTAATCACTCTTTGCTGTTGTATGGTCGTGTCACTATAATCCATCAAGGTTTCGAGCTCTCTAGATACCCTCCTACCAAACCACAGTCTCATATAAATCGCACTAAAAAAAACAAATACGACCCCAAATGCCGACATTACATAGTGACTGCGAATTAATTTTATAACACCAGAATTATCTTGAAATGTGTATATCTCAAGCGACTTTTCGTCTGGTCCAAGTGATATATGCGTTCTTGCTATTAGATAGTTTAGAGTATTTGGTTTATCAAAAGCTTGCTCAAGCCAATTTTTATCATTCATTTCCGGAGAAGCAATTGTTGAGCCGACAATTTGGTCATCCATGAAGACGGCAATATCATCGACTCCCCCTTTATCTAATATGGCATTGAAGAGTGATGATTTTACATCGAGCTTATATCCGGTAATTGAATCACCTATCTTTTCGTCAGTGTTTGTTCCCTTAATTGGAACTTTTCGCATCAACAGATAAAAAGGCTCATTCAGAGTATCAACACGATGAATGTGCCAGTCGACAATACCACTGCACGCTTGTATCAGTGAAGAGAGGCTTTCTGTATCAAACCCAAGCTCTTTCAGGCTGACATCGCCCCAGAAATATCGACCATCTTTTATTATCAAACGAAAGTCAGAAATGGTTGGAAGTGTGGTCAGTGTTTTCGACGATAAATATTGCTTAATGCCAGATTTATCGTTAACTAATAGTGCATTGATGATCGCTAAATCATTGCTTAGGCTGCGTTGTAATAACTCTAGAGAGGTTGTTCGGAGATAAAAAATTTCGCTAACAAGGCTTTGAGTTTTTTGTTGTGAACGCGAAAACTCTAGCTCAACAACCTGTTTGTTAACCTGATAATTTTGGAAAATGGAAACAACAATTAAGAACGCCACCATAAAAAAGATGGAGTTTGTAACTATAAATGATAAGTGGCGTTTATTATTTTTCTTATTTATTATTCTCATTCCAACTTTGAGTATCTAAAAGCTTGCTCCTTTAATCTTTTAATAGTAGTAGGATTATCACTAAACGTAATAAGTTTGAGTTTGCCAGAAAACACCAGAGGAGTATCTCGACCTTCAATATCTGATTTTATTACCTCTGCCATTGCGATACCTATATCATCATTTAGTCTCATCACGGTCGCTGCGAGCTTATTCTTCTGTATCGCTAAAAGCTCTGCATCACCTCCTCCCCAACCATTGACTTTGATATCCTGCCGTCCCATTTCTTCAAGCGCATCAACCGCTCCCAGTGCAATGTCCGTCGCACAGGCATAGATAAAATCAATTTTAGGATCTGTAGAAACCAAATCCTTAGTCATAGCGTAGCCAGAAGCTCGCGTTGCATCGGTATACTTAAATGAAGACAGCTTGTGGTTTTTGGGGTCTTGAAATAACTCGTTAAATACATTCCCTCTCATGCTACTCACATAACCTTCAGTAAAATAGAGTAATGAGTAACGACTACCCTTTGGAAATGCCTGCTTAAAGTAATCGACTAACATTCTAGTTCCCGAGATGTGATCAAAACCTATGTATAAAAATGGCTGTTTTAACCAAGATTTAACGGGAGTAGTTATATTTTGGAGAATCAATTTGGATTGGCTACGTTTCAATAGATCTTGAATTAATTCACTATGTTCAGATGAATCTAAAGTGAAGACGATGTAATCAGGTTTGTGTATCAATGCCTCATTGAGGGCAATTCTTTGTTGGTCAACATCCACACCTGGCCTTGTAAATATCTGATTTAATTCGTATTTTATATTTAACTTATCTAATCGAACCTCAAATGCTTTAAGATTTCTTCTCCAATAATCAGACACTTGTTGACCAGGATAGATAACTGTAATTGAAATAGGTTTGAGCTGTGTAGAGGATAGACGTATCGGTTCTGACGATACCGCTTCAGCAAGTTCAGCCACCAGCGTTTTTTGAGCTGGGTAAACACTCAAAAAATCTTCATATTGCCAATAATCATTAAGATTGTTCCCAGCGTTAGACCAAACCAGCGTAGAAAATAAATACAAAGATAAAAGCGTGAGTTGTCGAGTCATCATAAGTTTACCGGAGTTTATAATTAATTGACGTTTACACCGCGAGATTACACGTAAATATGGATATCAAAAAATTATCAAGGATCAGAATTAACAAAAAATACCATGAAATCGCGTGTCTTTCTCAAAGTTTTTAAGCGTAAAATCAGAACGTTAATTTCTTACTTGTGTGTAATACAGACAACTTTCCAGACAAGATAGTTAGAAGTTACTTTGGGATAGATATACCCAAGTAACCTCAAGATGCTAGAATCAGCGAGAATGACTTGGTGAGAGTCGACTATTTCGCTGCGTTATTTTCCTTGAACTCAACACTGTGACATCGCTCTGAATACTGCATAGAGGAGCTTGGGAGTACTGGGCCTAAAAGTCGCCTTGAAGCCCTCAAAATTGCACGAACACTAATGGGTTAATCACACCCATTTTATAACGTTGTTATTCCATGACTGTAACAAGATCAACCGATAATATTAGAGAGTTTTAAAGATCCGTTAACTAATGCCTCTTTCTTCGTTTTAGGAAGCTTTTTAACGGCGAGCTCAGCTTTTGAGGCTGCGCTTCTGCTGTTCCCTACTCGCTCACTCCAAACTAAATATAAGTTACTCCGACCTCTCAATAGCTTTGAACCACGGCCTGATTTATGTTGTTCAAAGCGACGATTCACATCGGTAGTGATGCCGCAGTACAAAGCATTGTTTTCAAATCTTATCAGGTATATGTACCAACCTGTTGCTTTGAAACCCTCTACTTTAGCCATTAAGTGAAGTCTTTATAAAACTTTTTAAGTGCTCCAACTCTTTCTTAATTTCCGCAACTTCTAACTCGAGCATTTCAACTCGATCAAGGCAACCATCACTGCTTTTAGAAGCAGTCATAGATTGAGCTGACGAACAAATGTCTAACTCACCACAAAATAGATGCATATAGCGTGACTCTCGCTTTCCTGGTTCTCTGTCTAATTTTATGACAAGAGGCCCTTGCTCAGCTTCAACGAGTCCTTCCAGCACACTTTCCACCTCTGCGACACTTTCAAACTCTGCAAGACGATTTGTTCTTGTGCGCAGTTCACCAGGGGTTTGAGCACCTCTCAATAACAAACAACAGAGAATTCCTTTTTCCTGACTCGAGAGAGAAAGATCGCCAAATTCTGTATTACAAAATCTGTGTTGAAATTTCGTCACTCTAGTACCTGATCCTCCGTTATCACTCACTAACCTCTTTGCTACCAAAGAATCGAGAGCATCTCGAACTTCAATTTCTGTAAGTGATAAAACAGGCTCTCGATTACTCTTCTGATTGCATGCTGTTGTTAGACTATTGAGTGTCAATGGATAGTAGTCCGGTGTTGTCACTTCCTTTTCGATCAAACATCCGATCACTCTTGCTTCAATTGCGTTTAATTCTATTTTCATAGTTGGGCCTTAATCGATTACTCAAATACTAACTTTCATTTCAAAAGTGTCAAAATGGCGAAATTATGTTTTCCAAAGCAAGCCCAAATCATAACCTGAAGTCCATTGTTCCTCAAATATTCTCAATATATCAGAACAATAGCTTCAGTAAGATTCACGCAGTTAAAGAAGGATAAAAAGCTAAGAACACGGATGATTTTTCTTTCAGGCAAAATGAAAATTTTAGGAACTATACCCAAGTAACCTCAAGATGCTAGGTTCAGCTAGAATGGCTTGCTTGACGACAAGGCAACGATTTGAAGTCACTTGGGTATAACAACTCAAAATGAAAACCAATCGCTGCGTCTAAAACTCGAAGCAAATCTTCCTTTTAAAATGCTGCACATAGACGTTAGGAAAGCCGGTTATCTTGTGCTGTTATTCACTTAAAATCAACACTAAGTATGCACTTTGCCTCCAGTTGAAGCCAACTGGGTATATAAGTGCTAGGTTAAGGAGGCTGATTATGATTTAATGATACTAATTTTTTTAGTTAGGAAAATAATTATGAGTGGTGTATTCGAAATCGTTGCCCAAGCGCGCAGAAAAAATAAGCTAAAAAGAGAGCTTGTTGATAATGAGAAAAAAGTTCGAGACAATCAAAAGCGCGTCGACTTACTTGATAACCTTCTTGACTACATAAAAACTGACATGAGTAATGATGAAATTATAGCCATCATCAAAAACATGAAAGCTGATTACGAAGATAGAGTTGACGACCACATTATAAAAAGTGCTGAAATATCAAAGCAGAGAAGAGATATTAGTCGAAAAATCAGAGAATTAACTGAAAAAGACAAAGTAAATCTAGGCAAAAAGAAATAAGCTAGAAAAGATCTTTTGGAGGCTACTATTACCGACTACGACTAGCCTCCATAACTCCAAAAACGCTAATTATTTGAGACAATAAAACGCACTTCTACACGCCTATTACAAGCTTTACCCACAGACGTTTTATTCGAGCATGCAGGCACGTATTCGCCATAACCACGTGTATAAATTGAACCCATTGAGACCTGATTTCTTACCAACTGCTTCTTCACTTCGCTAGCGCGTTGAATTGAGAGCTTATCATTAAAGGAAGGCGCGCCAGTATTATCTGAGTGACCATCGATGACAATGTCGATTCCAGGCTGAGTGGCAAGGTAACTCCCCATAATATCGAGCCAATATCGTGAATTAGACGAGACACTTGCAGAACCAGTGTGAAACTTTATAGTGTCTTTCAACTTTACCATCATGTGATCGCCTGGCAGCAGCTCGTAATCAATACCATTTTTGCGTAAAAAGCTCTGAAGATCCGAATAACTTTGGGGACGCTGTTGAGAAAATCTACTACCAGTGTCCAGCCTCCTTGTCTCTGGAACGACTCCCCACTCTGGATAACGAACTTCAAAATCTGTCTGAGGTGCAGTATCTAGCATATCCTCACCCAAAGTAGCAATTTTGCCAGCCATATTGGCACACCCAGAAACAGATAATAAAATCATTACCACAGCAAAGCGTTTCATTTAACCCACCGTATATTTTGTTTGTCTCACCTTGTATATCGGTCTCTTCATACAAAACTTTAGCCATTGCCCAAGACTAAATTGTAATTTATCCCCATCAATAGCTTGTATCAGGTGTAGAGAGCTTCCTATATGTTCCAACAAGCCGTAGAATAAAGGTTTGTTAGATTGCTTTACTCATTTTCAATTTAACTGGTATACAACCCATTTAATAAGCGTGGGGCTAAATTATCGAGCCTTACAATAAAAAATTCTTTCTAGGATAATTGAATGTCTAAAATCTTATTTCCTATAATCATTTTCATTCTTGCTGGCTTTTTCATATACCGAACTTATACGAACCACAAAGTTGGGCAAGAGAACTTCGCAAAGGGTCAAGCATTCCTTAGCGAAAACTCTGCAAGAGAAGAAGTTGTGGTGACACATAGCGGCCTACAATACGAAATCTTACACAAGTCAGAATCTGATAAAAAGCCCTCTTCATTGGACTCTGTAGAAGTTCATTACCAAGGTTCATTAATAGACGGAACTGTTTTTGATAGCTCCATACAAAGAGGGCAGCCAATTAGTTTTAAACTTAACCAGGTTATCAAAGGTTGGCAAGAAGGTTTAACCCATATGTCAGTTGGTGATAAGTTTCGACTTTATATCCCAAGCACTCTCGGATATGGAAAAAATGGAACAGGCCCTATCCCACCATCGGCAACACTTATCTTTGATGTGGAGCTCTTAAGTATCAAGTAATAACTCCGTCATTTATGCTTCTTAAAACCAATACCTTATGAAGCTATCTGGCGCGAATAATGGTTTATTCTACATTAAAAAGCGAGGTTTGGCCTTGTGCTAAAACCTCGCTTTTCGCTTTGATTCACTATTGATTGATAACGAAACATAAAAAACCTAGGTACACCCTGCTATTCCAAAGCACTATTTTCCTTGACCTCAACGCAGCGAAAATGCCCTGAATCCTGAAAACCGAATTCACTTTGGTATATCTTTTCTATTAGTAACTTATTTTTAATGAAAGCAACGTCTGCTGGATAAAAGTCTTCTAACGGAATTTGTTCGGGAAATAACCAGTGAAAAGTCTGCTTTCGACTCTCATCAACGGCAATAGGCTCATCTTTTTCAAGGGCATCAAAAAGAGCATAATATATCCGGCCTCCAAATTGATTCACATCGCAAAAAGTTGCAGTATGTTTTAAATCACTCATTGCAGTTTCTTCAAATAACTCTCTTGCTGCAGCAGAGGTACCTGATTCATGCTCGTTTACCATTCCCCCAGGGAACTCGAACACCATACCTTGTGAGCGTCGAAAGCGTTTTTGAAGCAGAACTTTACCACCCCGGCACACGATCGCCATAGAAAGATGTTTCATAACTAAGCCTAATTTTATTTTTTAATTAAATTGGGAAGCAGATGAAGAATGAAAGCCTCACCAAGAGCGCTCGGATATGGTAACTAAATATTACAGTACGTAACACTGTTGAACTCACAAACCAAAGTATCAAATTTAGACATCTTTCTAATCTGAATGAGATTTACTTTGGTTTACCTTGTTTATAGGTAGTACCAACGTCAACAACTGCAACATCTTTCAAAAACTCTCTTCCTAGCAGAATAGGGAAACTCAGGTGCTTACGATCAGCCAAAGTAAAATCGGTTTTGTCTTTCAAGCTTCCAACTTGGACCCAAGCTTCAACGATTGGCCTTCTTTGCGGCTCCGAAGTATTTGATTGTTTAATCTTGACCCAGCGTTTTACAGGAAGCGAGATTTCTTTACTTTTCTTATCTCCGTCTTCAACTTTGAACTTTACCCAATCGTGCCCATCTCGTTCGAATAAAACTTCGTCGACTATCCCTAAAGAGGATGTATGTGCTCCGCTGTCCACTCGGGCTTTAAAGGACTCCTGAAGTCCTGAAACATATACCCATTCTTCAGCCCCAAGCACCAGCTTTCCATCAAGAGTTTTATTGTCACTCTCTACTATTTTTTGTGGTCCCTTTTTTGTTGTGGTTGCCTTACTTGCAACACTTTTACTATCTTCCTTGGGCACAATCGCGACCTTTTTCTCGCTAGTTTTCGAATTTACCTGACCCTTTTCAACCATTTTTGTCGTAGTCACGCACGCCATTAACATACTTGAGATTGAGAGTAAAAATGGCACTTTACACAGTTTCATCATAATAGCGATCCAGTCATTATTACTTGAGTATGAAAAGCCGATAACGCAAAGCTTAGGCAACTTTGATAATCGCTTCAGCAACATATGGGATATCTTTCTCTGTAAGACCTGCAATATTTATACGGCCATCACCAACGCCATAAACCCCATACTTATCTTTCAATACTGTCATTTGCTCTTGTGAAAAGCCTAGCATAGTAAACATGCCTTTGTGCTTCTCTATAAAGTCGAATTTATGCGTATTGTGAGTAATTCTTAACTCTTCACACAGTGCACCACGTAAGCTCATCAGCCTTTGACGCATTTGTACTAGCTCATTTTCCCAGCAGGAGGTCAGTTCTTCGCTAGATAGGATTGTTTTAACGAGTTCTGCACCATGAGCAGGTGGGAATGTATAAGTCGCTCTTGCTAAAGTCAGCATCTTCCCTTTTACATTATTCGCTTGAGACTGTGAATTATTAACTACAATAGCCGCACCAGCACGCTCTCGGTACAAACCAAAACTTTTAGAGCATGAGGTCGTTATTAGCATTTCTTCAACATTAGACGCCATGTAACGTACGCCCTCAACATCTTGAATCAGACCATCACCAAAACCTTGGTATGCAACATCAACGAAAGGTACAAAGCCATTTTTGAGAGACATCTTCGTTATTAATTTCCAAGCGTCAAAATCTATATCTGCACCTGTAGGGTTATGACAACTGCCATGTAGCAATACGATATCTTCCGAGCCGGCCTGTGCAAGATCTGACATCATTTTGTCCAAATTGACTTGTTTAGTCTCTCTGTCAAAATAACAATAGTGACGAACTTTTAACCCCGCGGCTTCCATAACAGGTCTATGATTGACGTAGCTAGGATCAGAGATCCAGACCGTCGTTTCAGGTTTTGCTGCTTTAACCAAATCACCCAGCATCCGCAGCGCACCACTCGCTCCTGGTGTCTGTATAGTCGTCGTACGCTCTGGATCTACCGAACTGCCCAAAACAAGGTTTCTGATGAGGCCATTAAACTCTTCACAACCCGCTAACCCAACATAAGATTTTGTCTTTTCTTTCTCGAAAACAATGTCCTGAGCTTTTGTTACAGCCTGCATCACGGGCGTATCGCCATCGCTATTTTTATAGACACCAATACCTAAATCGACTTTTTCAGAACGGGGATCAGAGCGAAAAGCTTGAGCTAGAGACAAGATAGGATCTAAGTTTGGACTCGGAAGATTTGAAAACATGAAAATCACAACCCTTTGAAATTCAGAAAAGTATCAAATCAAACTAACATCTAAAATAGAAAACCAGAACCAATATTTTCGCTATAGCGACGAAAAAGCACAAAAACCTAAGCAAATTAACATTTCGTATATTGATGAGATGTATACAATATACCCAACCAGTGTGAGCAGCCTCATGGACTTCAAGCTTCCCTGTCGAATTCCGCTATTAAACGGTCACAATTACCCGTCGTCGTTTTAAAAGTTCAGAACATGCCCCGAAAAATCAAAGTACTTTTTTATTTGTTCGTGGGACTGATAGCCTGTGAATCACAAGCAGAGGTCATTCGTTATACTACTTGGAACTTACAATGGTTAGCCACACCACAACACGGAAAGCTCATTTCACCAAACAGAGGTGGAAGTGATCTCCGCTTACTTAGAAAGTACTTTATAAAAACAAGTGCAGATATTATGGCATTTCAGGAGGTAAATGATGTAAGCATAATCAGTAAAGTGGTTGGTTCAGATTATAAAGTCATTCTTTCACAACGAAGCAAAGCCGAAAACCAAATCCATCAATTTAGCGATATTAACCAATATACCGGATTTGCAGTAAAAAAGAGCTTTAAAGTTCGCGATCACAAAGACATCCAGTTAGATAAACGTCTTAAAAGTAGGCTACGCTTCGCTTCATATATAGAGTTAACAACACCTTCAAAACAATCTGTACATCTATTATCTGTCCACCTCAAAGCAGGTTGTCGAAAAAACTATCAGGAAAAAAGAAATTGTAGGATATTAAAAGAACAACTCATTAACATAAATTCTTGGATTAGAGAGCGGGAGAAATATCAACACGATTATATTGTCTTGGGAGATTTTAATTCACAAATTGCAGATGAAGCCAAATGGGCGTGGTATTTGATATCCAAAAAGACTCAAGCTGTACTGACATCTCAGAATACGACTGCACAGTGTTATGTAAGATCCAAAACAAAAAGGGCTTCTGTATTCAAGTACAAAAGTATCATTGACCATATTATTGTCAGTTCATCCCACACTTTTACCACCGCTAAACAACTCCCGTTCAAAACCAAAGATGTAAGGCAATACGAGTTGAGCGATCACTGTCCAGTCATCATAGAAGCATCCTATACATCTATGAATTCCAATCATGAGTGAATTTAACTTAGTAAATATGAGATGCAAAGCGATAACAAATCATTAATTAAAGTAAGATAGTATTACCAGAGAGCCCACTCTTTATAAGTTATTTGGCGATAAAATTGATTCCTTAGCCAACTCCTAAATGCAAGTCCTCTATACCTATAGACACCATTTAAGATTATCAACTTAGGTAACAAAATCTTCTAGTCGAGATTTTTCGCTGGGTGAGACATTCTCACTAAGCCAAGCACCTTAAATATGGTTATCTCTAATCGAAGAAAATAGCCTATTCAATTTAAAACTCGATCAATAATGACATTAAAATCAATTAATATTTAAAATGATAAATGAGTCATAAAATGAACAACAAGCCATTTTTGTTTAAATAAACTTAAATTATTAAGTCATAAAAAATAAAAAGAGCAAATATTCTAATTTATTAGAATCTTATATAATCACCAACAATTAAAATAACAAATTTATCAACTATATATGCTAAAATTATGAATTTACAACCATTTATCCAAGTATGAAGCACACGTTTTTTGTTAACTATTTTTGTTGTTTTATGCACTGCCTTCTATTAGTAAAAAATTGAGCACTTACATACTATTAACTTTTTAGCTACTTTATCTAAAAACAAAATTATAAGAAAAAACATGAGGTCAGTCTTTTTAATAACTATGGTTTTTTGCTCATCGTTATCAGCTTTAGAAGCAGATGATCAAAGGCTATTAGAGTCTCTTATTAAACAAGGAATCATATGTGAAGATCAAAACACAATAGAACTTCAAGAATCCTTGCAAATATATTTATCTCGTAAGTTTTCTAAGCTCTCTCCTGAAAGCGAGCATCACAAAGAAAATAACGATTCTAATGGCTGTATCTCAGTAAAGAATATCAAAGACCCACTTTCTCATTAAGGGGGCGATTTAGGTTCAACAACAACGTCATAACCTATTCAACGTAGGTAGTTGCTATTATATAAGGAAATATAATGAAAATAATGAGGAAATCACTGCTAGCTTCAGCAGTTCTTACTTTTTGCAGTGCAAGTAGCGTGGCGCAAACACCAATTGACCTCGGTGTTATAAACGAAGATCGTGTTATTGATATGCTTATCGCACAAGGCAAACTGAGTCCGAATGCTACAATAGAACAGCGACAAAAAGCACTCGATAATTTTATAGCAAATAAACTTAATAGCGGCTTTAAAGGCGATGCTCAATTTGGCAAAAAAGCATTGGAACAAAGAGCTAAGATTCTCAAGACCATAAAGTCTAAAGACGGCCTACACAAAGCTCACGTTTTCTCCTTTGACCCGGACAAAAAGCGTACAGACAGAGTCCTAGCGGTTCTAGTCGACTTCCCAGATTTACCGTGGGATGAAAATCGATTAACCGATGAACACACCGATATGCTCTACGACAGCTACGAGCCCGGACATTACCAAGAATTGCTCTTTTCAAATGATGGATATACGGGACCGAATGGTGAAAACCTTATCTCGATGCGCCAATATTACGAGAACGAGTCTGGTGATAGCTATAGCGTCTCTGGACAAGCTGCTGGTTGGTACCGTGCGTCTAAAGAGGCATCTCATTATGGGGGAAACTCATCAACAACAGATAATGATAAAAATGCACAGGCCTTGGTTCGTGAGGCTCTTAACCAGTTGGCACAAGACCCCTCCATAAACTTGGCCGATTACGATATTGAAGATAGGTATGACTATGATGGTGATGGTGACTTCCGCGAACCTGATGGAGTTATCGATCACTTAATGATATTCCATGCTTCCGTTGGTGAAGAAGCTGGTGGTGGCGTGCTTAGTGCTGATGCAATTTGGTCTCATCGATGGAATCTCGGCCAGCCTCATGTATTAGAAGGAACAAAAAGCACAGTACCTGAACGCTTTGATGGTAAGTACGCTGCTTTTGACTACACCATACAACCAATAGATGCAGCCGCGGGTGTGTGTGCACATGAGTACGGTCATGATCTTGGTCTCCCCGATGAATACGACACACAATACACTGGCAAGGGTGAACCTGTGTCGTACTGGTCAATTATGTCCTCGGGCAGTTGGGCAGGAAAAATTGGTGGCACACAGCCAACCGCTTTTAGCTCTTGGGCGAAACAGTACCTACAAGCTTCTATTGGAGGTCGCTGGATAAATAACCAAACCCTCTCTCTAAATGAACTGGAAGAAAGCCCAGTAGAGATAAAGATTCACCAGACGATTGATAATAGCAATCGAAATATGGTTCGTATTGATCTTCCTACGAAACGCACCGAAGGCCTAAAACCCTTTGACGGAGAACATGCGTACCACAGCGGAAAAGGCGATGATCTCAGAAACTCCATGGAACGCAAATTGGTAATCTCAGAGGGTACTTCGATTAAGCTCAAGTTCAAAGCGTGGTATCAAATTGAAAAAGATTACGACTTTGCTCGAGTACTCATCAACGGTAAAGCTATTGAGGGGAATATTACAACCAAAGATGATCCGTACAATACTGGACTTGTGCCTGCAATAGCGGGAGACTCTGAAGGCTGGATAGATGCTGAGTTCGACCTCACACAATGGTCAGGGCAAGAAGTTACCTTAGCGTTTGACTACATCACTGATGGTGGCTTGGCTATGGAAGGTCTTCATATTGATGATATTGTTCTCGATATTGATGGACAAGTGGTTGATTTAGATAGTGTCGAAAACGACCCAACCTTCTCACTAAATGGCTACAGAGTGAATGATGGTTTTAACGAATCCGAACATTACTACTTATTACAGTGGCGTAGTCACGACAATGTAGATGAAGGTTTAAAGAATATTAAGCGCTTTGGTCAGCTAATGTCTTTTGAGCCTGGTCTAATTATTTGGTACGTCGACGGTTCAATGACTGACAACGCAGTTGGTAAACATCCAGGCGAAGGTTGGCTAGGTGTTGTTGATGCTGACCAAAATGCAATGGTTTGGGCTGAGTCTGGTAAGCCAGCTCAAACTCGTTATCAAGTACGTGATGCAGCATTTTCACTGAAAGATCAGACAAGTATGCGCTTAGAAAATAATGGTGATGTTCTTGAAGATATCAGCCTAATTGCAAATAGCTCATTCTCAGATGATCAAGATTACTCGAACCAGCAAGCTCCCGATTCCGGACGTCTACTGAGTGAATACGGAGTGAAAGTAGAAGTTGTTGATCAAGATGAAAGCAATGCATTTGGCATTGTGAAAATTTCGAAAATCACCGTACCAAATACCACTCCAGTATCTGACTTCAGTCTCAGCATTGATGGCCTCAATATTTCAGTGACGAATAACAGTTCAGACCCCGATGGTTCGATTGAAAGTTACCTTTGGGACTTTGGAGACGGAAATACGAGCACAGAATTTTCTCCAACATGGAACTACTCAGATTCTGGCACTTACACGGTATCATTAACTGTCGTTGACACCGAGGGAGCAAGTCATACGAGCTCAACTACCGTTTCTGTTAAAGCGCCAAATGTAGCACCAATTGCTGACGCTAAGTATATACACCTCGGCCGCTGGGTAACTATCTGGTCTAAGAGTAAAGATCCTGACGGAAGAATTGTTGACACCGTTTGGAAACTCGCTGACGGCACAATCAAACTAGGACGAGGTTTCACCATGATATTCCCTAGTTACGGTACACATGAAGTTGAACTAACGGTCATGGACGATGATGGTCAAAAAACAACTAAGATGATTACCATAAAGATATAATTATTCATCTCACCCCCTTTAAATGACTAAACGTAGCCAGTGGCTGCGTTTTTTTTCACTAATTTAGCACCGAGATTTAAAAGCAACCTTGTTATTATAATAAAGCTTTATTGTTAATTTTGTCACACTTTATGATAGTTTTTAGCAAATTGTCTTTGACTCTGATTTTACACTTGTGAGATACAGGTCGGAGGAGTTGTTTACAAAAAAATCATTAAGGTGGTAATTATGAAATGGACTTTCATATTGACGGTTGTGATGACAACATCTCTGGTATCTGCTGAACCATTTTCTACGGTAGTACTAAACCAAAAGCCATTGAGTCAAGGCTCGTATCAAGATAACGCTCAAACGTATATCAAGTGTTGGTATCGTCCATCAGAAAGCCGAAATGACCCTGCTACGACGTGGGAATGGGCTTTAGATGCAAAGGGCGATTATTATAAAATTCAAGGCTATTGGTGGGGAAATCAAGCACTAACCAACATGTTTTATACCAATACACCACAGTCAGAAATTAAGAAGGCTTGTGAACAAACACTGGGGTTAAATTACAAAGCAGCCGACATAACCTATTATGCTTCAGATTGGTATCATTCTTATAATTACGCTATATGGAGTAATGATGAGGATACCAAAACAAATGGATTGACACGCATAGTCGCCTTTGGTGATAGTTTGTCTGATACAGGAAATATGTTTAACGGCTCTCAACGTCTCTTCCCCAATCCAAACTCTTGGTTTCTAGGACGTTTTTCAAATGGTTTAGTTTGGACGGAATATCTTGCTGCTGATACCGGATTAGACCTTTATAACTGGTCTGTTGGTGGCGCAGCTGGAACTAACCAGTACATTGCATTAACTGGTATTTATCATCAAGTATCGTCCTATTTTTCCTATATCGACAAAGCCAGAAACTATAACCCTGAAAATACATTGTTTACCTTAGAGTTTGGCTTAAATGACTTCATGAACTATCAAAGAAGCGTGCCTGATGTTAAAGCGGATCTAAGTAGTGCCCTAATAAGACTTAAGGGGTCAGGCGCCAAGAACATTCTTCTCTGGACATTGCCAGACTCAACTAACGCACCTCAATTTAAGTATTCATCAGAGCAGCAAAAAGCTGAGATAAAAGCAAAGATAATCGAGTTTAATCGTTTTATAAGAACACAAGCTGACCTTTATCGAGAACAGGGGATAACTATATTCCTATACGAAACCGATATTTTCTTTGATGATATGATAAAGCACCCTGAAAAATACGGTCTAGAAAATTCTGTTGATGCGTGTTTGGATATCAATAGAAGCTCTTATCTAGATTACCTCTACAATCATAGACTGACGAATGATTGTGCGAGCAAGGGTGCAGAAAAATACGTCTTCTGGGGAGTAACGCACCCAACAACTGCAGTACATCGTTTGATTGCAGATATGATAGTAAAAGAGCACTTCCACACCCTGAAGCACTAGACGATTGGCGGGCCAATGGCCTGCCCTCTTCTTATACTAGCGCATGTGTTCTCCTTGTATTAATAATGCTTCTCAATAAGAAAATCATAACTAAAAGGACGACAGGTAAAACAAGTATGTTCATATTTTCCCATCCAATAGTCGACTCAAGCCACCCCGAAACCAATGCTGTAATTGCAACGCAAGTGAACACAAAAAGCTCATTAAACGCCTGTGCTTTTGTTTTGTTGGCTTGGGAGTAGGATTGACTGAATAAACTAGTTGCTCCGATAAACATAAAATTCCAACCGATACCAAGTAGGACTAAAGCCATTTGGAAATGCACGATCGACTGACCATGATGATTAACAGCGATACAACCAATAAACAAAATGCCGCCAAGCAGCATAACAAGCTTTGAACCAAGATATTCAATCAGTCTTCCTGTAAAAAACGATGGAATAAACATACCCAAAACATGCCACTCGATGACACCAGCGGCTTGCTTAAAGTTAAAACCGCATCCCAGCATTGCCAATGGAGTAGCTGTCATCAAAATATTCATGACAGCATAAGCAACCATCGCACCAGTGACAGCAATCAGGAAATTAGGAGCACGAAGAATCTTGTGCATTGAGTCTGGGGGTGTTTGATCGGAACTGGGTTTAGGTTTGGGAAATTTAATCGTCTGCAAGAGAATTAAAGCTGCAATATTGAGCAACACAAGTGCACAGAAGGCGCCAATATAAAGCCCTCCTTCAATAAAACCTTTTGAATAAACAGCTAAATTTGGCCCAAGAACGGCAGCAAGAACCCCACCAGCCATTGAAATTGAGATAGCGCGGTCTCGAAACTTTACGTCAGAGAGTTCAATGGCGGCAAATCTATAAAGCGTACCAAACCCAATGCCAATACCAATTAAGTAAGTTCCCAAATTAAACCAGTAGAACGATTGGTTAAACAGCGCAAATGACGCGACAACAGATCCCAAAATACCCGCTACGTTACCGATACTAAATCCAACTTTCCGACCTACTTTCCCCATAATTAAGGAAGCGGGAACGGTAGCACACATCATACCCAAAAACTGTACCGCAACAGGTAAAGTAATCATGCCTGATGATGGAGCAAGACTTTTCCCCACCAAACCAACGACCGATACTAAAAGAATATTGCCTGTCATAAGAAGAGCTTGGCACAAAGAAAGTAACCAAACGTTTCGATTCATAAATTTCTACCTTTATTAAAAGAAAAGCCACAGTTTAAATCGGTTAATACAGCTTCGAGTATTAGCTGTTGAGTATTTTGTTGTCCGTATAGTCACTAGACTCAAATAACCTTTAGGTATTCGCTTAGCGAGAATGGCAAAACACAGGATTCAGAGCAACACAAGCTTTAATTAAACAAAAACATTATTATAGCGAATCTGTATAAATTAACACATTGAAACAAAAAAGCCTCTACCAAAAAAGTAGAGGCCTTTTTAAACTAGCGTATCTATCAACTTTCTTCTATCGGTAAAACCTGTTTGACGTATTTGCCAGGTGCTTTATCCAATACTGGATATTGGTCGCTACCCACTCTAAATAAGTCAATAGGTTCCTCATCATTAAATTTTAATAACCACTCATTCCAATGCTTCCACCATGACCCCTCTGTGTGAGAAGCCCCTGATAGCCAATCACTCGCACTTTCATCTAATGAGTCATTCGTCCAAAAGCCATATTTATTTTTATCAGGATGATTTACAATGCCTGCTATATGACCAGACTCCCCCAAAACAAAGGTCTTATTACCACCAACTTGAAGTGCACCGCGATAAGTACCTTGCCAAAGTGCAATGTGGTCTTCTTTTGTCGAAACAAAATAGCTTGGTATGGTCACTTTCTTTAAATCAATCCAAACTCCACCGATTTTTACCCCTTTTTGCTTCACCAACTTATTGTTCATGTACAATTCTTTGAGCAAAAAGTTATGGGTTTCAGCGGCTACATTTGTACTATCACTGTTCCAATACAATAAGTCGAAATCAACAGGGCTGTTACCCTTCAAGTAATTATCAATGTAGTAGTTCCAATAAAGACTATTTTCTCTCAAAAGGCTAAACGTCACACTGAGAGAGCGACCATCCATGAAACCTTTAGCGTTATTTTGAGCTTCAATAGCATTGATAATGGTATCGTTTATATAAGCGCCAACCTCTCCAGGCTGCGAAAAATCGAGTAACGTTGTAAAAAACGTTGCGCTTTTAATTCTCTTTTTCATTCTTTTGGCTGCATAATAGGCCACCGTAGATGCGAGCACCGTGCCGCCGATACAGTAACCTGCAGCATTAACTTCGCTTTGACCAGTGATCTCTTCAATCGCAGTAACGGCTTTCACAACACCATCTGTAACATAATCGCCAAATTCTGTATGTCTCTGTGCTTCACTAGGATTACGCCAAGAAATCATAAATACCGCATGGCCCTGCTCAAGTAGCCAACGAACCATCGAGTTTTTTTCTCTTAGGTCAAGAATATAGTATTTATTGATAAAAGGAGGAACGATCATTAATGGGGTTGAATTGACTTGCTTAGTCAGTGGTCGATATTGAATTAGCTCGAATAGCTCATTCTTAAAGACAACTTCGCCTTTAGTATTAGCGACATCCTCACCAACTCGAAACGCATTGTTATTTGTCATGCGAATTTTTAAAATATCAGCACTTGACTCGACGTCCTCTCGTAATTGTTCAAGACCAGAAACTAGATTCTCACCATTTTGCTCCAACGTAAGTTTCAACAGTTCTGGGTTAGTTGCAATATAATTGCTGGGAGAGAGTGCATTTAAACTCTGTCTTGAGAAAAACAGAATTCGCTCCTTGCTCTTTTCATCAAGCCCTTCAATACTCTCGATTGTTTCTAAATATGTCTGGCTAAATAGAAGATAAGTCTGTTTTATAAAATTAAACAATATGTCTTTTTGCCACTCTTCACTGGCAAATCGCTTATCGCCCTTTTCAGATTGAACAATCTCTTCTGAGGCTGCAGCCAGAGAAACACTTTGCCAGATTTGTAACTGTTTCTGCCACCAGTCTGCTTGAATCTTTAGCAGTGCTGCAGGCTGATTTGCTGCACTCTCGAAAAGCTTAGTCGTATCCTCAAAATTCACTTGTTGCATGGCTTTGTTGAGTGGAGAATTCGCGGCTGCCCTGCTCAGTTCTAGATCTTCCCACCATTTTTGATTGGTTTCTTGGAGCTTAACAAGGTAGTCCGAAAAGAAGTGTTGTAACATTATGCTACTCCTAGTCTCGGAAAAAAATGCCGCCTTTCGGCGGCATTAAGGGGCTAATTACGCTGGTGTTACTGTTTTGAGGTTTTCTGTTGTGATTTGCTCAATATCATCTTTGAACTCTTTAGCAATTGATTGAAGCTTATTACTATCATCCATCATTTGCTGAGAAAGCTTAGACAATACGTTAAGTTGCTGACCACTAAATGCCGTTAGAGAAGTGACATCTTTAACCTCACTTGCCGCTTTCATTTGAGTAAGTCCCATCTCACTATAAGTGCGCATAGCATTTAGTTGTAGCTCAGTTAAAACCTCAACATTTTTGGCCATCAACTTATTGAATTTTACGTAAGGTTCTAGTGTTTTTTCTGTTTGATCAGTGAATGTTTTAAAAAAATCTGTGTACATGTTTTGACTCCCAATTTATCTTAAAAATTTCAAGAATTTAATGATTTAATGACGATTGCTGTTCCCATTCCACCGCCTACACACAGCGATGCAACACCGTAACAATGTTTTGCACGATTTAATTCATGGATTAGAGAAACGATAATTCTATTACCCGAAGCACCCAATGGATGCCCTAGGGCAATTGCACCACCATTTGGATTCGACTTTTCTAGAATGGATTGTTTAGAAACATCATGTTTATCTGCAAGCTGGTGGATTACTCCTAAAGCTTGAGCAGCAAATGCCTCATTCAATTCAAAGACGCCAACTTCATCGATACTAATTTCAGCTTTTACTAATGCCTTAGAGACGGCCTCAACTGGCCCTAACCCCATTATTTCTGGCTCTAATCCAGATTGTGCATAACCCACAATTTCAACCAGAGGAGTTAGTTGATGTTCTATCACTGCTGACTCACTTGCAACAATGATTGCACTAGCACCATCGTTAATACCTGAGGCATTTCCTGCTGTTACTGTACCCTCTTTATCAAAAGCAGGACGAAGTTTGGATAAACCATCAAGTGTCGCATCAGACTTTGGATACTCATCCACGGAAAATGACACTACTTCACGCTTCCTTCTCACATCAACGGGCACAATTTCGTCAACGAACTTTTCAGACTCTATTGCTGAAACCGCCTTACGCTGGCTTTCCAGAGCAAATTTGTCTTGTTCCTCGCGCGAAATTTCAACAGATTTAGCGATATTCTCTGCGGTCACACCCATGTGATATTGGTTAAATACGTCTGTCAGACCGTCATTGATGAGCAGGTCATTTAGACTCATGTTTCCCATTTTGTTCCCGTCGCGAACTTTAGCCGGAACAATAAACGGAATTTGCGACATAGTTTCTACACCAGCTGCGACGACCAATTTAGCATCACCAGCCTTAATATGACTAACCGCATCCATGACAGACTTCATACCACTACCGCAAACCATATTAACGGAGTAAGCAGGCACCTCATTAGGAATTCCAGCGGCCAACGAAGCTTGGCGAGCCACTCCCATTCCTTGCCCGGCGGAAACGACATTACCAACGATAACTTCATCAATGATGTTTACGTTAACAGAGGCTTGCTCCATTGCACTTTTTATGGCGACAGAAGCCAGTTGACCCGCGGGAATATCTTTCAAACTTCCACCAAAGGATCCAATCGGGGTTCTTTTGGCACCTACAATAAATACTCTTTCCATTTTCACACCCTTAATGCATGTATAAGCCGCCATTCACAGAGAGGGTTTCTCCTGTGATGTATGCTCCTGCGTCACTGAGCAAATAAGAAACAGACATTGCAATCTCTTCAGGTGTCGCCAGACGTTTCATCGGAATTTGAGCTTTGATCGACTCAAGTACTTCTGTATTCATCGCTGAAACCATTGGTGTAGCAGTGTAGCCTGGGGCGACGACATTTACAGTAACACCTGACTTTGCTCCTTCCGCCGCAAGTGCTTTCGAAAAACCAATCATTCCTGCTTTTGCAGCCGAATAATTTGTTTGACCAAATTGTCCTTTTAAGCCGTTGACGGATGATATGTTAACTATCCTTCCAGCTCCTTTCTCACACATGTGACCGAAAAGAGGCTGTGTAATGTTGAACAGACTGTTCAAGTTTGTATCAATCACTTCTTTCCAATCGCTAGCGCTCATTTTTTTGAACGTACCATCTCTTGTAATGCCCGCATTATTTATGACAACGTCAATGGTTCCTTCCTCTTCGAGAAGTCCACACAGCCTTTCGGAACATTGATCTGTGTCTTTTACATCGAGTTCAAACAGACGGACTTGATCAGTATTGAAGTTATTGGCATCAAACCATTCTTGCGCCGACTCTTGGCTTCCTGCTGAATGAGTAGCGATGACGCGATAGCCATCTTTGACGAGTTGAGATGAAATAGCAGATCCTATTCCGCCTTTAGCTCCAGTGATCAAAGCGATTTTCTTCATTAAGAGACCCCATTTTTGAGAGAGTATTTAATTTTTACTTAGCCAACATAAAATTTAAAAGCACCATAAGCCAACTGACATTATTAGTGACATATTATTTAAGAATTCCTTTACGCTCATTTAAATTAAAGGTTAATTATTACAGTTCAAATACTTTTGAAAAATAAATGTATAAAGTTGAACAAGATCTCATTAAAAGTGAAATGTTGTGACATTGTTAATTGGATGCAAGCTTCTGTTTTAAATGAAAATATTTTGATGACAATTAAATCACATAACTGCAAGTATCTGTAATTATAGATTATTTTTAAAATGTGGGATTTACATAAATCAATACGACAAGCTTTGATAAATTATTTTCTCAGATTATCAATACGGTATTTTATAAATATATGAAAATCAAATGTAAGTTATTAAAAACTAACTAGGATAATTAATTAACACCAAACAATAAATAGTGATATATATGTTATCTTTAAATTTTTTCATTAAAAAATATCAATAAATAGAAAAGCATTAATTTACATATCTAATAATAAAATATGGCACATGGAATACCCCAGCAACAAAATTGATATTTTTTGAGTTTGTTGACAGAGAATCAGTTTCAGGATGGGTAACAACGCAAAATAATGAGTTATTTGGTGGTAAAAACAGTTCTAAACCTCAATCTAGGAGTATACCCAAGTGAATTCAAATGCAGGATTCAGAGCGCTGTCACAGTGTTGAATTCAAGAAAAAGCGCAGCGGAATAGTCGACTCTTATCAGGTGATTTAATAATGATGTGATTACCAGATTTTTATTCAAGAGAACGAACCGTCAAGCCGTTACCATGACAACAAAACCCATTGATATAGAGTTGTTCAAAATGCTAAGTGGAAAAAGCTTTTCCCACATTAGTACAATGTACTATCAACACTCAACATAACAATAGTGACAGTGTCACAATTGATTCTCTGGACAAGAGAATATAAGTTATTGTTTATGAGTTGACATAGTCATTGTTAGTTCTGCAATTGGTCTTCCATCTATGCGATAGAAGTCATCAATCTTCCCAATTTGCTTGAAACCACTTTTATTATACAAATTTATGGCTGGCCGATTTCCACCGAGAACATTGAGATCAAGCCATTCGATTTGGTTATTCTTGCAACAAAAATTACGTGCAATTGATATCAATTCAAAACCAAGTCCCTGACCTCTCATCACCTTATCAACACCCATACCAAGTAGCACTCGATGAGAGTGATGTTCTTCGGCGTAATGCCTTAAATCAAGGTGGCCTACGATAGAACCACAGTCATTTTTTACAACCCAACACTTCCTCCATTGTCTGTGATTGAGGCTAACGCGAATACCTTACGAAAATGAACGCTTAACTCTTTCGTCTAAGACATATATAGAGCTAGAAACCGGCATAAAGTATGGAGTTTCACCGACCCCGTTATCTCTTATCTGACCTTCAAGATAATCAAAAAATGGCTCTAATTCATCTTCTAATAATTCGCAAAACTTCAAAATACTGCCCCACCACTAAAAAGATTCGATTGATACGACCACAAAGTTGTCTCAGGCGTTCAAATCAACATATTCGGTAGATTATTTTGCCAATAACATAAAATATTTCATCAATATTCTACACTAAAAGACGAGGTCAAAAACATTGATATGATGGGATATATATGCACATTAATTATCATATTTATCAGTTAATTCTAATCGTCGCTTGTTTATCGTTTTCTCCCACAGCATTGGCTAATACTGATATACAACCGACACTCGATATTATATGGGTAGCTACAGCAACAGGACTTGTTTTCTTTATGCAGGCAGGTTTTACCATGCTCGAGTCTGGTATGGTTAGAGCCAAGAATAGTTACAATGTTGCTCTCAAAAATGTAAGCGATTTATGTGCTGCCATAGTGACTTTTTGGGTTTTGGGCTTCGCTATTATGTTTGGTAGCAGTTCAGCTGGTTGGTTTGGCACTGATGGTTTTTTCGGCGAGGGTATGTCTTCATCGAAAGACTTGTTGTTTTTCGCTTTTCAAGCAACCTTTGTCGGAACAGCGGCCACAATTGTTGCAGGAGCTGTTGCAGAAAGAATGAAGTTTTCGGCATATGTGATTATCTCCATCGCGGTCAGCGCGCTAATTTACCCTGTGTCTGGACACTGGATATGGGGAAGTGCTTTCGGTAGCGAAGTACCTGGTTGGCTGGAAAGTGATGGTTTTATGGACTTTGCAGGTTCAACCGTAGTTCACTCTGTCGGTGCCTGGGTCGCCTTAGCTGGAGTGTATATGCTTGGACCTCGCATAGGCCGATTTGATAAAGATGGCAAAGCTCAGGATATTCCTGGTCATAACTTATTACAAACAACGCTTGGCGTGCTTATTTTATGGTTTGGTTGGTTTGGATTTAATGCAGGAAGTACTCTATCGGCAGATGAAAATGTCCCTAAAATCATCGTAAACACTATGCTCGCAGGCAGTTCTGGTGGTCTTGTCTGTCTCCTCATATCAGCCATTCCTCAAGGGAGCAAAATTCGCGTTGAAAAAGTGTTAAACGGTGTACTGGGAGGTTTAGTTGGCGTAACTGCGGGTTGCATGTATTTTGAACCGACGATGGCGATGATAGCTGGTGGTATCGGTGGTGCAGTCTGCTACTTTGCAGATGAGTTCGTGCTGAAAGTCCTTAAACTAGATGATCCTGTGGCTGCAATCTCTGTTCATGGTTTCTCAGGCATCTGGGGCACTCTTGCTGTTGCTCTGTTGGCACCTGTTGACCTGCTTACAAATGACGGAAGGTTGTCCCAGTTCATGATCCAGTTAAAAGGAGTCATCTCCGTCTTTATATGGGCATTTGGCTCTGGACTTTTGGTTTTTGGTTTTCTGAAGTTATTCCACGATCTGAGAGTCGATCCTGAGGATGAACATATTGGCCTTAATGTTGCCGAACATGGTGCGAAAACGGTGTGGTTAGACACAATGAAGACAATGCAGCATATCGTCCAAACCGGTGATCTAACGGCGCGCGCAGAAGTAGAGTTCGGTACAGAAGCGGGTGAGACCGCCATCGCTTTCAACAACCTTTTAGAGAGATTTCAGTCCAGTATTTCAATGATGGCTAATTCATCACAGCAAGTGTTGGTTAAATGTGCCACGCTAGATGAATCCGTACAAAAAGCGATTATCCAGTCTAAAAAACAACGTGAAGATACAAAAGCTGCGGTAAAAAGCATTAACCAAGTGCTCAACCACGCATCAGAGAACCACCTTTCTGCTTCACAGGCCTCAACGTCAGCAAAAGAAATGCTTGATAAGGGACACTTAGGAAGTGCAAAAATCGAGCAACTGCGTCACATTGTTAGCCAACTCGCTGTCGACTTGCAGGAGTCTTCAGAAGAATCATCGCAAGTACTTGATGCCACAAATAACATTTCAACCGTAGTTAACTTAATCAGTGAAATTGCTGAACAAACTAACCTCCTAGCGCTGAATGCTGCTATTGAAGCCGCGCGCGCTGGTGATTCTGGGAGGGGTTTTGCTGTTGTCGCTGATGAAGTGAGAAATCTGGCGAAAAAAACACAAAAAGCAACTCAAGCGATACACGATCAAGTAAATAACCTACAAGCACAAACACGCCATTCATCAGAGACTTTATCTGTCCACTCGGAGAAAGCCAAAGTAACAAGTAAGGAAACAGACCAAACAAGTAGAACCATTACAACAATTATTGAGGCGGTAGAAGAGATTTACGGATATAACAACACCATCCTTCAAGCAGCGGACAAACAACAAGTATTGACCGAACAAGTTAATAATTCACTTAGCTCAGTTGAAACCCTCGCTAAAGATGCAGAGGAAGGTTGCGAGGAGTTAACTCTCGTAACACAAACGTTGCGCAGGGACGCAGAGGCATTTAAAAAAACATCCGATCAATATAAATATTAAGTTGTTTCACTATTGGTTGGTGAGAGAATACAAGGTAATCTTTCACCAACCCACTCAAGTTATTCGCCCCATATCATGTATACGAATGCCGGATGGTCGATATATGGATTGCGGTTACCTTGAAATTGGTAGACCTTATTATTTCTATCCATCTCCTTCTGGCTGACAGGATCGAACTTATGCCAACGTTTAAGGAGCTCTAACAACCAAGGCTCAAATACGGAAGTGTTGTTACCATTGAGTACAGCATCGGAATTATCGTTATTGCCTTCCCAGGTCGAAATTTGCCCTTCGTAACGAGTCGCCATATAAAAATACGCTCTTGCCAAATCACCTTTAAACTCATCAATCGGTTCAAAAACAACACCGTTGAAATTAGTGATAGACTTGGCCAGACCGACTTTTGAACCATTACTAGACACATAGGTCGCAAAGCCTACTTCTCCATACGGCCAGTTACCACGTTTGGCATTCACGTACCCGTCGGCAGCAAAGATATGATGTCCATCAGAATTCATTGGCTCAATCTTTCCTCCAAACCAACTTTTTGGAAAAGAGTGCTCTCGGTTATAACAATCGCTTTCCTTACGATATTGACCACATTGATCGATCGAAGGCTCAAAGTTATGTGAATCACGACCCCTTACTTTTTCAGAATAAATATCAAGTATGGTCAGGTCTTTATCAAAATAATGGTCAATATCAGCATCATTAATCAAACTCCACACAGCTGAGTACCCTCTGGTGTTATGGTCTTTGATAATCTCATAGAGTGCAGTTTTTAATGGGTATCCTTTTTTTCCAACAGCGTGGGCATAATAAGAATCAGAATCATCACTAGCAGGAGGGTCGACATAGAAAGAATGAGACATAATATCTCCAAAATTACTCCCGCTAAAAATTGGTTTCTTATCCACAGTGAAGGAAAAGCTCCCCTCCCCATACCTACAACAGATCCCATCACCATGTGAATCACTAATTTCAAAAGTATAATTACCTTCAACAAGGCACATCGTTTTGACCACCTCCGAATTATCTGCGTACCCTTCCCCCCCAAATAATTGTTCACCAGTATCAGATAACAATTTCCAACTCGTCTCGTGAGCATACCCGTCAGTCACAATGTTCAAAATGCCAATACTTTCATCACAGATATCGCCCTCAAAATTGACTAATGGTTGCGCTATTATTTTGAATGATAAGCACCCGACTACTGATGCACATGCAAACTTTGAAGCCGTATTGATCATGATTTTTCCTTTAAGTACGGTTTAACGATTACAAAGTAAACAATTTCTAAAAAAATACTAGAATGAATGACACATTTTAAAAAAGTATTAGAAGTCAAAATTCAACAAAGATTCACAAATCATATTCCCTTAAAAAATGGCAGTGGATGTATCTATAAACCGAGCTATCCCGCTATTAATTTACATTGTAAATTTAACTATACTTCAGTGTTCAAAAGAATAGCTTCTCATCTATTCTCAATGTAAGCTCAGAATACGTTTGTATAAGCGAGGCAGGTTATGAGTTTTAATATTGGTAAGGTATGTGAAATAACTCAATTATCAGCAAAATCAATCCGACTCTACGAAGAGAAAGGCTTGATTACTAAACCAAATCGAAGTGAGTCCGGCTATCGGGAATATTCTGACGAACACATAGAGCAACTGAAATTAATTGCTCGAGCAAAAAGTGCAGGCTTTTCTTTGACAGAGTGTAAAGAATTCGTAGCCCTTGCTTCGAATCCGCACCGAAAAAGTAGTGAAGTCAAAGAAAAAACGCAAAAGAAGCTTGAGGAGGTTCAAGCAAAAATGGAACAATTAAAAAAAATTCAGGAGCAATTGCTTCAGTGGCTTGATGCGTGTCCGGGAAACACCGAAAGTCACTGCCCCATAATAGATGAACTCACGAAGCGCTAATTGCTCCCGGCGTATGGTCAGAGTAAATATGATTACTCTACTTTGACTTTTTTAACTCAAAACGCTCAAACAGCCTCTAGATGTATGATTGAGAGAGAATGGATTGCCTAACAGACAAGTCAATGTCGTGACTGGCGACGTTGCAAGTTTGATTAATCTGCTCATCTGGGCTTTCTAAAAGAAATCAATTGAAGCTCGGCCTTGCCTCGGCTTTTCTGATCGCTTTCTGTCTTCGATATCATCAGCACCTTGGTTATCGTAGAAGCTATTGTTTTCGAATGACGCATTGCTCTCAAGATTAGAAGTCTCTGTTTTATCTTCAGTGTAAACAATGACATAAAATTCTTGGTTAAACTCGAAGTAGTCTCCATCGTAGAGCTTTTTCCGCTTTCTGTACTCAACTTCTCCGTTAACAGCGACGTAACCGTTGGAAATAAAATGTTTCGCCTCTCCCCCTCCGCTGACAAGCTCTGCAATTTTGAGCACTTTATATAGCTCTATAGGCTGAGTGCTGACCTCAATCCCAAATGCTTCTATTTCTATGGGCTCTGACGTTTGTGTCTCATCTCTCATAACAATCTCAGGATTAAAGGCTTAACGTCCTCATTTTAATCTGATTGCAAAGATAAATAAATGTCTTTGCAATGATATAGCGCATAAAAAGTCACTATAAGAGGTAGAAGTCGTCATACTTTAGTCGTAAATTTGATGCTATAAATTAACAATTTCTAGCCCTAATAATAGGTAGAGATTCACATTTATCAAAGGTTTACGCTCTGAACAACGACTTATGAGGTTAATTGACTAGAGTTCTCTATTTGTTTATTGTATTAATTACATAACAAATATTAAGAATAATTGTAAAACGACGTCGGCTAACAGTTAGGTATCTCATACATATATGTCGAAAAATCATCAAGCATCTTCCATGAATAGCTTTCAAATTCCGAGCGATTTACACACCCAGTTTCCTGAGGGTGAACATGTTTTTATTGGACTAACTGGTGCTGAACTCGATCTTCTTATGGATAATCATTTCAGCCATATGATAGATGTGCTAAATGATGGCATTTTTTATATGAATGATCGTGACAATGTTTGCTTTTACAATCCTTCTTTCTATTCTCGATTTGGGATTGCCCCTGGTCATACTCACCTTAGCCATTGGATAAACCTCATTCACCCTCAAGATCAGCATGTGTTTAAAGGAGAGGTTGAAGCACATATCCTACAAAACGGTACACGAATGACGACTCAGTACAGAGTAAGGTGTAAAAATGGTCAATATATTTGGTTAGAGGGAACCGCCATTACCAAAACTGTGAACGGCCAAAGATTTATGATCGGTTGCCATCGAGATATATCCGACCGAAAGCTAATGGAGTCTTATGTAAAACAGTCTTCGTTAATGGATAATTCATCTGGCTTGTCCAATGAACAAAAACTTGCCCTCGATTTAGAAACACTCAATATTGATACCGAGCATTCTTATCATCTAATGTATATACAGCCAGGCGCAACACGTTCATACCAGACTCTCTATGGCTCACAATTGATGCGTAATCTATTGTCACACCTAACAAGCATGTTGGGTGAGTTTCCAGATTACTTCGTCGATTTTTATCGTATACAATCACACGACTTTGCTGTTCTGATTAGGGGTGACTACAGCGAGAGAGCATTACACGATCTCGCCGCAAGAATTTACGATGCTTATCAGGAATCAATTAAGGTGATAGAGTTTTTGGGCGCTGCAAATATCAGTATTGGTATATACCCAAATATAACTTGCGATGTACCTACTGATGAGATTGTTCGAGTTGCAGCACAAACAAGTCAATACGCAAATCACAAAAGAGAAGATGGAATTCGTACCTATTCGGGAGTAACAAAACAAAAGGTTGATCGGCATTTCTTTATTGAGAAAGAGCTTGGAAATGCCATTCAAAATGATAAGTTATCAGTAAAATTTCAACCAATTATTTGTAGCAAATCTTTAGACGTTGCAAGTTTTGAAAGTCTGGTTAGGTGGCGCTGCCCCAAAATGGGAGAAATTTACCCAGATGAATTTATTCACATTGCAGAAGCGAAAGGTTTTATAAGTGAACTCGGCTATTTTGTATTCGAAAAAGCTTGCCAGTTTATAAATGAATATAAAAGCAACAACAAAAAAAACATTAAAGTCAATGTCAATGTATCTGTGCTGCAACTTTTAACTAAACACTTTCCAGAAAACATCAAACAACTGGCCGAAAAATATCGAATTGATTCAGATACTATTGTCTTAGAACTCACTGAAACCATAATATTGGATGATAATAAAAATGCCATTGAGCAGCTAAATAGGTTAAAAAGCTTCGGTTTTAAGTTATCACTTGATGATTTTGGCGCCGGACACAGTTCATTAAAAGGTTTTTTTGATTTGCCCCTTTCACAAATTAAAATCGATAAGTCTATTGCTTGGCGCTCACTAAACAACTCAGCAACATTTGAATACCTATCTTTTATAACCAAGCTATGCAAAGCACACAACATTGATATCGTCATTGAAGGTATAGAAAATGCTGAAATGCAGCAAATTTTTATCAAAATGGGTGCATCTTATCTACAAGGCTTTTTGTTTTCCAAACCTCTTTCTCTAGCTAGCGCCTGTCGCTACACAAAAGTCTGAAAAACTCCTGTCTCAAAATTAAGACTGGCTTTGGAAACTATCTCGTCGTGTTTGACTAAGCTCGTTGTTTCTCGCAGAATCTCGCCAGCTGATAAAATTGTCTAAGTTTTAAGCCAACTTTGCTACACATATCTATTAAACTAATAATGTATTTATCAAAAAAGTGCTTGCTATTGATACCGAGCACAGAAATATATGAAGTATTTATTTCTGGAGAGTTAAATGATACGCCAATTCTTTAGGCTACTGCTGATTACCTGTACAGTACCTTTAATTTTTGCCAAAAATGCTTATTCTGGAGAGAACAGTGCTCTTTGGTTTAAAGAAACTGATATCAAGATACCTGGCCATGCGATAGCAGCTGAACTTCATAATGGTGTAAGAATCGTTATACTCCCGACTATCCATAGAAATAGCGGTGTGTCAGCTCGTGTACGTGTCGCAGCCGGTGTTGCACATGACTTTAATGAACAACTAATTGCTCAGGTAATATCTAGACAAGTCACTAAAGATACGCCGTGGACTGGTCGTGCTCAATTGACTCAAACAACTTTTTCTCTTGATTTGAACTATGAACAGAGAAATACATTTGAGCAATCTCTCAAATTGATTAAAGAAAGACTCAAAGCTCCATACAGACCAAAAGCAAAGAATAATCAACCAACAAAGGCCCTTGATAATCAAGCTGTAGAATTTAAAGATACGTTTTACGTACCGGGTCATACAACCATAATTGTTACTGGTGGTGAGAAAAAAAATGAGCAGCTTGCTTTGTTAAAACGAGTCTTCTCAGATTGGTCAAGCGATGTAAAACCATCATTAGAGCATTCAGTAAACCTTGAACTAGACCAGTACAAGCGACAAATTGTTATCACTGACACTGGAATGTCTCTGAGTACTCTTTCTAACTTACAAGAGGTTGAAGACAGCAAGTTACAGAGACGCGAGAAGCTCATGTCACTTCTTGCTACGAAACTTTTGGCAAAACGCATAGCTAATGAGCTAGATCCAGACCAAACTCAATTGAAACTCACCGTCGAAAATGAAATTCTATTTAACGGGGAGCTCCTATCTCAAATCAAGCTAGAAAACCTTTCCGATACTCTAGACAAAACGGTATTAAAAAGCCGAGTTGAAAGAGAACTAAAAGAAATTTATGCTCAGGGCTTCACTTTGTCCGAGTATCATATAGTTGTCCAGGAGACAAGATCTCAACTATATGAACATACACAAATCGGTGGGAATATTAATTACACAAAAGAGCAAGCGGATAGGATAGTTAGAGCAATAAACCAAGGTACCGTTTATTCAACTCCCTCTTACGATCTTGATCTTTTTAATTTCCATGTTGCGCACATGGATGAGATTGATATTTCGAAAACTTTCAGAACAATTTGGCCTGAAAACCTTAATGATTTTGTCTACTATAATAGCACCAAAAACCAGTGAATTCGGTATTGAGCGTTAGACCTTTATAAGGTTTTATTGATACTATCATAAGCGAGTTAAGCTGCGATACATACTTAAATAGCGCCTTTTAAAGGCGCTATTTTAATTTTTACTGACAGTTCAATCTTTCTATTCGATCCACTGGCACGTTTCGAAGTGTTTAACCCCTATCTAATCGTAACTACATTTCATTTGCGAGAAGATGCAATTATTCCTCTAAGCATTATCATGTTATATGCTTCCAGCTCTTGGAAAGCTCTGTTAAACAGATTCAATGTTGAAGTAAACGTAGAAGGACTGAATGGTATTAAAATCAATTTTCACGCTTTGTGTCTTGATTAGTTTCGTTCCGCTATATGCGGCCTCTAAAGGCGGACCAACTCCGGAGTTAGCTCAGTTATTAGTATATGTAAAGGTTTCAATTTAATAGCCCAGGCTCCCCATTTCATATTCGAATAGTTGCAATATTTTTTTTACTAATTCATCTTCTCTTTTAGCCTCAAAGATATTCTCACGTCCAAAACACTCTGTTACTCCCTCATTTTTATATGGGTTGAATTCCACTCCAATGACACTCATGGTAACTTTGGTTTTTTCCTCAACACTAGCATTTTGAATTTGACTACGATTTTGCTTATCACTGATGTCGTTTCTGATTTTTTCGCACAAGGGGGCGTAATAACCCTTAGGAAATTTTTTAGAGTCCTCCCCATCTGTTAGCAAAACAAAAACCTGTTGAGGGTTAAACACTGAACTCGGCTGTCGATGTGCCTCCCGCGCCGCAGCGATGATACCATTCCATGAATGAGTATTACCGTTAGCGTTAATTGCGTTGCTTTTAATAGTTTCTTTAAAAGAACCTAAATCAGTAGTAAGTGAAATGTCATAAAATGGATATTTTGTTTCAAAATCTCGTATTTTTTGATCCAGATCTGGCGGGCCATAACCTTCGAGCAGCTTATCGATAGACGACTTCTTTTTCTTAGATAAAGCTATATCAAACAAATTCTCTATGACGAAATCAGGATGTCGTCCCGTCAAATAGTCGTAAATAGACTTTTCCGCCCAAATATTCGGTCCTTGAAGCTCGGTAGGTTTTTTACTAGTAATCTCACGACCAGTGCGCTTGTCGAAGTATCGTCCGGTCAGTTTGACGTTTTCTGTATTGTAGCCAATGAAAGCCGCACGACTTCCTTTTGGTAATTTGGATACAACCTGTCTTATTGCATCTTTAACGATAGTCAATCTCGATGGTTCGCTGCGGTTCATAGATTCACTAAGATCAGTGATAAAGTAAACATCCATCGGCTGTGGTTTATGCTTCCGAGACGTAGAAGCACCACTAACCTTAAAAGTATCAGCCTGAGGCTTATGTTTAAACCAAAACTCGTGTGTAGCCTCGCCCACTAAATCTGTTTGAAACTGAAAGGTGGATGATTGCATCGTCGCTTGCCCTTTTACATCATCTGTGCCTACAAGGTAGTGCTTTAATACTCTTGTTGCATAGCTACTTAATTTTTGTTGTGCTCTTTCCTCACTCAAAGCAGACAGAGCAAGACTTGTCACCTCGCTAGCTTCTGTAATTTTTGACTGCGCGAGTAATATCTGTGATGCCTGCAGCGATAGAGCCATCACACAGATCAACACGGGTAAAATTAAGATGAAAATGAAAGCGGCAGCACCACAACTATTTTTCAACCGATTCATATCAAATTCTGCCAAATGAAAAAGAACTACTTATAACCCTGTGTGACTGACCATTTAGGCTTCCTAACAAGTCATAAGGAATTTGATAACTTAAAGAAACACGATACAGAGGAAGGTAGCGCCCGCGATTTGTCATTGGTAGAAGGTTTAATACTTCCTCTTTTGATAATTTAAAATCATTTTGAAAGTCGTGACGCTTTGCTGATGGTGCATACACTGAGTAAGATTTTAATTCAAAAGAGGTATTTGATGACTTCCCAGAAGATTTTTCTAATTTAATCATCTCAACCTTAACTGAGAGGTTCTGTTTATCAAAGTTTTTATTCATTTTTGTCATCGAAGAAGCGACTAATGTATATAGTGAAGAAGCAGTGTTTTTTTCTCTGGAAGATATATCAATATCACCATCAAATAGCTGTTTTCGCTCTGCAAGGATAGTACTAGCAGAATATGCAAGTCTATCTAGCTGCCCTTTATAATTAAGAGCAATCATATGATTAATCATTAAAACCAATATACTAATAAGAAATATGAGAAAAATCATTAATTCAATTAAAAAAGAGCCGTTTTGTTTTCTTTTCAAAGTACACCTCAATATCACTTAAATTGACTTCTTTCTTTTTCTTGTAAGGCTATAATCTCTCGGTAAATCTCAATATCACCTAAAAAATTAATTAATACCGGTGTATATGAGTATCTTAGTTTATAAACTGCTATTGGCATATTATGAGACATTACTTTACTTTTATTAACTTTGCCATTTATTTTATTATCCCTAAGTACTAGAGATTCATAGCTTATATAATAACAGACTTCAGATTTAATATTTTCCTTCTTTACCACTCTGTCGACAAAGTAATCATTTTTTTCATTTAGGCTTTTGATAAGAATAGACTTGTAATCATTTTTAATACTTACATTGGACTTTTTCGCAGTCGTTACGGCATTAAATAACTTATGATCTAAAAAATTCAAAGCATATGAGAAATAACAAATTTCAATCCAAACAAAAACAAGTGCAATGATAATGGGAAAACCAAGTGCCGCTTCTATAGTTATATTACCCGACTGCCTATGTTTCATAAAATATTATATCGATAGTTTTTATAGTTAACGATAAATGCGCCTTTAATATTCATATTATCTAAACTCACTTTCGCACTTTTAAAAGAATCAAAGCTTCCTATGCAGTATCTCTTCCAAAAACCATGCTGGTATAAATATACTTCTCCATAAAGAGATTTAAATGAAAGCAACCTCTCATCATCAACAAAATTATCTGTTGCTAATATTTGGATACGATATTTTCCATTATTTTTATTAGTCTTTTTCTTTGGGGTATATACCTGTTCTTCAACTGAGGCTATTTTATTTACATTTGATTCAACTAACTCTATTTCCATTGTTTTTTCATCTTTATCACTAACTTTGTAATTAATACCAGCTAAATTAGAAAGTTGTTTTATAATATGATCATTATTTTCATCAAAGTTAGATGACCTAAGAACCTCAGATACAATATCGAAACGCTTTGCGTGCAAAGAAGATATAACGAGGTTAGCTGTAACTTTACTATCACTTGGATCATCGAGATATAGCTGGTATAAAATTGGCAATGCGTTTAGATATTCTTTTCCTATCATATTCACCACTGCTATATTATTTTTAATATCTCTATCCGAGACTCCAAACTTTTTACTTTCTTCGAATAAAAATTTTGCCTTGTCTAGTTCACCTTTGTGAGCTTTTATCTTTCCTAACATAGTTAAATAAAGTCCTTTATCTCCCCCTTTTTTTATATATCTCTCTAACTGCTTTTCTGCTTGATTAAATTTTTTCTTATAATAGCTAGCTCTTACAGTCGTATATATAAATAAAGGCAGTTCTTCTTCGGAGGAACTATACGTTTTAATATAGAGGTCGGCAGATTCTATATCCCCTTGTTCTAAATAAGCTTCCACAAGCTTTGCTTTATATTCTAAATTAGAATGAACGTTGAGTTTGTAAAATTCTATCAGTTTTTCTTGATCATTTGCGCTAATGAGCAGTTGTTCTTTTATTGTGTTCTCATTGTTAGGCGACGCACATCCAGTAATGCCTAGAAGTAATAAAACAAATAATTTCTTCATATCATCACCCTCATTACTTTAGGTGCCACAATAAGAACTAGCATGGGTATCATAATAAAAACTACCAAAGGCATGGTCATCTTTGCGCCCATTTTTCCTATTTTTTCTTCTATATCCATCATGTTTAGTTCACGAATATCTTTAGACAAAGTCGATAAGACTGCCCCTACAGAAGAACCAAACTGCAAACTTTGAACAAGAGTCATAACCATACTTTGTGACTCACTAGTTGGCACAAGATCATAAAATTCTTGCAAGGCCTTATCTAAACCAACTATTTTCGCACGTTCGACTGTAAGCGTTACAACTCTTGCTAATTGTCTATCGACCATTTGCAATTCTTTAGCAAGGTACTCTAAGCTCGATTCGATCGTCATGCCGGTATGAACACAGACGTTCATTAGGTCGAGTAAAAATGGAAGTCGAGAACTAATGTTTTTTATGTTTGATTTGATTCTTAATCCTATAATTTTATCCGGAATAAAAAATATCATAAATACTGAGATAACATTATATAAAAACAAATCATATAATGAAATAATACCAACAATAAAAGAAATCAATATGCATACAGAGAATAAAAACATAATGATATATTTTAAAGGATAATATAATTTCAATATCATTGGATGATAAAATCCAGCAGAGAATAACCTCTTTTCTAAATCATCCTTATCATAATTTATCCTTGAGATTATATAAAAAATTTTATTTTTATTTTTTTCTTCGTGGAAATTATTTAATGTCAGTTTTGAAATCTTGACCTTAAGCTTCATACTTTCAAATATAAATATTAATATAAGAGACAAAAAGAAAGAAAAAGTGAGAGTCAAAACTAAAATAGGATACATACCTAATTCCACTATTCAACACCTTTTATGATGCGCCAAATTATAAAAAAACCAATGAACTCACTACAAATCAGATAGTAAAAAATAGGTCTTCCTTCCTCTTGAAACATTACAAAATCGAAATCTTCTGGGCTAATAAATTTTAAAACAAACAAAAATCCTATTGGCAATACTCCAAGGATTTTCGCTGACATACGTGATTCAGCTGTAAGAGAGTTCTTTTTCTTTTCTAAAGAACGCGATTCAAACATTAGCCTATTTATTTTATTAATAATATCTTTAAGTTGTCCGCCTCGTGAAATGTTTATTCTTATTGCAGATATGAAAAAAAAATATTCAAGATATGGATACTGGATCCCACTTCTTTCTAGAACATCATCAGGGTTTTCACCTATAAGCAGTCGTTCCGATATTATCTTAAATTCTTTTCCCACATCATTATTGAGTTGACTACCAACATACTCGAAAGCATGCACAATACTCTGGCCAGAAGATATTGCTCCACTTAGTATATTAAGAGCATCTGGAAAATTTTCCACAAATATCTTCTTTTTCCGTCCTCCCATATACTTATAGAATAACAAACATTCTAGTGGAAAGATCAGTACTATACTTAAAATAAGATTTAACCTAAAAAATAATTCATTGACAAAGTAAAGGAGTGTAAGACTAATCACTAAGAATAGAGAAATATTTCTAACCAAATTTGGTTCAAAAACTGATAAGGATATTTTTATTCTTTTTTTTACTTTAGAATAAAAGTTTTCATTAAAATATTCAGAGTCAATGATAGTACGCGAATTTTCTTCTAACTTTTCGTCTTGGATAGAGTTAATTAAACTATCTAATTTTCTCTTTGATTTTCTATCCTGATATGCGATGTATAGTAAGAGGGTAAACCAAATAAAAAGTAATAATAGCATCATGAAAATATGTCTCTTACAGTACTTTCAAGCCCGAAATACCTTGCTCTCTGGTAAATGACTGAATTCTTTGAAAGGCCCGATGAATGGAACTTACCACTTATTCTGCCCTCTTCTAAAGTGGGGGCGGCATCGAATCGAAAGATGTCTTCCATAACAACGTTATCACCCTCCATCCCAACGACTTCGGATATGTACATTACTTTTCTACTTCCATCGTGCAGTCTGCGAACCTGAACAATCAAATCAACTGCACTGACAATGGACCGTCTAATGGCAGCAATGGGAAGGTTTGAGGTAGCCATCATCACCATACTTTCTGTACGAGCAATCGCATCACGCGGTGTGTTTGCATGTAGAGTAGACATAGATCCATCATGGCCAGTATTCATAGCTTGGAGCATTTCAAAAGCTTCTGCTCCTCGGCACTCACCAACTATAATTCGATCTGGGCGCATACGAAGTGAATTAATGACAAGCTCCCTCGCAGAAATTTCTCCTGTACCTTCTACACTGGCTTGCCTTGTCTCAAGCCGCACAATGTGAGGTTGCTGCAACTGAAGCTCTGCCGCATCTTCAATCGTTACAACACGCTCTCCCTCACCAATAAAACCTGACAACGCATTCAACAACGTTGTTTTTCCAGATCCTGTTCCGCCGGAGATGAGTATATTGCATTTACAATGGCTCGCAATTGATAATATCTTTGCCATGTCTACAGACAAAGCTCCAAAATCTACGAGGTTCTCTAATTTAATCTTTTGCTCTTTAAATTTTCTTATTGAAATCGAAGTTCCATCTATTGCGAGTGGAGGTATAACTATGTTTACCCGACTACCATCAGCAAGCCTCGCGTCACAAAGTGGTTTTGAGTCATCAATTCTTCGCCCAACATCAGAGGCAATACGCTTTGCAATGGTTATCAGTTGTTCCTCGTTGATAAATTGTACAGGTGATTTTTCAACCTTACCGTTTATCTCGATAAATACATTAAATGGACCATTAATCATGATGTCAGAAATATCGTCATTATTGACTAAAGCTTGTAAAGGCCCCAACCCTTTGAGTTCATCTACCAGCGCGTTGACTAAATTTTGCCTTTGTTGATTGCTTACTTGGAGATCTCTACTTTCTATGAGTAGATTCACCGAGCTCATCAACTGTTGACTCAATTCCATACGGCTTGATTCAGCTAATGTACCTACATCAATTGCATCGAATATCTCATCACGGATTTTTATATAAATTTCTTTGAATCTGTTCATTTAAAAAGCGAATACTTGTATTTTTTGTCAAAATTTTTCCCAGTCAGATCAGTGACTATCTCACCTACGGAAGTATAAAATTTAGTTCTGTTTAATCCTTCAAGCCCGTGTTTAATAATTGTTTTTTCTATATTACTTTCATGATTAATTTGAAAAACATCACTTATATCAATTTTTTCTTTTGCTTGCCTTAGAGACATTATATAATCTTTTGAGACTCTATTAGAATTTAATACCACTTTTAAATTATCATCTTTAAATTTACTTTTAATATTATTATATGTCCTTATAGAGCTTACAGATGGCTCACAAATTACAAAAACTCGATGATACTTTATCCGACCGTACTCATTATATAGTTCTTCGAACTTCTCTGAACATACGGAATCAATAATAAAATTATACTTATCTTTAACCTCTTCCGACAGCTTAATTAACATCAAGGACTTACTTTTAGACTGAGAGAAGCTATTATCTAGTGATAAATAGTCTAATTTTTCAAAAGAGTTCTTTATATATGTACTTGCAATAGCACTATCTATCTCTGTATATTCAATATCAAAGATATTTCTTCTTGATTTTTCTGATTTTATCCCCAAAAGTATATCTGAATTAATCGATAAAGAAGAGTGTTCGATTAATAAAGTTTTTAAATTAATTTTTTCAGATATAAATCTGGATAATAAACAACTTATTGTTGATACTCCAATGCCACCTTTCGTACCCAAAATAAGTATTCTTTTTGCGGAACGAGAAAAACCATTTTTTTTACCTTGTGAAAAAGAATCTATTGCATTAAAAACACCACCAACATCTCCACAAAAGAAAATATAGTTAGCTCCTAATTTTTTAACTTCATTTTGTAACTTTATAGAATCAATATCACCGACAACAAAAAGAGATATTCTTATATCCAGATAATAGATTAAATCAGATGTTTCTTTGATAAGATCATCAGAACCCCTAAAGTCAATAATAATATTTTTAGCATTTCTATCCGTATAAGATTTATAGTTTACATTATTATTTTTATTTAGTAGTACCGGTTTATCATATCCTTCTATAATATAGTTCTCTTTCATGGATTCTAGAAATTCATTATCATCAGAAACTATGATATCTTTTTTGTTTTCAGAAGATTGATTATTTTCTGTTTTTTTAAAAATATTATCTAGATTCATTAATCATTGACCTCTTGAAGGATTTAATAGACTTATCACCCTATTATGTTCAACAGTGGATCCAAAATTATATTTATTATCTATTATTTTTAATTGAACGCGTTTTTCTTTTTTTTCATGACAAGCTGCTAATAATCTTACATCATATCTTTCATCTTTAAATTCTATTGCTTCATACTTAACTTCTTCTATTCCTTCATTACTCAGGAAAATGCTTATTTCATTTATAAAATCGCTAAAGTCAACACTGTATTCTACCAAATACTTAGGGTTTTTATTTCTCAATTTATCCACGAAAACTTTAATACAACTAATAGCTTCATCATTGTTATTAAGAGTGATTTTAATTTCCTTATCATAGTCGGAATAAATATCATTTCTCACTTCTAATCCATATACATTCGAAATATTTGATAATAAAATTAGAAGTGATGCTTTCAATACCCTCACTAGTTAAAACCTCCCTGAATGATCATATCTCCAAGTTTAGGCTCTGTTAATTCAGATAAATCAATATTAAGCAATCTTTCTATGTCGCTTGTCCTATGGAAGCCTGGTAGTTTCACCTTATCCGGATCGACAGGAGTAACTAGGTTTACTGTAGCAACGATAATAAGTTCGGTCTTACTTCGATCAGTTTTGCTATGACTGAATAGTGCACCTATTATTGGAATGTCTCCTAAGTAAGGAACTTTACTCAAAGACTCCCGTTCTTCACTACGCAAAAGACCTGCTAATACAAAACTTTGTCCGTCCTTTAACTGTACTGTTGTCTCAGCACGTCGAGTTTGAAGGGAAGGTGCTGTTAGCTGACCAACTTTAGTTACATGGTTCTCGTCTATAGTACTCACCTCAGGAAAAAGTGATAAACGTATGTTCTCGGAATCCGCCACTTTGGCTATCATGGAAAGCTTGACGCCATATTCTTTATAACTAATTGAAACACCCTTATCATCTCTCACCCCTATAGGGATTTCTCCCCCGACAAGGAAGCTTGCCTTTTCTCCAGATATTACTGACAGATTTGGCTCTGCTAATACATGACCGACACTCTCATTGCCTACAGCAGAAATCACAGCTACAATATCTTTTGCACTAAAGTGTGTGATTTTATTTACGAATTTTCCCGCTTCTCCACCCATCTCGGAATAACTAACACCAATTTCATTTAGAAAAGAACTTGCTACTTCAGCGACAGTAATTTTTACATTTATCTGTTCTGTTGAGAGTACTTTCATATTGTTAATTATTTCGTGATAGTTATATTCTAATTGTGTATTTCCACCAGATGCATCGCTATACTTTTGAACATTTCTCTGTTTTTTTAACATTTCACCGACGAGACGTGAAACCGCTTTTTTAACTCTCTCACTACTGACAACACCATCCAAGACAACTTGATCACCTATATTAGAAACTGAAATCGTTTCACCTGGAAATCGTGCCAGGATTGTTTGTTTAAGTAGTCTTAAACTTTTATTCACAATTAATTCAGTATTATAAATTTCACTACCACCCTTTCCGTAGACGATCACCGAGGTCGACCCCACACCAACACCGAAAATAACAAGCTTGTTATCATCTATAATTTTGTAGTCTGCTATTGTTGGATTGACGAGGAAAACAGTAGATATTGAATTCTTTAAATTAATAGTCTTTGCACTATCTTGGTCAATGTTTAGTATTTCAGCAGCTGAACAATTTGAGATAAATATAAAAATTAACGACAACAAAGTTAGTATATTTACCTTTTTTATTTTAGTATTTACCACGTAACTCTCTAACTCTAATTTTACTTTCTAAAATGTCATTAATTTCTACTTTTAGATTTTTATTTTTGAATGACGAAGGAATTATAGAAACTTCGCTTATCTTTCTTGACAACTCTAACTTTAATATTTCTTTTGGTTTTAAAGCCACAACAATACTCGTATTTTCTTCATCAGTCTCCTCTTTTTTTTCTCTCAGCACTTGCAAAACTCTTGCATTATTTATTACAATCTTGCTGGTAACATTATTTATATCATCATAACCAGAGATTAAAACATTACTTTCTGATGACATCGTAGATATAAAACTGATCCTATCACCAGAATTCAAATTCAGTGATTTCGCAGTAAAGCTAGATACATTTTCATATAGATAAGGCAATTCATCGCTATCAAGTAAGAAGCTTATATAGTCATTATCACCAGGAACTAAATACTTTGATTGACTGAGAAATTCTCCCTCTTTTAAGTCTGTCTTAAAGACAGAACCACTTGGTATTTCATTGTTGGAATCGATGTATTCTAGGTTTGATAATTCACTTTCTTTTACGTCAATAATGGATATGAAATTCCTATCTACCAACTCACCTTTTTTCACGTTTTTATTTATACAATAGATGGACAAGACGTCCTCATTGACTATTTCTTCCTGTAATGGTTTATCTTTTGAATCTTGTGAAAAAAAATATATTGTAGTAAATAAAAACAACGTTACCAATAATATTGAAATGTTTCTATTCATTTCATTCCTTCATTAAATAAATAGGGGAACTACCCCTATTTTAATAAACATTTTTTTACAGTACTATATTCCTACCCCTTCTTTTTCGTAGCTTCTGTAAATGCAGTGGTCATATCACTAAACGCTGTATTCAAGGCTTTCATAAAAGTTCCATCTTGACTCAGAAGCGGAAATATTACTATTGCTATCGCTGCAACGATAAAAACGTACTCTAATGCTGCTGCACCTCGTATATCTTCATTAAACTTGATTTTCAAAAAATATAAACTTGTAAATATTTTATTAAACATAAATTTCTCTAGGATTATTTTATCGACAAAAATACGACTTTTAAAATTTACATTGTTATCATTAAGAATTCAAATAAAGTTTATTTATTAGGTTATAACTAATTAAAATGGCAAAAAGATAATTATTTCCTTAGAATGAGACCAAACAATTAAAACCATAGACTGAAATGATAATAAATATTATATTTTTATCTTACTTTATACTTTGTGTGACTGTAATGATTTACGACATGAGATATAGAATAATACCAAACATTATTATAAAGATCATTTTTGTCTTAGGGACAGCAATTTCGCTATACCAAGGCCACTTTATTAATTCATCTCTGATTTTTATATTTTCGTTTATTGTCTTTTTTTGTTTTTGGTATTTGGGTTTTATCGGCGGAGGAGATGTCAAAGCGATATGTGTTTTCACATTAGCCATCAAGCCTGATTTTATAGCCTTTTATTTTATCTTAATAGGAATTCTAGGAGCTATGCAAGTCGTAATCATGATCGCTTACGACTGTTTATTTAAAAAGGTTCAGATTAAAAAAGGTATACCATATGGCATACCAATATCAATATCTAGCTTCATGCTTTTGATTATATCTCTGCTAGCAAATTAAGAGTCTAAATCATCATAGGATATATCATTCTTCACGTCATGGGGATTACCGAACTCTCTTAACCGTCTAGCTAGCTTGCACGAAACAATCTGCGCAATTGCATCGTCCCGGCTCCACGCATAAAGGTTAATCGGCTGTCTTAAAGGTTTTCTTTCACACTCAGTATCTAGTAACGACCATTTTGGACAAATAACTATGGTGTCAGAAGAAAGTAATTCATTTTCCATCATACTTGCCGATCCCGTTGCCAACCAGATACAACCATCTGATATAGTTATATTTTCTTTTTGCAAAAACTCAACTATAAGATTTTTTTTGAGTGTGCCACAAAAGACAACTTTAGATACATGGGAGGAACCACCCCTCTTTTTAGCCATAATATATTTTGATGTATAAATATGTTGAGAAGATCCTCTACCTTTAGGTAACCTTTCTGTGCTAAAGATAAGATCATAATCATCTATTGAACTTGATTGATTCACATTGAAAATATTCACCGTAAGATTGTCATAACTGTGTTTTTTTAGTTCACTTACAATATTGTTTATGAAGCTGCTGCAAAGTGTATCCTCTAACGCTATGCTAATACGTCCACTTAGATTAATATTTCTTAGCTGTTCAAACAGATTTTCATTCATTTTCAAGGTTTTTTCCGCATGCTCTAGCATGATTCTCCCATGATCGGTAAGGTCAAAACTTTCTTTCCTATCAAAAATTTCCGCGCCAATAACACTCTCAATTTTCTTAATGTGTTGGGATACAGCTGGTTGGGTCATGAATAACGACTCTGCCGCAACTGTAACACTTCTGTGTTTTGCGACTCTAGTTAGCGTCATCAGATACTTAGAATCAATAAGGCAACTGGGTTTGTTCATCATATAAATTTACCTTTAATGCGATTTATATATCACAATATTATTTCACTCCTAATCAGCGATGCATTGACCTCAAACATGCGAAGGACTGACTTTGTAGTACCCCTATGCTTGCCTTGTCTGAAGAAAAAATATTTCGATATAATCAATACTTAAGTTGGTGCTTGATGTGTTTTACTCAGACAAGTTAACCCATCTATTCGTAAGCTACTAAAAACAAAGTTAAAATTCGTATTAACAAATTAAATAATATATATAAGCTACTGATAATATTGAATTTAACCACCCATATAAATAAAGATAAATTCATAACGATTGATATTATTTTCGATGTCAAAGCTATTGATTTAGCAAGAAGTAACCACACAGCTGCAAGAAATAGGATTTGCAGCATTATCACAGCATAGTTTCATTAAAAACAAGATGTAAGAACAATTAGCAGCTAAACCATAATCTGTACTTTTGAACAAATGCTCGAAGAGCTAGCAGTTCTAACAGGCGCATACAATGTAAAAGGTTGGTAATGAACATGAGGCTTTATCGTTGTCGCTTAATTTGAAAACAATACCTCGTCTCTCTACGTCAGAATCTTGAGACCGCTTGTGTCCCTCTTTGATCTATATTCTTTCAATAAAACAGAGCAAACAACATATACCCAAGTAACCTCAAGGTGCTAGGTTCGGCGGGAATCGCTTACTTCACAGGCAAGGCAACTCGCCCTTTGGGAGCGTGCCACAGCGCCGATTTCATCGTCAAATAACTTGGTAAGAGCTCACTTTTCCGCTGCGTTATTTTCCTTGAACTCAACACTGTGGTATCGCTCTGAATCCTGCATTTTGACGTCACTTGGGTATAAAAATATTACAGACAAGAAAGAGCAACCAGTTGTTGGGTATATTTATCTTTAGGTGCACTAAAGATAGCTTCTGTTTCCCCTTGCTCGACGACTCTACCATCTTTCATCACAATCGTGTAATGACACAAAGAACGCACAACACTCAAGTCATGACTGATAAATAGATAAGAAAGATCGTACTGTTTCTGAAGTTTTTTCAATAGTTCAAGAACCTGAGCTTGAACTGTTCTATCAAGTGATGATGTTGGTTCATCAAGTAGAATAAATTGGGGATTTAGAATCAACGCTCTCGCAATAGCCACTCTTTGACGCTGCCCTCCGGATAACTCGTTTGGGTAACGGAATCTCATTTCAGGCACTAATCCCACATCATTCATTACCGTACATATTTTTATGTCGATTTCACTTTCACTTAATTTCTCGTGAACTCTTACACCTTCTCCGATAACGTCAGCTACTGACATTCGGGGATTTAAAGCAGAAAATGGATCTTGAAAGACCACTTGTAATTGACTCCGATAAGGAAGCATTGCACGTCGGTTTAAACCCTGGAGTTCTTTACCTAAAAATGAAACTGAGCCTTCTGAGTTTAAAAGACGAAGCAATGCGAGTCCTGTTGTAGACTTTCCTGAACCACTCTCTCCTACAATCCCAATAGCCTGACCCACTTCCAATGTGAAGTTCATATCTGTCACTGCTTTTATGTGTGAAGATATCCGTTTGAAAATACCACTTTTTATTGGAAACCAGACTTTTAGGTCTTTAATGCTTAGTAAAGGCGATGTGCTACCGCTAACAGGGACTGGACGACCTTTGGGATCTGAACTAATCAAGGTCTTAGTGTATTCATGCTTGGGTGAACTAAATACCTCACAACACGGACCAGTTTCTATAATTGAACCATCCAGCATAACGGCAACTCTATCTGCAATACTGCGCACAATACTTAAATCATGCGTAATAAACAGCATTGCCATACCAAGTTCTTTCTGTAGATTTTTTAATAATTCTAGAATTTGTGCTTGTACCGAGACATCAAGAGCTGTGGTAGGCTCGTCTGCAATTAGCACTTCAGGTTCGTTAATCAAAGCCATCGCTATCATAACTCGCTGACGTTCCCCCCCTGAGAGTTCATGTGGGTAAGCTAATATTTTTTGTTCTGGAAAGCGGATTCCAACCTTACCTAACCAACTTATCGCAACTTCTTCTGCTTGTCTTTTGCGTAAGCCTTGATGAACTGCTAGGGTCTCCGTAAGTTGCTTGCCTATTTTATGTAAAGGGTTTAGAGAAACCATAGGCTCCTGGAAAATCATACCTATCCTACTGCCTCTTATTCCACGAAGCTTACGTTCTGAACAATTAAGCAAGTTCGACTTACCAAAAGTCACAGTTCCTGTTAAATACTTTGTTGAATGTTTGGGCAATAATTTCAGAATGGCATTCGCTGTCACTGATTTTCCAGAGCCACTTTCACCGACTAAAGCTAATGTTTCTCCTTTATTGAGTGACAGTGATACATTACGAGTAATTGGCTCTATCCCATTTTTCGACTCAAAACCAATACTCAGCTTATCTATCGAGAGTACACTTTTTTCCATAATTATACCCTTTGCAAATGCGGATCAAATGCATCCCTTACCGCTTCTCCTATAAACACCAGAAGGGTGAGCATAATGGACAGAACAAAGAATGCAGAAAGTCCCAGCCAAGGTGCTTGTAAGTTTGCTTTTCCCTGCGCCAAAAGCTCTCCCAAAGAAGGAGATCCCGTCGGTAAACCAAAGCCAAGAAAATCCAGAGAAGTCAACGTCGTTACGGAACCTGATAGAATAAAAGGCATCATAGTCAGTGAAGCAACCATGGCATTAGGCAGCATGTGCCTCAACATTATTCGGCGATCATTCACACCCATGGCATGAGCAGCCCTGACGTAATCGAAATTCCTACAACGCAAAAACTCTGCTCGTACAATCCCAACTAGACTCATCCAGCTAAATGCGACCATGATACCAAGAAGCCACCAAAAGTTCGGCTCGACGAAGCTTGAAAGAATAATGAGCAAGAAAAGCGTCGGCATACCTGACCAAACCTCAATAAAGCGTTGCCCAAATAAATCAATTTTCCCTCCGTAATAGCCTTGTGTCGCACCGACAAAAACACCAATAATGCTGGAGATAACCGTGAGAATAAAACCGAACAATACAGAAATACGAAAGCCGTATATAACACGAGCCAAGACGTCGCGGCCTTTATCATCAGTCCCCAGTAGGTTTGTTCTATCAGGCGCAGAGGGCACCGCTGTAGTGAGATCAAAGTTGATAGTGTCATAGCTGAATCGGATTATGGGCCAAACGATATAGCCCTCTTCATTAATCAAATCGACAACAAAAGGATCTGTATAGTCAGCCTCTGTATCAAACTCCCCGCCAAATTGAGTTTCAGAATACTGGTAGATTACGGGGAAATACCATTGATCTGAATAGCTAATAAATAATGGCTTGTCATTAGCAATTAACTCTGCAAACAGACTCAGAACAAACAGCAGGCAGAATATCCATGCAGACCAATAACCACGCCGATTTAATTTAAAACGGAGCCACCTCATTTCATTGAGTGGATTTTTTCTCTTTTGCTTATACATGGTCAACGCGCCTCAAAATCTATCCTAGGATCTACCCATGTATAGGTGAGATCAGAGATAATACTTAAGACAAGGCCGAGTAACGTCATAATATAAAGCGAACTAAAGACGACGGGATAGTCACGTTGGATAGTTGACTCAAAACCAAGTAAACCGATACCTTCAAGTGAAAACATAACCTCAATCAACATTGAGCCTGTAAAAAATATACTGATAAAGGCAGCTGGAAAGCCTGCGATAATAATTAGCATCGCATTACGAAAAATATGTTTGTACAAAATCGCTCCTTCATCCAATCCCTTGGCTCTTGCTGTGACAACATATTGTTTATTAATCTCATCAAGAAATGAGTTTTTGGTTAACATACTCAACGTGGCAAATCCACCGATTACCATGGCTAAAATAGGCAGTGAAAGGTGCCAAAAGTAATCAATAATTTGCTGATACCAATTAAGTTGGTCGAAATTTGTAGAAACTAAACCTCGAAGTGGGAACCAGCTGAAATAGTTACCGCTTGCAAAAAAGATAATCAGAATAATGGCGAAAAGAAAGCCTGGAATCGCATATCCTACAATAACAATAGTGCTACTCCAGATATCGAAGCGGCTGCCATGATGGAGTGCTTTTACAACACCGAGAGGGATAGAAACAAAGTAGATTATCAAGGTACTCCATAGTCCTAATGAGATGGAGACAGGTAAGCGCTCGATAATCAGATCTATTACGTCACCTCCTTTAAACAGACTTTCTCCAAAATCAAACATGAGATAGTTTTTTAACATATCAAAGTAGCGCTCAAGAACAGGTTTGTCGAAACCAAACTGAACTTTAATCGCCTCAACAACCTCTGGGTCTAAGCCTCTAGAGCCCTTGTATCCAGAACCTGTATCATCCGCTTTGAAGCTCGAATCAACCTCATTTCCACCGCCAGAAAAACGCTCCATTATACCTGAGCTATGTCCCTCAAGTTGCGCGATTGCCTGTTCTACTGGTCCTCCAGGAGCAACCTGAATGATGAAAAAATTTATGGTAATAATCGCCCACAATGTCGGGATAACTAACAGCAAACGCCTCAATGCATAAGCTAACATCAATTCTCCCTTAACGACGTTTTTCTGGCAAAAGTTGTGCTTTATTCTCTGAAACCCACCAAGTATCTACTCCCAAGTCATATTTTGGGGTTGTCTCTGGTCGTTCAAATTTATCCCACATTGCAACTCGATATTCACTAACATGCCATTGCGGGATAATATAGAAATTCCATTGAAGAACTCTATCTAGTGCTCGGCCTAAAGAAAGCAGGGCTTTTGGTTCTTGCTGACGCTTTGATATTTCAGCAGTTAAAAAGTCTACAACAGGATCATTCACACCTGCTGTATTGTAAGTTGAATCCAAATAATTTGAGTTCCAAACGATCATTAAATTTGGGCTTGGATAAGGATTGGCACCATAAGCAGAAGAAACCATATCAAAATCACGATCTCTAAGGCGCTTAATATATTGAGTGGTATCGATCGTCCTGATCTTCATATCAATACCCATACGTTTGAGATTTTTCTGAACAGGGATTGCGATTCTTTCTGTGGTGGGGCTATAGATAAGGAGCTCAAATGCCAAAGGTTCACCAGTGCGTATGTTGGTCATTACCTTATCTTTTAATTCCCATCCAGCACTTTTCAACAACTTAAAAGCTTGACGCATTTGGACTCTTATTCTTCCCGATCCGTCAGTGACCGGCGGCTGATATTCTTTACTAAAAACTCTCTCAGGAATTTTGTTGCGAAATTGTTCCAGCACTCTCAACTCCTCTTTCGAGGGTACCCCTTTCGCTTCATAATCTGTGTTCTGAAAATAGCTCCGCGTGCGACTGTACTGACCGTAGAACATATTCTTATTCATCCACTCAAAATCCATGGCGTAAGTCAGCGCCTCTCTTACCAATGGATCTGAAAATATATCTCTTTGGCTATTAAAGACAAAGGCTTGAGTGCTTTCTGGTTTTTGGTGAGGTATTTCCTTTTTAACGATATAGCCTTTATCAAAGTTAACACCAGTATAAGAGTTAGCCCAAAATTTGGCAGAAGTCTCTAGCCGAAAATCAAATTCTCCTGCTTTAAAAGCCTCCAACATTACCGTTTCATCTCTGTAATAGTCGTAGCGTATCTGTTGGAAATTTTTTCTGCCAACATTAACCGGTAAGTTGGCCGCCCAATAATTTTCTACTAACCCATAAGTAACATATTGACCTGTCTTATAGTCGATAATCTCATAAGCTGAACTACCCACTGGCGGTGTCATTAACGGCTCAGAAAAGTTTTTATCGCGCCAAAAATGTTTCGGTAAGATTCGAGTCCCTTGAGCAAAACTGAATAACTTTTCACGATTGGGCTTTTTCATCTCGATACGAGCTGTTAAATCGGTCTTTGCTGTTACCGAAGCAATATCACTATAATAAACTCGATATTGGGGCACACCCTCTTTCATGAATTTATCAAATGTAAATGCAACGTCATGAGCAGTGATCGGTACTCCATCATGAAATCGAGCCTTAGGGTTAATATCGATTTCTAGCCAAGTAAAGTCGTCAGAGTACCTCACTCTCTCAGCTATGAGAGGATAGTAAGTATCAATTTCATCGCTTGGCTTAAACATCAGAGTATCGTACAACTCACCACTTGCCTTTGCAGCGACCCCTCTCGAGGCATAGCGATTAAAGTTATCATAGGTCCCTATTTGTCCATAAGTCACCTTTCCATATTTAGGTGCCTCTGGGTTTACGTAATCAAAATGGGAGAAATTTTCAGAATATTTTGCCTCACCAAACCCAACTAAGGTCGTCGATTCAATAACTTTTGCGTCAGCCACGCCACTCAGCAAAATGATAGTTAAAAAACCACGATACGACTTGGTCCTAGATATACTCATATTACTAATCCTTCAGCTTTTCAAGGGAGCTAGTGACTATAATATTAATTACCGTCAATAATTCAACTGCTTGGAAAAACTATAGTGTAAATCTTTTCAAAAAGAGGCTACCGAGCTCAAGGTTTGCGAGAAAGTTACTTTTGCTAATTTAATAACTGGTATACCGAGCCCATTAGTGAATAAATCCCCAAGTAAACAACAGAACACAAAAATACATTTACGTCTGGTAGTAGTCCTCAACACTTGACCATCAAACTGGCAACCTGTTTGAGCAAATACGTTTCTCGCTCAATACTCATGCCTTTTTTGGAGCTATTGGCAATCGTTTGTTCATTATGTTCGATTGCTTTATGAATATTGACCCACACGGGCGTCATACCATTGGATATTTCATAATCTTCAAGTGACGTCATACCTAATTCGCGTTCTACTTTGCACGTAAAACAATACGACATCATATGCATTACCTCAGCATTATCTTTATACCAGGGACGATATTCCTCATAAATACCGAATGGCTCAATGTCGGAGATATTACGCGCACCGGTTTCTTCTTTTAATTCTCTACATAAACCTTCAACCAGATCTTCACCTTCATCGAGCCCCCCTCCCGGTAGAGAATAATCATGGTATCGTTCTGTGAATAGGAGCAAAATATCCTCCCCATCTAAAACAATGGAGCGAGTTGCTTTACGGTTTATAATACGTTGTCCTTCGATTGAAGTAATTGAAGGATGAAAAGAAGTAATTAAATGTTTCATATATCTGCTGTGTGGCTAATTTTCTCCAATATTACCATTTTTAAATTGGTAATACCGAATTCCCCCAATCACCCGAAGTATGGTCTGATAATACAGCGTCTAAGTGAGCTTACCTACATCAATTGATATCACTAGCAGTTCTCTCTTGTACCGGAGGACAAACATTTTAGAAGCTCATAGGCAACAGTTATGTTCTCATCAAATGGGAAAATAGTTGTTAGTTGGTGAAAGATCTCTTTTGCTGCAATGGTTTTATTTGTATGGTGAAGGGACCATGCCTTGATCTCCAACAGGGCAATATCTAGGCCATATTGACTATCATGCTGGTCCAGAAGAAGCAAAGCTTGACTATATTGTCCCTGATGATAAAACTGATAAATTGCTTCAGCCATCCACCTTTTATTAAGTGCCTCTCTGTTTTGACTGTTTTGAATAAACTCAGCTTGAACCAATGCTTTTTGATGGAAACCTGCTTGTATAAGCGTTAACACGTAACCATATTGAGTAATTTCCCAACGCCTGTGGTTCAAAGGAATTTCAGCTAGAACTTCCTCAAATGCCAACATTGCAGAGAATACCCTTTTAAGTTCATACAATTTCCATGCTCGTAAAGAAGCCAACTCTGGGCTCAAAGCACGGGACAAGCTATTTAGCAAAACCAGACAAGTGGCAGCTAATGGAGGCTGGCGGCAGACTTGGTCATTATACTCTCGTGTGCTCAATTTTAATTCAGGAAACTTTTTCTCATAGTGTTGCAGTGTTCGCTTTGCTTGTACCGAGAGGCTATAAAGTATTCCACGAACTCTAAGCTCTGTCTCTCCAGCCCACTCAATTGCGCTTTCAAACCAAAACATTGCCAAGTCTGGTCTCTGTATATCGAGATATTTCCAGCCTAACGCCTCGGCAAGTTGTCCACTTTGCCTCTTCGTAGTTATACGCCCAATTTCTTGTAATGTTTTCAATGTCGGCTTAGGTTGTTCCAAGCTAGAGAGCAAATAATCCTCTTTGAACGCTGCCAACGCAAATTCATCGACATAGCGACTCGCCCCATATCGGGCCAAAATGTCTTCGATAGCAGACCGATTTATCCAGCTAAGCATTTTCTTGGTGGTTGTCAAAGCATGAGCTGGACACGTTTCTAGTAATTCGTCATATCGGCGCTGAGAATTAGGACCATACCCCGTCGAAACTTCGTTTAGGAGAGATTGCCATAGCCAATGGATATGCTCACAGTTTTGCCACTGAGGATGCTGCTTTGAGAGTCTAGTCGCCTCTTCATAGCGACGGTTTATGATTAAAAAGCCCATGTACTCTAATGTTTTCCTATAATAGAGCTCTTCTCTTAAACGCTCAGATATCGGAATATCTTTTGTTGATTGCTCAACGACTTCCCAACCATCTTCCTCCAACATACGCCAATATTTACGTTCATTAATGGCGGTTGAAACACTAGCGTTAATTGCATCTGTTGCGGATGCTGGTAACGTCTCACCATACCCATAATGGCTAAAGTTCATACAGAAAACTATTGACAAGATAATGTGTCTTTTCATCTGCAAAACCTCTCTTGATATGCAATGTGCGAAAGGAGGGTTAGACTGTCAGAATAGTAGTTATCCCCTTGAACTTGTTTTCTGATTCCTTTTTTTGCAATGTTTGAGGATTTATTTAGAGTAGACTGAACCAATTCTGATATCGCATAAGCACCAATTGGTGGTTGATAAGAAGCTTTACGGCCTGTTTTGATATCAACCCAAGCCGCATCCTCGCTCATGAGCCAATTCAAATATTTTTTGTTGATGGGATGACTCTGTCCAGACCAAGATAGATAAAGTGGAATACGATAGTTTGAATAACCAAAAATCGTCTCAAACTTTTTCGCTGGTTTCCATTCCCCATGCGAAAATTCAAGCCAGTCACTAGGTAGCAGAGATTTACCGTATTGATTTTTATCTAATATGTTGTTTCCACTGATAATTAACCTATCCCAAACTTTTTTATGAGAGTTGAACTCTTTGAAAGCCGGAAATATCCAGTAAGCGGGATTAACTATGGTAGATTCAGGTGTCTCAAATCCATTATTTCCGGGCAAGAGAATCGTATCTCCGTCAACAATTCGTATTTGAGTCTCTGCGATATGATGGATAATTTTAGTTGAATCGTCTAAATAACGGCTATTGCCCCACTTTCTACTCGCTCGCAGCAAAGCCCATGCGATTAAAATATCCCCATCGATTGCATTATTTTTATCTGGCGTGTGAGGGGGTCTTGGCTGCCATTTCCAAGCAAGCAAAACAGTTCCCGGTACTGTTAAGTTTTTCTGAGTCCAATCCCATAGCCTGCTGAAGGCTTCATTATCATCAAAAAAGACCGCCATCAACATTGCATAACCTTGGCCTTCACTATGAGATATACGTTGATTTGCGTTATCAATTACCCGCCCTTCATCCGCCAAATACCAAAGTTTATATTTTTCCCATTGATGAGCCGTATCGACGCATTGAGAGTTCACTGTTGTGAAACCCTGAAGGAAAAACATAACTGACACAAAAATAATGCGATAATAGTAATTCATGCGCGTCGCTCTAATTTTCTATATATGATAAAAGAAATTATCCCAATCAGGCTTATAACTAGACCTGATAAAACATAAGGCCATACCAATACAATAAACTTTAGCCCCTCATGTAAACTTTGAGGTCCATTACCTAATCTAATTTTGCCAGTTGGTAGAACATCTTGCGTACTACTCAAAAATTGCTTTAGTTCTTCAATATCTGTGTGATCAAGCTTGATCACATATCCATCTTCTTCTAACTGATTATGTTTAATACTCGCATTTTTAGGTTGAGTGGATAATTCAGGCCCAAACACAAACAGCTTGTCTAAAATTTTCTGTTTCCATGTATTACGCTTTTCCACCATATCGTTAACATCAATCGATTCAGGCCCAACAAAAGGTTCCGAGAGTATTACTTGGAGTCTTCGACTTTTCTTTGAACTAAAAGTTATTAAATTGTCTGGAAACGCTTTTTGAGCATGTAGTGTAATATTACTTAAGAAATACCAAAGCATGTTTAATTGTTCTTGTCCCATTCTAGGGATAGATATTTGTGATTCGCGTCCGAGTCTATCTGCGACAGCTAGCACACCTTCGGGCCTCAAATAATGGGTTTGCAGAGGGATAAATTCAAGGCCAGGATCAATTACCATAGTCGAACTCTGACTATCAACGACAATATTAATGTCTTTATCCAAGCTAGATGCTTTAAGCTGAATTGTATTCAATCCTTTTTTGAAACCTTGTAAAGGTAGCTCTAAGCGATAATAGTGAGATTCGCGCCACCAACTCGAGTGAAGCAACTCGCTTCTGCTATGGACACCGTTTAACCTAAGGATCAGCATTGCATCATTCGGTAGAAGCCGCTCATGATTCACCATGAGATTTAAAACAAATTTGGATGACGCATCAAACTTTAAAGTACTTGGTACAAAGACTCTAAGATTAATAGAACTAAGGGTGATGTTGACTTTATCTACAAAATCATCAAGAGAGACTCTTTGACTTCCACTTGATGGGACCCTAACTATTGAAGAACCTTGTTTGTTTTTTTTATCGAGCCACGAACTTTGTAAAGCAAACTGTGTTAGAGCACGCAATACCTCGTTTTGGTTAGTTCCAGTTATCAAAAGCAATACACAATCATCACTTTTTTGGGTAACCCCGATAAAGGGGCCTTTGATACCGGCAACATTAAAGTCTTTGGCAAACCTTGACTCTCTCAAAGCTAATGTTGTTCCAAAAATAATTCGAACACCGGGAATAAAGTCATCTGAGATCGGTCCATATCTTATATTCTCTTGAATGGTCTGCGTACGAAGTGTTAACCCCTGTACTATTTTACTTGCTCCGTTAATTGATGTTTCACTCATCGCATCTTCAAGAGGGTGAAGGTAGGTCAGGTAGTGAGAAAAATAGCCTCCCCTTAACAAGGCGTTAAAAGTGTTCAGGTTATTTCTATCTTTGGCGATTATTGGCTCTAAGATCGGCCTATAGTAAGAATCTTTTTGATTCAGTACAGTCAGCAATTCATGAGGTTTGACCCGACCATGGTTCAAAGCTGAATGAACAATTCGCAATTTGAAATTTGGTTTTGAGTTGGATAATGATTGTAAAGGCACATCGAATCGCACAAACTGATAATGGTTTAACTGCCCTAACTCAACGTGTGACAAGTATTGTTTACCATCTGTCAAAATCAAACGAGTAGCCACACCCTCATTATTGTTATATATCGCTAAATTAAAGATGACTCGATTAAGACGATTTGTATCTTGAATCATCAAAAAAATGGGCTCCTCATGTGCTAAACCTCGAAACATAATCTCATCGTCATTACCTGTTAAATATAAAAAAGGAATGTCTTTGTTAAATTGCGCAAAAGAGCTTAAGGGGAGGAGTGAAAGAATGAAGATTGCTAGTAACTTATTCATTTCGAGTGAGCTCTATATGTGCATTATTGCACGCAAAACGCGCACAAAGTGATGAAAAAAAAGACCAACAATGTTTAGACTTGATACCAATAGGTTTTGTCTTAGCTCCTCTGAGTGGTGGCGAATTCCCTCCCATCGCTCACTTCTCCCATACATTTTTTTATGTTGAGCGAACATATCTTTGGCCCTTTCACACTTGCACTCACAACAAATTTGACCTCCCTTCAATGTCGCTTTAACCACCATATGAACGGTTTCGTGCCGATACATAGGTTTATTATGAAAGAATTTTCCATTTTCGGTAAAAAAATGCACGTCAACAGAGTCACCAAGCTTTATGGGATGCTTTTTTAATGAAAGGGTAAGCCGTGCGCCATGAAGCGAGATATCATTAATTACAGCACTAATTGAATGCTCCTGATGCTCTACCGATGCTTTTTCATTAATTAATAGACGCGGCTCTTTACGGCGCTGCTTTACCTCAAGCATCCCACTTAAGCTCAAAACAACGAGAATGAAATTAAACGTATTAAATATCAAAACCAACAACAATCGACCACGTTCATCAATGTTATATAAATAAAGGTAAACACCCCAGACTTCAGCAAACAAGATCAGAATGAACATAATCATCATTACAGGGGTTAAACGAGAAAAGGCCGTGGACTTTGTCGTTTCTCCCTTCGGGGTAACACGAAAAACAACGCGTTTTGGTCTGGGGTGGAACAATGTTACTATCGCTGGAACAAACAGGTAAAGAGCGAGTGCTGTTTCGTAGAGCTCTGAAAAAAATGCCTTGCGCGTTTTACCAAATAACATTTGATTAAGGACCATGCTGTTTAGTAAGTGAGGAACAACATAAAATAAAAAATCGCGGGCATCACATACAAAAATCTGTATATCAAACAGTAGATATAGCAGCGGTGAAATTAAAAAAATTGTCCTAAAAATTGGAAATAGCCAATGTAAGGTCGCGTTCAAATAACAAAGCCGCTGGCTAATATCTAAACCCTTTTTAGTAATGGGATTGTTCAGCATAAAAACCTGAATCATACCTTGACACCAGCGCATTCTTTGCATCATATAAGCTTGGAATGTATCCGGAGATAAGCCTGCAATCATAGGTTTATTTAAATAGGCGCTATCCCACCCCTTAGCATGAATATTCACCGAAGTGTCAGCATCTTCAGTTATGGTTTGAGTCGCAAGACCTCCCACCTCCAACAGTGCTGCACGTCTGAGGAGTGCAGCAGAACCACAAAAAAAGCAGCTATTCCAGTTGTCCATGCCGATCAAAATGCTGTTGTAAAACATTTCATTTTCAGGCTGAACTTTATCGATAAGTTCTAGATTTTTTTCTATCGGATTCGAAGTTATAAAAAAATGAGGAGTTTGTAAAAAGCCAAGGTTCCCATTATTTTGAAATGCACCTACAGTATTGATCAGAAAGTCTCGTGTCGGAACGTGATCAGCATCTAATACGAGTATTAATTCTCCATGAGTGTGCTCTAATGCATAGTTAATATTGCCAGCCTTTGCACCTTCATTATCCCGACGAGCTATGTAATTTACGCTGAGTTCATCACAAAAATTTTTTAGCTGTTCCGCTCTCTCTTTAGCCTCATTTGCGTTTACAGCGTCAGGGTTTTGAAGCTTTTCTGTCGTACCACCATCATCAAGAACATACACATTTACTTGTCCAGAATATCGTAGCTTGACCGCAGCAACAATCGTAGGCGTAACAACATCTAAACGCTCATCATAGGTGGTAATGAACACATCAATCGAAGGGAGAGGTTTGCTCTCATCAACCGGAACAACTTGACGTATGTTAAGCTTTAAAGTGATAAACATCCCCAACAAGTAAATCAAGATCCCATAACTTTCTGCCGCAAACAACATGAGTGCAAAAGGCAAGTCGAACTGACTTTCCCAAGGAATCGAATAGACAAACCTCCAACACAAATATCTTATGGAAATAAAGCCACCAAGTAGCATTACGAATACACGTAGAAACGATGACTTCAAACGGCTGAATATCACTATTAACAGAAAAGCCATAACGACCAACATTAAGTGTGATTCAACTGAAACATGAAAAGCCGCCAAGTAGGCTAACAATAACAGTAAGATAAAAACTAGAGCCGCCCTAAACATAGAAGTCGATAACTACATCCTAGGATGCAGAAAAATCCCTCCCTTTATCCAAGCTGGTATAGGCCGCTTCAATGGCGTGCAATAATTGGTGAATATCGAAATCCAATCGACGTCACTCTGAATATATTGACGAGAAATCAGACAGGTATCACTATCCTCTACGATTGTCCACGTTTCATATGCCTTATCTTTCTCAAAAATTTTTTTACCTGGTGCATCAGGGATTAGTAGGTTAAAGCGTTCTGGAGGAATACGATAAGGATTGCTAGCGACAATTTGCAATACGAGGTTTTCTCGTGGCTGCATTGATTCGTTTGGTAATAATGTCCAAAAAAAGGTTATATCTCCGTATTTCTGGCTAAAATGATGTCCATCTATGTGTGTCGGTAAGTTTGCAGGAAGATTACCGATTTGTTCCAATACAGGGTCAAAGGATTGAATTTCATCGGGCCGCTGCTGACAACCTATGAGTAATAGAGCACAACATCCTATCAAAGCTATCGTCTTACCTGAATACACGTTTTTTCCTCGACTCAGACGTATACAATACTTAAAACACCTTATTGGCTTCTGTATTTAAATGCAGACCACGCTATAAAGTTTGCGCCTCACGTTAGTACTTTCAAAAACTCGGCACTTAAAGTGATAAAATAATCATCACTTATAAACTTAGTTTAAATAAAACAACATGCATAGAATTTGTTAGTTCTATCAATTTAACAATTAGCAGCGTCATTTCTAAAATGATGGCTTATACTGAATATCGCTGTAAACCTTTTCTCATCTCCATGCCGCTAGAGCAGTAACAAAATACTGCTCAACTCATCGTAGTTTCTCTTTGGATTATCGCTAAAAAGTTGTTTATTTTTATCCTAAATCAGGGTTCAATATCATCATAAACCCAAGTCTAATCAGAGGTTAAAATGCTCGATATTGCCATATTTAGTGCTAAGTCTTATGATGAAGAATCCCTTCTCAAAGCCAATAAAAAATACAACTATAATCTCTATTTCCATGATTTTCAGTTAACAAAAAAAACAGCAAAGGTCGCACACAATTGTCAGGTAGTTTGTGCCTTTGTAAATGACGAACTTGATGCAGAGGTACTGCAAGGACTTCATCAAGAAGGTGTTAGAATGATCGCAATGCGCTGTGCTGGCTACGATCGAGTTGACTTAGACGTCGCAAAGCAACTTGGAATCAATGTAGTGAGAGTCCCAGCCTACTCTCCTGAATCGGTAGCAGAGCATACCGTCGGTCTCATGATGAGTTTAAATCGTCGATTTCACAAAGCGTATCAAAGAACAAGAGACGCTAATTTTAACCTCGATGGTCTAGTTGGTTTCAATTTTTATGGCAAAACGGCGGGTATTATTGGTACCGGAAAGATTGGAATCGCCACCATGAAAATTCTTAAAGGGTTGGGTATGAAGCTTTTATGCCATGACCCATACGAGAATGAAGAAGCACTAAAAATGGAAGCAAGCTACTGTACTAAGGAATATCTTTTCAAAAACAGTGATATCATTACACTTCATTGCCCAATGAACGACGAAAATTATCACCTTCTCGATACAAACGCATTCGAGCAAATGAAAGATGGAGTCATGATAATCAACACTAGCCGCGGCGGGCTACTCGATTCTGCTGCTGCAGTTGAAGCCTTGAAGACTGGCCGTATCGGTGCGCTTGGTTTGGATGTTTACGAGCATGAGAGAGCACTTTTCTTCCAAGATAAATCAAATGATGTAATTGTGGACGATATCTTTCGTCGATTATCTGCATGTCACAATGTCTTGTTTACTGGGCATCAAGCATTCCTCACTCACGAAGCACTTGCGAACATAGCCGAAACAACCTTCAAGAACATCGATGCCTATACCAAGGGTATCTGTTCCGGAAACGAAGTTTTTTAGGTAAAGTAAAGCCTGCACTGATGTTTACAATCAGAGCAGGCTTTTTATCAAGGACTATTTTCTTAGTGAATTAATTTTAGCTTGTGCGATACCAAAAATAGTATCGATAGGATAACTTCCTTCATCACTCGGAATACCGGCAGAACGACCAGTGAACAACTCTATAGCTTCTGTCACATGGTCAATAGCCCATATGTGAAAGTCCCCTTTTTCAACCGCTTTAACTATGTCAGGTCTGAGCATAAGATTGTGCATGTTTGACCTTGGAATAATTACGCCTTGAGTGTCACTTCGTCCCTTGATGGTGCAAACATCAAAGAAACCTTCGATCTTCTCATTTACACCTCCAATAGGCTGTGACTCACCAAATTGATTCATTGAACCTGTTATGGCTATATCTTGCCTATTGGGTTGTTTAGAGAACGCAGAAACCACTGCACAGAACTCAGCCATACTCGCGCTATCTCCATCAACCCCACCATAAGATTGTTCAAATGTTATTGTAGTACTGAGCGGAACCTTAGCAGTCTTACCAAATACTGAAGACAAGTATGCCGTTAGAATCATGACGCCTTTTGAGTGGATACTACCCCCGAGATCAACACTGCGTTCAATATCAATGACCTCCCCATCACCATAACAGGTTGTAGCCGTGATTCGATTTGGAGCACCAAACATATATTCGCTTGTACTTAGAACAGATAAGGCATTAACCTGACCTACAGCCTCACCACTAGTTCGTATCAATGTCGTCCCATTAATAAAACTTTCCATAACACTATCTTTGAGCCTACTAACCCTTTGCTCTTGGTTCGATAGAGCTTCCTCAACATGACTTAAACGAATCATGTTCGAATTTGCTTGTCTTGCAACATAGTTAGACTCGCGCAAAAGGTTTGCGATATTGGCAGAGTGAAGCGAAATTTTATTCTGATCTCCAGCTAGCCTAGAACTATGTTCAATGATCCTTGCGATAGCTTTGCGGTCACAATGCAGCATGCCGTTATCATTTACTACACTAGATATAAATTTTGCATATTGTAATTCCGAATCAGCATTGCGATTCATCTCATCTTCAAAATCCGCAGTCACTCTGAATAATTCACTAAATTCTGGATCGTAATGCTGCAGTAATTGATAAGTGCGATAATCTCCAAAAAGAATGATTTTCACGTCAAGAGGGATAGCTTCGGGATCCAGTGACACTGTTCCCGTTAAAGTTACCTCTTTTTCTAAGGATGTCAGACTCAACTGCCTTGCTCTCAATGCACGTTTTAAGCCGTCCCAGACATAAGGTTGCTCGAGAACCTTCTGAGCATCCATAAGGAGCACACCGCCATTCGCTTTATGTAAACTTCCCGGCCTGATCAATGAAAAATCTGTGAAAACTGTACCTTTGAACGTCGCAGTTTCGATATAGCCAAAGAGCGTGTGATAATTGGGATTTTCCTCAACAACAATAGGAAACTCGCCCTCTTTACGGCTAACGAGAACATTGACCTTATAACGACGCGGTAGTTTTTTATCCAACGATGCTGTAGCAGCCTCCCCTTGCTCTGCGCTCTGTTCGAGGAAGATATCAGCATTTTCAACGATATCTTGTTGCAGTTCCGTTAGGTAAGTTTTTATCGCTGAATAGCCAGCATAATCTTTTTTAAGTTGTTTTATAAAATGAGTGATTACATCAAGGGTGACTTCATCATTTAATTTTTTTATCTTTTCACTGTACGCTTCTTCCCACTCCGTTAGCTGACGTACCATATTTCTAAGATTAACTTCAAGCTCATCGATAGTCTCGCCAAAATATTCTTGCTCCTTTCTACTCAATGCATCAAAAGACTCTTCGCTGTGAAGTTCATCACCATTCATTGCAACAAACTGGTAGTCACCCTGAGAGGTAATCGTTAGGCTTATCCCTTTTGCCTTTGCATCTTTGGTAATAACTGCGAGCTCTGCTTCTTGCTTTGCAGCTAACTGATTTTTTAATTTATCAGCACGGCTATAGTAGAGCTCATTATCAAACGCTAAAGGCATCGCATTGACCAGCTTCGACATCAGTTTCTCTATATCTTGCTTTAAACGGCTGCCGATCCCACAGGGGAGCTTTAATACTCTGGGGGTTCTAATGTCCTCAAAGTTAGCAATGTAACACCAATCAAAAAGCGCCTTCTCGTCATGCTGGTGACGATTCAGATAACGCAAAATCATTGTTCGTTTGCCTAACCCATTTTGGCCGATAGCATAGATGTTATAACCTTTCTCTTTGATTGACATCGCGAACTCAACTGCTTTTTGTGCTCGCTCTTGACCAACAATCTCATCGATAGGCGCCAACTCTTTAGTCGACTTGTTTTGAAGTTTTTCCAACTCAGCAGACAGATATAACTGAGTTGCCTCAAGTCTTTGTATAGTCATCACTCTACCCTTGTCAGTATTTAGTATTAGGAGTTAGTGTAGGTCATAATTATTTATATTTTAGTGACTTATAGCCTAATTAAGTTTAAGTGGACGTTTTTTAACCAAACCATAAGCCAAACAAACATAAATGATAACCATTTGCATTTATGTTTGAATTCGATTTAAATACGGGCAATTGATTTAAAATACAGGAGCCCAACGATGGATTTGCAACAATGCTGGACAACCTATCTCAAAGCAGAAAAGCTCACTGAACAAGGCCATTGGCCAGAGGCTCACTATCTCTATGATCAGGTATTAAACCACTTACCGACTCATCTTCAAGAAGCGCTTTTAGATGATGAAACTAAAGCATGCCAATTTAGCGGTTTGATCAGAGGCTTAAGTGATGCTGCAATATCACAAGCTGAAATACTCAACCGAATGGGGCAACAGCGTCAAGCTTTTGAGCTTATAAATCAGACCTATGCGCAACTACAATTTTTATCAATCGAGTCGTTTGAACTGGTACAGGCGACCCTATTTGTGATACAAAGTCAATGTGAGGACTTATTACGCTACCTAGGAGCGTTTTGTAGCGCTCAGAGAAGCGCTAAGTGGATGCTTGAATTTGAACATGTGCAAAGATCACATGATTTTTTCACAAACCTTCAGCAGTACCATTCATACAAGGACAGCTCACATTTGATTAATTAAAAAGGGATGTACAATGTCAGTAAAGCCGATTCTAGAGGTCAGAAATCTATCTGTAAGTTTTACCACCAACGACGGGATAGTCGATGCGGTTAAAAACGTTAGCTTTGATTTGCAAAAAGGTGAAACCCTAGCGATAGTTGGTGAATCAGGGAGTGGTAAGTCTGTATCAACCAACGCTTTGATGCAACTTCTGCCCAAAAACGCAATCCTGTCAACAGAATCAAGTATCGACTTTGAAGGTCAGCAGCTTTTGGATTTATCTGAGACTGAAATGCAATCTATCCGTGGTGATAGAATTGGTATGATTTTCCAAGAACCTATGACCTCGCTAAATCCTTTTATGAGAGTCGGCATTCAAGTGGCTGAAGCTGTGACATGCCACCGTCACGTTTCACAAACAGAGGCGAAGAATAAGGTCTTAGAGCTTTTTAACTTGGTACATTTACCTAACCCTGAGCAAGCTTACAGAAAGTATCCACATGAATTTTCTGGAGGACAGTTGCAGCGTATCATGATTGCGATGGCGCTCATTAATGAGCCGGATATACTGATTGCTGATGAACCAACTACTGCGCTAGATGTGACTGTGCAAGCGGAAGTTTTAAACTTAATCAAAGAAATTCAAGCAAAAATGGGAATGTCCATTTTATTTATCACTCATGACCTCGGTGTGGTAAAGCACCTTGCGGATCGAGTTATTGTAATGTGCAAGGGTGATGTTGTAGAAGAAGGCATTTGTTTAGATTTATTCAAGCAACCCAAGCATGAATATACAAAAATGCTGATAAACTCTATACCTTCAGGCAATAAAGAACCGATAAAAGAAGATGCTTCGGCTTTGTTGAAAGCGGAAGATATTCGCGTTAAATTCTTAATAAAATCACATTTTCTAGCCAGTAAAAATCAATATTTTGAAGCGGTTAAAGGTATATCGCTTGAACTAAAACAAGGTGAGACTCTAGGCATTGTTGGTGAGTCAGGCTCTGGAAAGTCAACTCTGGGTAGAGCACTTATCGGTTTATTACCGTCAACTGGTAATATAGAATTCAAAGGAAAAAATATCGATGACCTCAACCAGGCTCAACGATTTGCTCTTAAAAAAGACATTCAGATGGTATTCCAAGACCCATACGGCTCATTGTCACCACGTATGACTGTTGGCGATATCATTACAGAATCTTTAACAGTTCACCAGCCAAATCTCTCCCGAAACGAGAGGATGTCAAGAGCCAGAAAAGCACTAGAGGAAGTTAGACTCGACCCGCATTCAATCAACCGATATCCACATGAATTTTCCGGTGGGCAGCGTCAACGTATAGCAATAGCGAGAGCACTGATCCTCGAGCCATCATTCATCCTGCTCGATGAGCCGACTTCTGCTCTTGATCGCTCTGTTCAGCTAACCGTTATTGATTTACTAAAGGATCTCCAGAAAAAACACAATATTGGCTTCCTATTCATCAGCCATGACTTGAGTGTCGTTAAAGCGCTGTCTGATCGCGTACTCGTAATGCAAAAAGGGGAAGTCATGGAACAAGGTACAGCCGATGAGATATTCCACAATCCATCTCATGACTACACCAAAAAACTGATTGCTGCATCTTTTGACCTTGATGAAACCTCAGAGGCTGCTTAGAAATTAAACTTGGGCTACTGTATGGTAGCCCTATAGCTTCTTTATCAGATACTTGGGGTCACACACATTAAACTCAAAGCCAGTACTTACTGTTTATTGTGCAATAAAGTATTTTCTACTTCACGCTCTTGTACATATAAGTCTATGGGAGATCATTGTTTTTATGAATATCATTATCTTGCATGGCCTATATATGCATGGTCTAGTTATGTTGCCACTAAGCAAAGAACTAAAATCATTAGGCTACGACACTAGGACGTTAACTTATAATAGTGTTGCTATAAATGAAAAAAAGTTATTCGAAAAGATAAGTAGAGCTTTACACAATGATTGCGATAACGTTTTAGTTGGCCACAGCTTAGGAGGCCTAATAATCAAGCGGTATTTGTCTACAGCCACTGAACACAAGATGAAGATTTCTCACGTAGTTACCATAGGAAGTCCCCTTCAGGGCGCCTCCGTTGTGACAAAAATACAAAAATTGGGTATGGGTATGTTTCTAGGCAATGCAGCATCCCATGGTTTGGAAGAGCATCAGGACAAATGGCAATTTTCACAAAAATTAGGCAGTATCGCCGGAACAATACCTATTGGAGTAAGGCCACTGCTTCTAATGCGTGGAAAGTCCGATGGAACTGTAACCTTGGAAGAAACAAAAATCGAAGGAATGTCTGATCATATAGAAATCAAAAGCAGCCATACTAGCTTAATATATTCCTCGGAAGTACCTTCACAAATACACCACTTCATTACTACTAATAAATTTAAACACTAGTTCTAACCGGATAACCTAAAGTCACTGAGTTCAGCAAAAATGGCTTGCTTGCAAGGCAGCGATGTTCAATCTAGCTATGTAAATTAAACCTCGACAACAAGGTAGCAGGCTCCTCAAACCTTAACGAGAGTATTGAGGCTCCCGAGTTAAGCACGCTGGTAAATGCGCGATTACAAAACAAACAGACGTATTACTCGTCTTTTTCTTCATCTAATGGAAAATGAGCTTCATAAACCTCCATAAAATCCGCGCGAATTTTATGTTCTAGGTGAGTAGCCTTGTCGGTTGGACAAAACAGCATAAAATGCACAATTTGCTCTCCCGATGCTCCGCTGGTGATGTGCATATGCGGTTCAGCTCCCGGTAAATCGACCCCGGCGTGTTTTTCGATCATGGTATTGTAACGGGCAGCCACATCATAGAAATAACTAGTATGATCATTGATCTTTTCGATCATAAGAGGAATGAGGGGATACAAATTGACAAACTTTGGTACAACAATCGAAAAATGGTGATAAACGTATCGTTTCATGAAATTCAAGTTTTTCACAGGATAAGTGAAAAACATACTATTGGGCAGTGTTGCTGTCTTCCCAGTGTAGTCATAATGGCCATGGTGAAGATCAATCTCTTGAAGCACGGTTGCCATCATATTGTGTTCAATAACTTCACCACAGATTTTTCCTACCTCGATCCAATCTCCCACTCGGAAAGAACGCGAACTCGCCCTTTGTATTGACCCAGTAAAACACAAAATGATCTCTTTAGATGCGACAACAATAGCGACAGCAATTGCTGTTACAGAGAGAGCGAACTGATTGATTTCTGAGTGCCACAACGTAAACAAGGCGACAACCGTGATGATAAACGCAGTATTTTTAGTACGAGACATCCAGTTACGTTGCTCTTCAGAGACAAACGCAACATCACCCCGTATTCGAGATAGTATTAGCTTCCTTATCAAAGAAAGGAACACGATAATAAGAAGTGTAAAAATGAGCTTATTATTAAGTAAAAAATCGAATACTTGATGAATTTGTTCCACAAACGACTCCAAATTACTGCTAAAAATCAGAAAAATACCAAATTCATAAATTATTTGTACCGTGCTGAGGTAATAAACTCTCCAAACGTTTCACACCACACGATAACTGTATTATAATCATCAAGCCTCATATCATCAGGTAGCTTTATCGTAAAGCGATCGAAGGTCTTAATCTCCCCTACTTTTCTCATTTTACTTTTCTGTTTATTGAAATCGTTTTCAGTTTCAATGAATGTCGGTGAGAAGTACAACTTATAATCAGGGCCTGGAGCCAACTCACCAACAAATGCTATGTATTCAGCACCTATTGATACAGAGCCTTCCCCCCAATGCAGGAAATCACTATCTTTACGATCTTTTTGAAAGGCGGCAGTATATAGTGCATGGTTAGTAACAGATTGTACGTCCTTCATGCTGGGTGAGTCTGGCTGAATCAATATAGGCAAAGTGTATATCCCTAAGCCAAAACCCACACCCACACACAAAAAGTGTGTCATTACTAAAGCGATTTTTTTCATCTCAGTGCTCATTTAAAGGCTCAATTGTTATAAATGTATATGATTCAAGATGAAATAAAAGAAAATTTGCTCACAAATTGATATTAATAACAGGTTAAGAGGCCAAAGTAGACTCACACACTCGACTATGGAAAAAGAAACTAACTCGAACCTAAGCTCTTTGTAGCAAGAAAAGCAACATGACAAGGTGTAAAAAAACCACACCCACTGTGAGTCGAAAACGCATCATATCATATTCGTCTAACTTATTTGCAAAACGATGTCTGTTAGACCTCTCGATAAACCAGATAGCTAGATAACCGATAGCTAACCCAGTGACTATCAGAATATTATGCTCCGAGATTATGAACAGCATGGCCCAAGACGTTAAGGCGAAAACGTTACTCATAATTAACGCTAGTCTTGCCCCTGTCCCCGATGCTTGGTAAATCCCATTTCCCCACAAAACTCCCGCCAAAAAGGTAAAAATTATGATGCTGTAACTAACAAATAAATGGTCACCACCAATCTCTTTTATATTTATCTGTGTTGCGTAGCTAACCACACCAACAATGAAGGGAATCAAGCCCAAATAACCGAGGCCGTACATCGTGTTTTGCTTTGTTTTCAATTTTATCACTCTCTAGATTGATATCACTTTTATAAACCTAGAGCAGTTACGAAAAAAAATCCCGAACAGTTCTCTATTCGGGATAAATCTCATAATTTTTAGGAATTAAAGCAGAATAAAGATACCTGCCAAGCATGCACTCATCAAATTCGCAAGTGTACCGGCTAAAACGGCTTTTATTCCTAAATTTGCTACTTCAGCACGCCTCTCGGGAGCAATAACTCCGATAGAGCCAAGTTGAATTGCAATAGAACCTATATTGGCGAACCCACAAAGAGCAAAAGTGATAATGACTTGGGTGTGCGCAGAAAGCATTTCTTTATGTTCAACGAAGTCATTGAATGCAACAAACTCATTCATTATAATTTTTTGGCCTATATAGGAGCCAGCCATCAAAACTTCATCACTTGCTACACCAATAAGCCATGCCAAAGGTGAAAAAAGATAGCCGAATATTGCTTGAAGAGTGATTCCAGAGAAGCCAAATAGCTCTCCAAGATACTCCAAACCTGAATTCGCCATGGCAATGACACTAACAAAAGCGATAAGCATTGTACCGACTGCAACGGCGACCTTCATTCCGTTCATAGCACCGCTTGCTAAAGCATCAATTATGTTACTGTCATGAGCTTTGTCTATCTCGATGTCACTTTGATCTATTGGCGTATCTCTTTCTGGAACGATAATCTTTGCCATCAAAAGGCTACCAGGAGCTGCCATAAAACTAGCGGCAATAAGATATTTCAACTCTATCCCCAAGCCCGCGTAACCGCCTAAAACGCTTCCAGCAACGGATGCCATCCCCCCCGCCATTACAGCAAAGAGTTCTGAGCGCGTCATTTTTGCCAAGAAAGGGCGGATCAATAGTGGGGACTCTCCTTGAGATAAAAAGATATTGCCTGTCGCTACAAGAGATTCAGCCTTACTTGTCCCTAAAAATCGTTGAATGCCGCCACCGATAAATTCAATAACTCTCTGCATAACGCCCAGATAATATAAGGCAGAAATTAGTGCACTAAAGAAGATGATAATTGGGAGGACCCGAACTGCGAATATAAAACCATCTGAGGCCAGGTGACCAAATAAAAACTCTGTCCCAATTTGGGCAAAGAAAAGTAGCTTTGCCACCCCCTCACTCAAGCTTGTCAGAGCTGACTGGCCCCAAGGTACATAAAGAACCAAAGCAGCAAATCCAACTTGAAGGATAAGAGCACGAGAAACGGTTTTCCAATTAATAGATTTACGGTTTTCAGAAAGTATTAAAGCACAAAAAATGAGTGTTAAGACACCCAATAGGCCAAATAAGATATTCATTAAGAATTTACCTTTACAAGCATTAAACAGTAGCCGGTCCGTTCCTTGGGGTCATTCACTTGTCCCTATGACAGCTTGTATTGGCAGAGTACTCAGCCTCAACCGAGCGGGGATTATAGCGGCATTTAAGAGATATTCATCACATTTTTTTATGCAATCGATTAACTTGAGCAGCGATTAAAAACTTTTACCCTATAAGTGATTTTAATCATATTTTTACTAATTTTCTTTCATTTTATTACAGTAAAGTTAGATCAATATCACATTTACAAAAATGCAAAGAAAAGAACAATTTATTTTTCTAGTGTATTGGTGAATAGCATCTAGTTTTATATACGTGTTCCTAACGTATATTTGAGTTTGACAATTTTTGGAGCTAACAGCGTCATTGGCTTAAACGAAAAATAATATTGATTAAACTAGCCCCAATAGAAAAGAGACGATAGTATCTGTCACGATATATCACGACAGAGGTCTTAAATGACTACCGACTACAAGTACGACACTCTCGTCTCCATTCCAAGGGATGAACTGCAAGAACTGAGTAATAGATTAATAAGTAGAGTTATCGACGAAAGTATGATGACTGAGCTCTTCACCTTCGACTCTGTTCAAGCTGAAGACCAAGATTCACTATTAGAAGCTCAATTCGATAGTATGTTGAGGATGAATGCCATCGCTCTAGGCCTTTTGCCCGCTTTATTCGAAAACTCAAAAAATGAGCAGCAAAATGTAGCAAGAATGCAGCGCCTACTACTTTGGCATTTTTATGCCGTCTCCTTTAAGTTAGAGTCAGCTGTTCCATTGAGTACACATTGTCAATGCGTTGAATCCATTCTCAAAGACTCACCCAAAAGTACCTTGGAATGGTTAACATCACTCACTGATTTATTACATCACTATTCAAAACTATAATACCCAACTATCCTCAAAATACTCGGTTCAGTGAGCATGACTTGCTTTACTGGGAAGATAACGATTTTCAATTTAGTCTCTAAATTAAAAATCGTTAACGACGAATGTTGGGCGATTCTTTAAAAATACCACTTTTTTGATTGTTATACCTAGTAGAACATTATTAATTCACGCATTGAATTCATGTTACTGTGTTATTTTTTACGCCAAAATTTCTATCAAAATGAATTATTCTACTTTCATAATATTAGCCCCCAAAGTCGTGGCAAACATTAAAGCCTACTCCCTATAATAACTTTTAACAGTCGGCCTCTCCGTAATCTATATTTTCAAAATCACTTTAGTCAATTAATCTCAACACATAATAATCAGAACATTAGAGATGCACTGATTTAAAATTATGCTGAGGAATAGAGAGCTTTCTCGAAACTTTTTAATCATAAGATCTTCACACTATCTACAAAGCAAGCCATTCAAACTTAACCTAACCCCCTGAGGTTGTATTGATATAGCCCTCTTTTGACTAAAACTCCTAAAGATAAATCTGGTCAGACCAATATTAGAAAAAACATCAAAAACTAATGTTATAACATAACGAAAAATAAAGAAAAAATTATTATATGCAATGCTTTAAATATATATTTGACCAATACTCAATCCAATGCATAATGGCAACGTCAGAAGGCTAACTTCTGAACACGAAAAGGCTTTTACTTAATGATATGGAATTTAATTTTTGGATACCTTGATGAATATAAAAAAACTAACTTTAGTAGTGGCAACGTTTTTAACTTCTTCTGCTTTTGCAGAGAGTTCTTTTGTAGTTGATGCTGGTAGTTCAGGGACTCGGTTATACGAGTATGAGTATCAATACAGTTCTCCTTCGAATAATGGCTTGCCTATAATAAGACATGAAAAAAAGTATGGGAACCTTCAGGGTGGAATTCAGACCATAGAAGATATAAGACTAGATGAATATCTTTCAGATCTATTTAGCCAAACAAAGACAATACCAAATCATATTTACTTTTACTCCACAGCAGGTATGCGCACAATTTCTTCAACTAATAGAAATAATATAAATACAGCCGTCAAAGCTTGGCTTCTAGAACATTTTCCTAGCACTGATATACAAGTACGAACTATCAGCGGCCAGATTGAAGGGGCATATGCATGGCTAACTGCAAATTACATTAATGGCGCATTGATAGGTGAAGAACCAACTCATGGAATTATGGATCTTGGAGGTGCCTCAACACAAATAAGTTTTGAAAGTGATGACGGCGATAATCTATTGACTGTTGACGTTGGAAATCGTCAATACAAACTTTCATCAACCAGCTATCTTGGACTTGGGCAAGATCTCAGCATCAAACAATACTTAAACGAACCCGCGTGTTTTCCAGTAGGATATGAACTCCCCAATGGTCAAAAAGGAACGGGAGACTTTCTAGAATGTGCCATTAAAGTAGAACCTCTGATTAACAAAACACACTCAATAGCTAGCACTCAAGATAAGCCACAGCATGGCTTACCGTTTTACTCAATAAGCGGTTACTATTATACGAGTTCTGAGCTTGGGATTAACAGTTACTTCAGCCTTTCAAACCTTGCAGAAAAAGGTAAGGACTTTTGCTCGAAGCAATGGAGCGAATTAGAAAGCGGGCAAACACAATACCAGGTTAACCCTTACCTCTACTCTTATTGTTACAATGCAGCTTATCAGCACACATTACTAAGTAAGGGATACGAATTTAGTGATGGTGATAATGATATAAAGGTTGTTAAAAAGATAGACGAAAAGACAATCAGTTGGACGCTAGGACCAATCCTAGCACCGGATCTATAGAGGAGTCCAATTAAGTATAATTTCTTATCAAAAGTCTAAAAGTAGAGGAGCCATAGGCTCCTCTTTAAAGTTTGTTCTCTGATGGAGTCCAATACTCTATTGCTTAACTTTGAAGAAAGACAGTTCTTTATTCTGTTTCTCCGCTAAGCTCGACAGCTCTGAGGCTGAACGCTGCGCTTGGTCAACTGCACCAACGTTTTCGCTTACCAAATCAAACATGGTTACTGTACTTTGTGCAATTTCCTCAGTAACGCTGTATTGCTCCTGAGAGGCAGTGGCAACAAGAGTATTTATACCAGAGATAACCTCTACCGAGTTTGCTATGTCGTCAAAAGATGATTTTACGTTATCGGATAGCTCAACAGACTCTTGAATAGAGGCTACGTTAGCAATCATGTTATTATTGGCTTTCTCTGATTGCTCTTGAAGTTTCGATATTATTTCCTGAATATTTTGAGTAGATTCTTGTGTTTTACCTGCAAGCTGACGAACCTCATCGGCAACCACAGCAAATCCTCGTCCCTGCTCGCCAGCTCGAGCTGCTTCAATCGCCGCATTCAATGCAAGCAAGTTAGTTTGCTCCGAAATGGAACTAATAACGTTAGTAACCTCACCGATATTGACAGCACTATTTTTGAGCTCTTCTATCATACCCGCCGTTTCTTGTACCGAATTATTGATGCTCTGAGTTAGCACAATCGATTTATCGAGCGCTTTGTTACCATGTTTTACATTCTCAGTCGCCTTCCTCGTTTCGTCTTCTGCCTGAACCGCATTGGACGAAACTTCTTTAGAGGTACTAGATAGCTCACTGATCGCGGTCGAAATACTCTCTACCCTCGTCAGAACATTCTGCGTGTTGTCGGCAGTACTAGTCATAAGCTGACTCAAGTTATCAGAAGCTGAATTCGTATTGTCGGACGAACTTGTAAGTTCTTTAATCAGCTGTGATAACTGTTCAATAGACTGGTTGTATGTTTTTTTGATTTTAAAGAATTCGTTTTTAGACGGCACCAATTCCAGTGGCTTGAGAACACCATCCGCTAGTTGCTTGATGGCATCAGACATTTCAGTGATATTTTTGCCAAGTAAGTGATTAATAAACATCAAGAATGAACCAGAAACAACACAGCATATGATAGATAAAATGATCAGATTTACCACTGAAGATGATAATGAATCACTTAATGCAACATACCTACTTTGTAAAAACTCTTCCTCACCATCATGAATTTTGTCAAAGATCACTCGCATCTGATCGACGTATTTCGGCCTGCTTTGACCAATAAAATCTAGGACTTCTTTGTCACTAGATACCGCTCTGAGAGCAATACCTTTATCGATTTCAGCGGCAAGCCACTCATCATATAAATTCTTTATTTGTTCCAACCTCTTCGTTTGAACATCTGTAGGGTTGTTCGCAAAAATCTTCTCAAGGAACTTGATATCTTTATTGATATTTTCACTGCCAATATTGTATGGCAATAGCGAATCTTTTGATTGAGTCAGCATATAGCCGCGAAACCCAGTCTCTATATTCAGGATATTTTCCAAAAGACTGTCGATTTTTTCTTTGATTCCGTATGTTTTGGAAACTTCTTTCTGGCTGTTTATTACGTTTTTGTTTGATTGGCTTGCGAGCAAAGCGACCGACGCAAAGCCCAAAATAATCACGGCGAGAGCACTTAAAATCAGCATTTTCGTCGGTAATTTTTGCAAAGCATTCATACAATGGATCCTAATTTGGGGTTCAGTTAATAATTTTAGTCGAAAAATTGAAGCATGCGTTGATGTATATCAAATTGTTAACTTATAGGTAAGTCAACTAAAAACATACTCTAATGATATTTTTCAATTTTCCGGGTTCATATAGTTTTACTTTCTCGAATGCGAACATCTGTGCCATAACAATTGGGTCTACAACAAGCGACAACTTCTTCTTCCTAACTTATTACCGCAGACGTTCTTTACATTCTGGCAATTCGTATGAGCGGTTAAGCACACCAGAGAATTCTGCACCTTGAGAGAAAATTTCTGAGTTGATATCGGACTCAATTTGGCGCATAGGCTTGAACTCTTGTTTCGCTTCTCTAACCTTGCTCTGTGCTTTGTTTATAAGTGTCTCATCATGAAAGGAACGGCAAATTCTCAGTTGTGGCGAACCTCAAAAGCCCTTTTAGTGTTATTCAGAATGTATAACAGACTTTATGTAGAGGACTTATAATCTCTCACTTATGTGTTTTGCGATCGAAAACGTTCATAAAATATCCAATCCACACTAGAATATGCGGAAACACTCCAATCCAAAGTTGCTTTCGGTTTTTCAGGAACCACGCTCTCAACATTTACCTCCGAATTTAGGGAGTTTGAGTACACTGAAAAGCCACTATCAACTTTTTTATAAGGAAGTTCTTGTCCCTTATCATAGAAAAGAGACAACTTAGCCCCCCGAACTAAACTCCGTGCTCTTGAGGAATTATTAAAAAATATAAACAGAACTGATAAAAATAGACCTAAAATTCTCATATTTATTTATCTCTTGTAATGAAATTAAATCACATACTTGCAGCAAAAATTCGTTATTAATATCAATAAAAGACGTATCAAAAAAAAATTCACAAGATCCACAACATTTTAAACAAAATCATAACAAATATTTAAAAAATTGAATTAAATCATGCAAAAAATATATCATTTTTTGTTCTAATTAATGACAAAAGACTTTAATGATCTTGGAGTAATTAAAAACGTCTAAATATGAGGGGTTGAGTCAGGTTCGAAAAAAAAGAGAGAAATTAATTATAAGAGCGTTTTTTTACTGACTATGTTTTTTATTACAGATTTTAATAACAATTGTGAGTGGTCATGAAAAATATAGAAAACAGAAGTCAGGATATTACACATTGTGTAGATCAACCCTTCGTTATTTTTGTCGATGGGCAACCAATAAAAGCAATTGAAGGAGAAAGTATACTCAGCGCGTTACTTGCTTCAGATATTCGTCAACTAATGCAGAATGATTATGGGAAACATTCCGGTGCCTATTGTGGGATGGGAGTATGCCATTGCTGTTTGCTACATGTAGATGGGCGGCACAAGAGAAAGGCATGTCAAACCCTCGTAAAACCTAATATGAACGTTGAAACCCATAGAAATAATGTTACAGAGGCAGGCAAGTTATCATGAAAAACGAAGTTGTGATTGTAGGTGGTGGACCTGCAGGGATGTCTGCAGCATCTGAGCTTTCTAGTTTCGATATCGTCAGTACTGTTTTAGATGAAGCGCCTAAAGTTGGAGGGGTTATCTACCGTGGCCCTTGGCGTAAAACAGAAAGCCTACCACATTTGGATGAAAAACTAACTGGTGCGATAAGTCGTTTACAACAGGATTATATTAACAATACGCAATTTATTCATTTCAAGTCCCAAACTCGTGTTTTGGGCCCAATCGGGGATCAACAGTTACTCATAGCCAAAGACAATAATCTATCGACAGTCGATTATGACTATCTATTATTAGCTACAGGCTGTCAGGAAAGAGCGATCCCCTTCCCTGGTTGGGAGTTGCCCGGCGTGATGTTATTGGGAGCGATACAACTACAAATTAAAAGCGGGCTCGTAAGGCCCGGTAATAAAGTGCTTATCGCTGGCACTGGCCCATTGCTCGTTCTAGTTGCCTGCCAGTTACATAAAGCAGGTTGTAAGATTGAAGCAATATATGAAGCTTGTGAATTCTCTGCACTGGCCAAAGAATCACTTGCGATTCTCAATCGACCTCAGCAAGCGCTCGATGGCTTGTCCATGATGTGGTACTTAAAAAAACATAAAATCCCTTTACGCTATGGATGGGGAATCGTTAATGCTGAAGGAGAAAATCAAGTTCATCGTGCAACAGTTGCACCATATAACAAAGATTGGGAGCCCGATGTAAGCCAAGCCGTCGAGCACAAAGTTGATACTGTTGGTATAGGATACGGTTTCTCAGCACGATCTCAACTGGCTCAACTTATCGGACTTGACGTAGTGTATGACTATATGAACGGCACAATTCCTATCACTGATGACTATCAGAACAGTAGCAACAGCAGGGTATATTGTGCTGGTGACAGCGCAAAAATTGCGGGGGCAGACGCAGCCATGTTAGAAGGTAAAATCGCGGCTTGGGCTATCGCAAATAAAATCGGCAAACTCACTGATGCTGAACTAGAAAGAAAAGTTAAGACTGCGAGAAAAACCTTAGCGCGCTTTTACCGATTCAGAAAAGGATTTGATAATTCGAGTTATCGCAAACTCGGTCTTCTCTCGCTCCCAAAAGCTGAAACTATTATATGTCGCTGCGAACAAATCAAACGTGAGGCCATCGATGATGCTATCGCACAAGGCTGCCGTGACATTGTCACATTAAAAATGCGCACAAGAATTACCATGGGTGATTGTCAAGGAAAAGTGTGCTCACACTATTGTTACGATCGACTCTCCAAGGAAGGATTTGAAGAGGAGCAAGGGTTAGTCAGACCACGTTTTCCCCTTGATCCGATTCCCTTTTCGATTTTGGAGGAAAACTAATGAAAACATTTGATGTTGTAATCTGTGGTGGCGGTGTTATTGGTAGTTCTATTGCTTACTTTCTTAGCAAAAATAAAGATCTTAAAATTGCACTAGTCGATTTTAAACACCCAGGTAATGCCTCACGAGCATCAGCTGGTGGATTGTGGCCTATGGGTGAATCGACTGGCTTAGGGTGTGGAGTGATATTATTCAAAACACTGTCTAAACAAATGCAAGAATCCGGCAGCGGCGTGACTCCTCAAATGAGTCCACATATTATGCCAAAACCATTTTTTGATATGGCAATGCAATCTAACGCTATGTACCCATCGTTGTATGAGGAGTTAAAAGAAAACCACAACGTGGATTTCAAGTTTGAGCGAACTGGTCTTAAATTTGTCATGTTTGATAAATATGACAAAATGTATGCCGAGCACATAGCGGCAGCGGTACCTGAGCGTAAAAACCATATAGCGTGGCTATCACAAAGCGAACTGCGCATGCAAGAGCCTAATGTTTCTCTTGATGCTATTGGCGCAATGCAATTTGACTGCGATCACCAAGTGAATCCATACCGGCTCAATGAAGCTTATCTTGAAGCAGCACGCCAAAATGGGGTCGAGCTTTTTCTTAATACTAAAATAGTCGGCATCGAAAAAGATGGAAACCGAATTTCTGCTGTAAACACTGAACAGGGTCGTTTAGCCTGTAAAGCAGTGGTCAACTCAGCAGGTGCTTGGGCAGAGACGATCAGCAAATGGGCAACAGGCTATCCTTTGCCTGTGTTTCCAGTAAAAGGTCAAGTAATCGTTACTGAGAAGCTTCCTAAAGTTCTTAACGGATGCTTAACCACCAGCGATTGCTATATCGCACAAAAAGATAACGGTGAGATCCTTATTGGTTCAACTACCGAAGAAAAAGGCTTTGATGTCACCAATGATATCAAATACATAAAACAATTAGGTATGGGGGCAATTAAATCACTACCTATTCTTAAAGATATGAACATAAAACGCTGTTGGGCTGGTTTGAGGCCGGGTTCACCCGATGAGTTACCGATTCTAGGCTCCGTTCCGGGTGTTGAAGGTTATTTTAATGCCTGCGGGCATTTTAGAACAGGGATCCTTACCTCAGCGATTACTGGCAAAGTTATGAATCAGATTATTCGAGGCTTGAAACCAGAAATCGACATTGCGCCTTTCTCTTATTCTCGTTTTCTGAATACGTCAGGAGAAATGAAAGCAAACTATCAACTCGAACATGCCTTGTGACGAAAGAGGGAAGCTTATGCTTCCCTCTTCATTTTTCTAGCCCATAAGGCCTATGTTATTCGCTCCTGGCAAAGATAATACCGGTAAAACAGCAGACCGAGAGTCATCATTATTATCTAGGGTACCTTCTGATTCAAAACCAAACGTGCTCATCGCTTGAACAAGCAAATCAGGCGCAGTAATTGGACAAAGATCCCCATTTTTATCTTCGAGCTGTAAATGCTGATAGTCATCTCCTTCGAACCAGTCTTTAATAATCACTTGCTGGTTTATATTTGCTGCGTTGATCAGTACAAGGCTTTGCCCCTCTCGACTGTAACTAATGTTCTCAATTTCGATGTTTGTCCACATAAGTGTGTCAACTTTACCATCAGTAGCAAAGTTATCTAAGACAAGCGAGACATCCTGACTGCCTAACTGATAAGTATCATTTCCAAGCCCTGCGGTTAAATAGTTGACTCCAGTTCCTGTAACTAATAAATCATTCCCACTACTGGTTGTGACATAAGACTGCTCTGACAAAAATGGCTTAATGGATTTCAGGTCCTGTTCCCAACCAACAACACCACGGCTTAAGTTGACACTATAATCGACATTGACACCACTTGTTAGGTTAATACTGCTTAAACACAATTTGCCTTTATCAGCAAAAAAGTTCATCTCGCCTTCTTTGTGATTATCTTGGTTGATGACAGAAACCCCAAACGCTGATTCAGCCTCTCTGGATAAGTCAGCAACTTCTATGTCTGTATCGAAATATTGAAATTTCAGATTACCAGCAGACTTTGTATACCTGAGTTGTTCCAAACCATTCGTAAAGCGTATTGTGTCTCTCACCTCATCTGTCGATGTGGTATCTATCACCAGTCGAGACTCATTACCTTGGACTAGATAAACATCGCTACCATTACCCCCCGCGAGTCGTCCTCCATCTGCACCACCAATCAATACATCGTCACCATCATGACCATGTAAATTATCAAAGCCCGCTCCACCATGTATCCAGTTTTCATTTTGGTTGCCAAAAATCGTGTCTGCTGAGCTTGCTCCTTTTACATGATCGACATCCTCACTCATCAGCTTCTGAGATAAACCTGTTTCTGCTTTTAAGATGTGGTGTTCCAAGTCAACCAATATCGCCTCACCCATTTGTGACGATAGTTGCATTGAAGAGATTGAAACCTTTCCTTGGTCATCTGCCTCTGTTTCCAATGAATACTGGTTGCCCAGCATATCCACTAAAGAAAGGTGTTGATAAGCTCTACCAACAAAATAATCTTCCACTCTTGTTACTGTGGTTGCGCGTGAAGCTTGTTCTGGAACTTGTTGCAATAACTCTTTAAGTTCAATGGAAGTCGATAAGTTCGAATTATTTTTCTTCACTATCGCTAACAACTCACTTATTTCACCGACAGAATACAATTTGGTGATACCATAAGAATTCATGAGCTGCTGGACTTTTGTTGCAAGCTGATTTTCATCTCCATTTGATACGTTTTGTGAGTCCAATTCTTTGAGACTTTTAAGTAACTGTTGGTACACTAACCATTGGCTATTAACCGATAGCAATAGATCATCACCCTCTCGGCCTGCCGATACTGTCTCAAGGTTTGTAATTAACGAATCTTGTGCTGGGTATTCGGGTATACCTAACTGACCCTGCTTTTGCTTTGTCCAGTGGTCTGCATGTCTTTTCGCTTGTCGTTTAAGCGTGTCTTGCCAATCAGCACTGGTATAAGCATAACCTTTAGTTCTATAACTGATTCCTAAGTCGTAAAAATAGTCGTACTTCTCCTGCCAATTTTTCTGAAAGTGGTCATCAAAATTTTGGATGGTATCGACACTCTTATCAGACAAAAAGTCGTCTGCCTGAATAATATAACTATCACTACCTTGATCGCCTCGCAAAATATCAGTACCTCTGCCACCGGCGAGTGTATCATTACCTTTGTGCCCTCTTAGATAATCATTTCCTTCATAGCCAATGAAATGATTGATCTCATCATTTCCAATAAATTTGTCATCCCTCATAGAACCAATAACGTGCTCAATCCCCGATACTTCTATATGATTGAGGTGGCTAGCTCTTGCATTACCTAACGATAAATCAACGTAGGCTCCCTGTGTTTCCCCTGAGTCTTGGTGGTGTGAATACGTGCTGCGCAACGATAAGGTATCTTCACCTTCTCCCCCCTTCAAAATAGAGGGTTTATCGTTGCGATATTTAGGCCCTGTTCGCCAATGAACCACTTCAAAAATGTCATTTTTTGCCCCGCCAAACAGCTGCTTTCTGCCCCAGCCATCAATTTTGAAAAGGTTGCTTCTGTCCATATCACCTTGCGCGGCATCGTATCCGTCTCCAAGCATAAATAGGGTTCTTCCCTCTCCCTTTTGGTTTTGTTCGTTTTTGCTTACGCTCAGTGCATGCTCGGGTTGATTGCCAAAAATCATTCCCGGATCTTGTTCTGGAATATAATCTTTATATTGCTCCATTTGCTCAGGAGATAAGTTATAGAAATCATTTCTTTCTTTTATCTTAGCCTTACCATACAACGTATCGATATAAGGCTTGCTGTAAACAATTTTATCAAATCCTACCGCATGTAATGCTTCTAGACTTTTTTCTTTCTGTGCTTGATAAGATTCAAAGGCGCGATTGTATGCTGCCTGATTTTGGATACTTTCAGGCACAGGGAAGCCAAAAAATACCGCCGCGCCTGCTCGCCAGATTTCGCCCTCACTGATGCCTGCTGCTCTAAGATCATTGGTCATCCGAACCGCATTATAAATGCCTTGTGCCACACCAATAGCCAAACCAATCGCGGCACCGATAGGTCCAGCGGTTGCTGTAACTAGTGATGCGATACCGGTTGCTACAGAGACCAAAGTACCCGCAACTGCCAGTGAGCCAGCTACGATGTTATCCGTGCGCTCTGCACCTGATGTTTTTGCAGCGGCGGTAAAAGCATCCGTCGCATACCAGATCCCGACACCTGCACCGACAAAGTTCATTACAGCACCCAATTTACCAGCCACATTGGAAAACTTGCTGGAAAGGCTCTGTATTTTCTGGCTATTTGCGAGTAAGTCGAGTGAGATATCAAGAAGGTCGGTTGTCATCCCTACCCCTTCTTTGAGGGCTTCATATGACTGACCGTTGTGTATCGAATTACCGATTTGATAGAGGGAGCCTGGCAAACGAGATAACATCAACCCCATATTTGCGCGGCTTATCCCGACAGCTAACCTTTTCATCGGAGTACTATGGACACTGGGATCCCCATACAAACCATCCGAGTGCTCATTGACTCGCGCGAGTGTTTTTAGCGTTACATCTAAGTCCTCACTCAGTGCACTCAGCGAAGCATCTGTGCTTTCCAATAAACGAATATTTTCAATGCGTGTCGTTAATCTAGCTAACAAGTCGCTTGAGCCAACCAACTGTAATTGTTCCCCACTCGACTGCTTGATCTTATCCAGCATAAGTAGCGTGCGATTACTTTGCTCCTCATTGCCAGATTTTAACCACGAATCCACCATCTTAGCATCAAGCCCGTAGTGCTTATCCGTATTCATATTACCGATAGAAGCGATCTCTTTTGCCGATAGTCGCATATCAGTATTTATATCAGCCAGCCCCAACAGCCAAAGATCTAATCGACTCAGACTCAAATCATTTATTGTTAACTTACCTAATTGGCTGTCTGCTTCTAAAAGCGATTGCCATTCGGGAGAGAAGGGTTTAGAGAGCTTGGTAGCCACATCACCTAGCGATAGATTCTCGGGGACATCGACAGCAGTCAATTGCCAATGCTGCTTACCTGCTCCTAAATCTGTGAGTGTCTCTCGCAATGAACTGATTTTGGGCATCAGGTAGGTAGCGCCTGTTTTAGCCTGATACAAGGTAATATGTTGATTATCTTTTACTATTGAAAAATGTTTATCACCAACGGACAAACGATAGAGTTGGATGTTTTCTGCTTGTTTAGTTTCCCTGAGTTGAGTGACAAGTCGCGAGACACCTTTACCACTAAAGTGTTCGCCTTGATTAACTTCAACCTCGCCGATACTCTGTCGAAAATCTGCCCTTTCCTGCACATCCGGGTCCAAATCTGTGGACAGTTTAGGCAGTACAGTCAATTTTTTTTGGTTGCTCGCAAACTCAATTCCTGATTCCACGCTGTGATGCGCCGTCAATAAAAAAGCGTCGGCTAACTGAGACTCGGTAACACCGAGACGATTTGGTGATGACTGTTGCGCTTCAATGGCTGGTCGAAGTAATTCACCAAGCTCTATCTGACTTTTGGCTCCCACCATGATAGGTCGAATAACGTCTGAACGTAAGATTTGCTTACCTAAACCATCCAGCGCCGCCAAAAACACACTACGTTTATCATGTCCAACATAGTTAAGCACTCCTTTGTGCAAAAACACATTATCCAATATGGTTTTCATCTCAGCGGTCAATGATGAGTTATTCTCAAGATCGTTGAGTAACTTAGCCTTATCAAATTTGAGTATTTTGGTTTTTTTATGGCCCCAGCTTATTTTAAACAATGGTTCAATAGGGTTTGCGTCAGTTCCTCGAACAAAATCCACAACATGGAAAATAGGCCTTAGTGGGTTAGGAATGTTCCATGGTTGCTTGCTTTTAACAATATTAACTTCTTTTACATAGTCTGAGATGACCAACTTATTTCTTTGATAGTAATTAGGATTATTAACCAGTTCTTTAACAAAACGACGTTCAAGCTCCTTACCAAAACCCAGTGATTCCGCGACATCAAAGAGTGTTCTGACCTTTTGGCCATGATTATCACTGGTATGTTCATACGACTCTCCCGATTTTAACGCCCTCAAATGGCCCCCCATTTGAAGCAATAAATCCCATTGCCCCTCAGGCGTTTTCTTCTTGACTGACTGCAGAGCTTGTTCAATTAGCGCTGGATTTTTTTCTATCTGTTCCAGGGCTTTTTGATAGGACTGATGGTAGCTCTGCGTCTCTTTACTGAACTGTTTCTTGAGTCTTTCAATAATTTGCTCTGATGTATAATGAGGCTTTTTAATGACCTGCTTGTATATTTTCTGCCAAACTCGCGCGGGAGCTTGCTGTTCAGAAAACTGATACAGTTTCTCAATTCTATCCAATAGCGTCTTTTTTATCGTATCTTCAGTTCCACCGCTCTCAGACAAAATCGACTTTTCTCTTGCCGATGGCTCCTCAATAATGGCAAATTTCTTATTCATATATTGAGCAACGGCCTGTGTAAAACCAACACCACCTATGGTTGCACTCACACCAGCAAAGAGTACCGCACTTATGCCAACACCAAATGGCCCTCCCAGAATCATTCCAAGTTGGCCTGCTGAAAGCACGATGTTTCCAAAGACATCTAAGATCATCGCATTACGTTTGCTCGATTCAAACGATTCCAACATACCCTGAACCTTAGTAAATTCGGGTGTTGAATCTTGCAAAGGCGATTCTTTTAGCATTTTTAGCCACTCACTTAGTGAGTGTGTTTCGTGAATTCCGATCCCCGCTTTAGCGATTCCCGCAACCACCATTTGTGATTGCCCCACAACATTTAACACATCTCCCATGTTGCCAATCATTTCGGCGAAAGAGGTTAAACCTTGAGTCTCTAAAAGTTGGATTGTGGCTCTTGATTGGAAAGCCATCATTCCCCAATACATAGAGCCAAGACCAGACTCGGTGAAGGCCCCTGCAACTTTGCTGTCAATAAACTTGAGCCATTTCTCTTCTTGAGCCGTTTTGACCTCGGCGATTTTTTCTATTAGATCATGTGTCTCACTACTATTGGGGTCAAAAAGACTGGCACTATCAAGGTCTTCAAAAAGCTGATTTAAAACAGGATCATCCGTAGTGCTATTTGTCGCCAATGACTTTTCAATCTGGTTGCGATGATTGGCAACATCGTCAGTGAGTTTATTCATTCGTTCAATGACGGATTGAACATCTTCATCAACAAAATTCAGGTCTTTAAACTGTTCAAATAAATATTTTTTAAACTGAATTTGACTGACCAAAGATTCGAGCTTGTTGCCATAATCCGCTGGCTCAGTAATTTGATTATGAGCGGTGAGTTCTGCCTTTAGTGTATTTTTTAACTCATCCTGAAGGCTATCGATAGTTTGTTTAAGCTCATCAAATTCTTCAGACTTTTCGTTTCTTTCCTCGAGGGCGCCAAGCCATCCTTTATGAACAACAGCAATAAAACCAGGATATAAGGCACTCGCTTGAACTGCATAAACAAGCTTTTTCGGTAACCCTGAGTTTTCAAGGCTGACGGCTAAATCATCCCCCCCATCAATGACAAGTACTGGGCCATCTCCACCAGAAACCACAGATGTGACATTACCCTTACTTCGGCCTCGACCTAGTGTTCGAATTATCCGATTAACGTGTTTGGCTGTTTTGAGATAAAAGCCCTTACTTACGAGATCATAAGCGTCACTCAAGTCTTCAATATAAATAGAGTGATCAAGTTTTCCTCCACTTAACTTCCAGTTTTTATTCGCTTGTTTATTACTTCGGACAACCTCGACATCAAAATCTTGCTGCAGTTTTTTGATTACCTCTTGCTCCTGGGCTGTAAATTCAGAGTTATTGTCACTCTTATCATTTACCACTTCTAACCTTATTTGATTATTTTCTTGATGCTCTAATGTCATTCTATTCAACTCATAAAAATATTCACCGTACAAAAGTTGGTGAATTAAAAAATTATTATTGCGATAAATATCGTCACTTAAACCAGAAAAAGACTAAGAATAATAATGATTACCATTTCAATTTCTGCCACTGAAAATATCAATATCTACGACATTGTGTAAATAGTTAAAAGCTATATATTGTTTATTCGCGTAATATATAAACAGAAGAGTTATTCATCTAGAAATTAAAAATAAACTCCATTACTTTATATTATTAAAGTTTAAAAATAATATAAAAAAATTACACAAAAACATTACATAAAATAATGGTTAAACCTATTTCAGCAACTCTAATCACACACGGGGGCATTTTTAAAAACAACAATTACAAACTGTTATTTCATAAATCACATATTCTACATTGAACTGAAAGATCTGATTATGTCACTTCACTAGCTAAAATTACTATCGACTCGAAGTTGAAAAGATATATCAAGAGTTTATATATACCCAAGTAACCTCAAGATACTAGGTTCAGCGAGAATGGCTTGCTTTAACTGAGCAAGATAAGCTATTGATGGATAGAGCAGCAATTTTACAGATGAGCTCATGTATGGAGAAAAACCTTCAAATGCTGGAACCCCATCCAAACACTGTTGAACTTATAAGAAGAGAATATAACAATGCGTGGGAAAGAGTTTCACAATTAGGATTAGGTAAACTCGGAAAGGAACATATAACTGTTGAGGAATTGACCTCGGCTTTAGTTACATATTGTATGCCCAAAGCAAGGAATTAACATTACTCGTATCGACTAAAAAAGTCGGCTTTAGAAGTCAAAAAGCGACAGTGTCACCTGTCGCTATTTAGAGTCTAATGTTGCCTATTCCCAATCTAGGATAACCTTGCCAGAAAACCCGCTACGCATAACATCAAAGCCTTCTTGGAAGTCATCGATCTTGTAGTGATGAGTGATAAGTGGTGTCAGATCTAAGCCAGATTGAATTAAAGAAGCCATCTTGTACCAAGTTTCAAACATCTCTCGGCCATAAATACCTTTAATCACTAATCCTTTAAAAATAACGTGGTTCCAATCAACAGCCATATCAGATGGAGGTATACCTAGCAAGGCAATACGTCCACCATGGTTCATGGTTGTCAACATAGAGTTGAACGCTGCTGGATTACCTGACATCTCTAGACCAACATCGAAACCTTCTGTCATTCCCAAATCAGACATCACATCTTCTAAATTCTCTTTGGCAACATTCACCGCGCGACTAACGCCCATTTTCCGTGCTAAGTCTAGGCGATATTCATTGACATCAGTAATCACAACATGACGTGCACCAACATGCTTGGCAACCGCGGCTGCCATGATGCCAATTGGGCCAGCGCCTGTAATTAATACGTCCTCACCAACTAAGTCAAATGACAGGGCGGTATGAACAGCGTTACCAAATGGGTCGAATATGGAAGCAAGGTCGTCAGACACTTCATCCGGTATCTTAAAAGCATTGAACGCGGGGATCACTAAATACTCAGCAAATGCGCCTTCACGGTTAACACCGACACCGGTCGTGTTTCTACACAAATGTGTGCGTCCACCGCGACAATTTCGACAGTGGCCGCAGGTAATATGGCCTTCTCCTGAAACTCGGTCTCCGAGCTCAAACCCTTTGACCTCTTGACCGATTTCAACAACCTCACCAACATATTCATGTCCAACAACCATAGGAACTGGTATGGTTTTTTGTGACCACTCATCCCAGTTGTAGATATGGACATCAGTTCCACATATAGCAGTCTTTTTGATTTTGATTAACAAATCATTATGACCAATCTCAGGCTTTTCAACCTGAGTCATCCAAATACCTTCCTCTGCTTTGAGTTTGGCAAGCGCTTTAATTTTCATAACTTTATAGGCTCCCTGTCCTTATTGGACAAATCAAAAACTAGTTGATAAGTTTCATTTCTTTGCCAACTTCAATGAAGGCATCAATAGCACGGTCAAGTTGTTCACGTGAGTGCGCAGCGGACATTTGTGTACGGATCCGCGCTTGCCCTTTAGGAACCACAGGGAATGAGAATCCAATAACGTAAATTCCCTTTTGCAGCGCACGTTCAGCAAACTCAGCAGCAACTTTCGCATCACCAAGCATAATAGGAATAATCGCATGGTCAGCACCGCCCATAGTGAAGCCGACCTCTTCCATTCTGGTTCGGAAATGTGCCGCATTGGCCCAAAGTTGATCGCGAAGATCACCACTTTCTTCTAGCAGGTCGAGTACTCTAATCGATGCATTAACAATTGCTGGAGCAACAGAGTTAGAGAAAAGGTATGGGCGAGAGCGTTGACGTAACCAATCAATGACTTCTTTTTTGCCTGATGTGTAGCCACCTGAAGCTCCTCCCATCGCTTTGCCGAGCGTACCAGTGATAATATCGATACGGTCAACGACACCATGATATTCATGTGTACCAGCGCCTGTTTTACCCATAAACCCAACTGCGTGTGAATCATCAACCATAGTCAACGCACCATACTTATCAGCCAAGTCACAAATTGCGGGTAAGTTAGCAACAACCCCGTCCATCGAAAACACACCATCTGTCACAATTAATATATGACGAGCACCTGCCTCTTTTGCTGCAATAAGCTGTTCTTCGAGTTCTTGCATATTATTGTTGGAATAACGGAAGCGCATTGCTTTACACAAGCGAACGCCATCAATAATAGATGCATGATTCAAAGCATCAGAGATGATCGCATCTTCCTTACCTAAAATAGTTTCAAAGAGACCCGCATTGGCATCAAAACATGAGGTGTAAAGAATCGTATCTTCTTTACCGAGAAACTTAGAGAGCTTTTCTTCAAGATGCTTATGAATGTCTTGCGTACCACAGATAAAGCGCACGGAGGCCATACCAAATCCATGAACATCCATGCCCGCTTTACCCGCTTCAATGAGTTCAGGATGATTAGCAAGACCTAGGTAGTTATTAGCACAGAAGTTAAGAACTTCTTCACCTGTAGATATTTTGACGGCAGCCTGTTGCTGCGACGTGATGACACGCTCAGACTTATAAAGTCCTTCAGCTTTCACTTCTTCAATTTGCGTTTCTATTTGTTGGTAAAATGCAGAAGACATATCCGCTTCCTTTTTTGAGTCGTTATTATTATCAGCACATCAGGGTGCCACCAAATCTGCCCAATAGTCTAATTCAAGCTTTTCCATTTCATTAGTCGGCGTTTAGGAAAAACATTATTGAACCATAGGCACAAATGACACTTTTTTGTGACGAGATTCGAATAATTAATATGGAATATGAAGCATGAGAATGATAATTTTGGGGTTACATTTGGCTTCAGGCTCATTACATGGTCAATTCAAAACTCATCGCACTTCTACCCGATCTTGCAACCTTTATACTGATCACTGACGAGGGCAGTTTCACTGCTGCTGCAAAAAAACTCAATGTGACTCCCTCAGCATTAAGCAAACTGGTTACTCGGCTAGAAAAAGCACTTGTTACTAAGCTTTTTGACCGTACCACTCGCAAGCTTGTCATTACTCCGACAGGAAAGCACGTGTACGACCAAGCGATTATTATGGTCAGTGCAGCCAATCAAGCTTGGGAAGCATCAACAACCGCACACACAAGTGCCACAGGCTCTCTTACTATTGCAGCTCCGGAAGCCTTCTTAAATTCAGTGTTACAACCTTTTGTTGTACCCTTTTTAAAGAAATATCCTCAAATTCAACTCAAGCTTAGAGTCGCTGATGGAGAAATTGATCTATTCAAAGAAGGGATTGATGTCGCATTTAAATTAACTGACAAGCCAGATGAAAACCTTGTACTTAAGGAGATTGGAAGGACAGATCTTGTACTATGTGCAAGCCCAGAATACCTCTCACAACGGTCAATTCCTAGCCATCCAACCGAGCTTATTGATCACGATTGCCTTTATCTAGCTGAAACTGAACATGACAACATTTGGAGCTTTTTTGCTGAAGATCAATACCACACTGTATCGGTTAGTGGAAAATATGCCGTTAACCATTCTCAAATGAGACTCCAAGGAGTGAAAGATGGCCTAGGTATAGGTATCTTTCACGACTTTGTCATCGCAGAGGCTGTTGAACAAAACTTGGTCATTCCTGTCCTCTCCGATTGGACCATAAAAAGCAACTATCACGGATCCATAGCTATGCAGTATCCGCAAACCAAGTATATGCCTGCCCGCTTGAGAGTATTTATCGATTTTATTAGCGAAGAACTAGGAAATGTGTTTAATAAGTTCAATTCCCAAAGTTAACCTGAACCAAAAGGGCTTGTTATAACAAGCCCTAAAACTACCCAAGTAACCTTAAGATACTAGGTTCAGCAAGAATAGCTTGCTCTACTGGCAAGGCAACGATTTGAAAAGCGAGTTATCTAACTTTTCACTGTTAAACTATTGGATTTGAATTTAAATAACTTAGCAGGTGCTTTCGTCAATAGAATTCCCATTAGAAGTGGTGCCATGAGAATGAATGATTGCTCTGATAACATATCCCCACTTAAAATAGCCGAAATAACTAATGCAACGATTGGGAATATGAGGAAACAAATAGAGGCTTGGAAAGGAGTCGATACTTGACCTAATTTAAAATACGCCACGATCCCACCGACACTCGCGACCAATCCAAGGTAAACAACTGCGGCTACAGAGTCATAAGTGAACGCTTGAATTGTCACTTTCTCACCCAACATTGAAACAATGAAAAGAAGCAATGATGCAACCAAACAAGGCAATGCATTATACGTTAATACTTGGATATCACCGCAATACTTGCGAACCAATACATACATAAGTGCATGAAAAGCAACTGCAAGTGCTAATGAAGCCGTACCGATGAGATAATCCGAACCTCCTACATTCATTTCATTTGATAGTATCAAACATAAACTCACCACTGCGACGACTAAACCAAAAAGTTGGTGCTTCGATAAGCGTAACCCAAGGAAGAGGCTCGATACTGCCATGACCGCAACAGGCATATTGGCGAAAATAATTGAAGCTAGGCCCGATGAAATATATTGCTCACCATAAATCATTAAAGTGAACGGAATGGCAAAATACATGATGGCTACAATAATAATCCACTTACGACGCCCTTTGGGAAACATCAATGGTTGGCCAAATGACTTAGCAAGAATAATTAATAGTGGCGCAGCAAGGAAAAAACGTAATGCCGTTGCAAAAATGGGTGGAATAGAATGAAGCGCAACCTCCATGGCGAACCAAGTTGTTCCCCATATAAGACAGACAGAAACAAAAAGAAGTAGACTAAGGGACTTTGAGTTCATTAAAAGTTCTCTTGGCTGTAAGTAGATTAAACGATTGGCAATGCAATTTTGATGATGTACAGAATACCGTTTAATACAGAGAAACATTTTGCCTTTATCTGGCTAATTTCAGATGCAAAGAGAAAAAAACTCTATTGATATCGATAATATAGAAAAATAATCTCTCCATTCTCTATGCAAAGAAAAATGAACAATTAATAGCCACCGTGAATAGGTTATTTTTTATCCTAAGTTCAGTTTTACCATCCACGTTTGCATAGGCCCTCAACACTATCCAAATATCAATTTCCATAAACTAGGACTGCGTTTGTCATGATATTCAATGCGTAACTCATCGATTTTCTTGAGAGATTCTTTGGCGGCGGATAAGTCCCCATTTTCTAACTCAGATTTGACCAGAATTAGCGCTTCGGAAACTTTTTGAAAGCCTTCTTGATAGGTTTCGTGGTTTTCAGGCGAAAAAGTTTGCTCCTGAGCTCGTGTAATAAGCTCTGAAAGTTTCTCAACGGCCACGATAGATGATTCGATTTCGTTTGCTTCCACTGCTTTTTTGAACTCAAGTTTCATTTCTTGCATTGTCGCCTTTAAATCAAAACTTGCTCCTTTAACAACAGGAGAAATACAAAGTATCACGATAAGCAGCAGTTTTTTCATCCGAACCTCCCTATTCTAAGACTCTAAACTGAGCACAATTCGCAGTCTACCATAAATAAAGTGCAAATTTCTTTGCATCCTCTATAGAGCTATATGTATCGCCTGCTACTAGAAAGTGCACTTGCTTATCGATAATTCAATAGATATTTTGCATGATTCTGAGATTGTTCAATACTTAGTAGGTGTTCTTCTGATGGTCGAAATATGAGAAAACAACGCTATTCCCTAAATATCCACATCACAACTCTGTTTATGGCGTTGGTTACTTTTGTGAGTGTTACGCTCATCGGAATAAACTACTTCAATTCTCATCATCTTTTGACAGAAACAGCAAAAAGGTTGAGTCGTGATGATGCACTTGTTCTTGAGTCGGCTTTTCAGAGAAAAATAGGTCCAATTCTCACAGCACTCGATTTTATGTCGACGTCATCGAGCATCGATAGCCACGACAATCCAGGAAAAAATGTCGACTTTTGGGCTGCACTCAAGCTCACCTTTCAAAAAAATAAAAACCTTGTTGCATTATTCTACGGTAATGACGATGGTGACTTTACTTTAGTCCGTTCCTTAGCAACGAATGCCGACAGAGAGCGCTTTAATGCACCAGAGAAGGCTGCTCTGATGGTCAACAGCACGAGGGCATCTGGATTGAACGCCTTCTACTTTTATGATGGTGCATACAGAGAAGTTGGCCGCAATAAGTTCAATGACAACAAATTCGACCCGCGAATAAGACCTTGGTATAAAAATGCCGAAGACGATGGAGCAACAAGAATTACCCAACCCTACGAATTTTTCTTTCTAAAAAAACCTGGTGTGACACTTTCTAAACTCGCATTCAATAAAAATAGCGTCGTAGGCGCAGACTTCACCTTAGAATCTTTATCTAATCAAATTGCGGGAATGGGGCATTCACCTAGCACTCGAATTGTACTGTTTGATAACCAATTTAAAGTATTAGCGCATCATAATATCGAGGTTGACCAGACCATTGATCAAACACTGGCTAATGGCGTTTTTAGTGCAATCATGAATCGAAGTTCCAGCCAGATGATCTATGAAACGGTAACCAAAAACGGGGAAGACTGGTCTGTCACCCTGACACCAGTCTCTCTAAACAAGGGAACGCGCTTACTGCTTGCGGAAGCAACTCCCCAAAGCGAACTATTGACTGAACTAATCTCAATTCGAGACCAACAAATCAGCATTGCTATTATTCTCATGATATTGTGTACCACAGCCGTTTGGCTGCTCGCAGGCCGCTTAACATTGCCACTCAAAGAACTGGTCAAGCAGACTGGCAACATCTCCCGCTTCGACTTTAGAAAGACACGCTATGAAAAAAGCGCAATAAGAGAAGTTGCGAACCTTACCGATGCTATTGAATTGATGGAACACACACTTTACGACTTATTCAACCTCCTTCGTGAGACAGCTAAAAATGATGACTTTTCGCTCCTTGCAAAAACGATTACAAAACAAAGCTTCATAATCACCAAAGCAGAAACAATTGTGCTCTATGTAAAAGATGAACATAGCTCTCACTATCAAGTAGAAGCAAGTCATGCAATTATTCCCTTCAAGCTCGACCTTGATGAGCTTCTTTCCACAACGGCTTGGATAGACACCGCACTCAACAAAGGCGAAACCGTACACCTGAATAGAGAAGAAAACGCTCTCGCCCGATATAGAGATTCGCTATATAATTCGGACCTCTACTTTTTCCCGCTGCAAAACCGTAATAAAGAACTGGTGGGAATGCTTGTACTGGGTTATGAAAGATCAATCACACCAGAACAATTTGAAAAGCATGACTTTCTTCGAGAGCTCCTCAGCTTCGCAGAACTTGCAAAAGAGAATATAGACAGGATAGATCAGCAAAAAGAGATGCTCAGTGTCTTTGTTGAACTAATAGCAGCAGCTATCGATAAAAAATCTCCACATACTGCTAACCACTGTCAAAGAGTGCCTAAACTTACGGAAATGTTGGTTCAAGCTGCGGCAGAAGACCAAGACTATTTTCCCTTCTTTTCAATGTCTAAGTCTCAGTGGGAAGAGCTACACCTAGCCTCATGGCTACACGACTGCGGCAAAGTCACCACACCCGATCACGTTATAGACAAAGGAACTAAACTGGAGACCGTTTACGACCGAATCCATGAAATACGCATGCGTTTTGAAGTACTTAAATTAGACGCAGAAATCGACTATTGGCGTGAACTGTGCAACGGCGGTAATGAAATACAACTTAAACAAGAGCTCATGGAGAAACATCGAGTTTTGGACAACGAGTTTAACTTCATCGCTCAGTGCAACACAGGCCAACAACGTATGGACGATGAGGCACTCTCCAAACTCCAAACCATTGCAAAACGTCAATGGACCCGTACGTTAAACGATGACCTTGGTATTTCTTTAACGGAACAGTCAAGAAGAGGCGCTACAGCCAAGCTCCCTGTTCAAGAAAATTTATTAAGTGACAAGCAAGAGCACAAAATTTTATGGGGTCCGGAAGATAAACATAATGATGACTGGAAAAGTGAGTTTGTCTTACAACCTGGGGAACTAAAAAATAATCGTGGCGAACTGTACAACCTGTCCATTTCAAGAGGAACGTTAAACGATGAAGAACGTTTCATAATCAATGACCACATAATCCAGACGATTGAAATGATTGATTGTTTACCTTTTCCTGCGCACTTAAAAGGTGTCCCAGAGATTGTGGGAGGACATCACGAAAGGATCGATGGCGGTGGTTACCCTAGAGGGATCAAATCAAGTGAATTAAGCGTACAAGCCCGGGTTATGGCAGTTGCTGACATATTTGAGGCCCTCACGTCACGTGAACGGCCATATAAAAAAGCACATTCGCTTGAAGAAACCACTAGAATAATGACGGATATGGCCATAGGTGGTCATCTTGATCCAAAACTCTTTTTATTATTTTTGGAACAAAACTTAGATGAAATTTATGCGCATGAATTTTTAAGTCAAAAGAGCTCCGATCCATCACTAAAGCAAGAAAATATCGTCAGGTTAAGAAATTACATCAAAACACTCGCTTAACTGTCTTCCTTTGGCGAAAAATAAATCCACTGTTCGTATACTTCTCGAAGTTACCTTACCCTACCGCTAGATTTAAGGTTGGTAAGGCCTAACAAAGCCTGCTCTCTGTCCTCAATTTTATCTTTTCTGAGCCACCTTACTAGTCAATATTTAATCGATTGCGCTCACAAAGGTTGAGTTCTGATAAAGAGTCATGGACAATGACCTGCCAAAAATTATGCGTTGCACTTTATTGAATGGATAAATGACTCACTTGTTAGTTGTTATCTATCTGCATAATAGGTAAAACCGATTGTATAATTTAAGGTGCCGTTGATACCGTTGACCAACAACGTAAATCTTCATGTAGGCACATGCTAACTACCTCGTTTCTAAAGGAAGAATGATGGTAATACCAGAAAATAGTAGTATCGTTATCTTTGGTGCTTCAGGTGATCTAACCTATCGAAAATTGATTCCAGCACTCTATCATCTTTATTCGAACAATCAGCTACCGAAAAACTTTGCCATATTAGGTGTCAGTAGGACGGAGTACAGCGACGAATCATACAGAGACAAACTAAAATCCGCCTTATCATCTTCAGAGAAAGCAGACGAAACCGTTCTCAATCGTTTTATCGAACACTTACATTATCAAGCAATCAATACCTCAGACACTAAAGACTATCAAAAGTTAGTTACACGCTTAAACCAGCTTAATGAGCTTTATAAATTCGAAAAGAATAACGCTCTGTTCTACCTAGCAACCCCTCCTAGTCTCTATAGCGTTATTCCAGCGAGCCTCGCAGCGCACGGATTAAATGATGAGAGCGATGGTTGGAAACGTTTGATTATTGAGAAACCATTTGGTTATGATCTAAATTCAGCACTACAACTGGACAAAGACATACATAAACACTTTCATGAACACCAAATCTACCGTATCGATCATTACCTAGGTAAAGAAACCGTACAAAATTTACTCGTTTTACGTTTCTCAAACGCAATGTTCGAACCCCTATGGAACAGAAACTTTATCGAGTATGTCGAAATTACTGGAGCTGAATTTCTTGGTGTTGAGGGGCGTGGTGGCTACTACGATGGCTCAGGTGCAGTACGTGACATGTTCCAAAATCATTTGCTCCAAGTACTCGCAATGATTGCAATGGAACCACCAGCTAAAATTAATGCAGACGCAATGCGCGATGAAGTCGTAAAAGTACTCCAGTGCCTAAAGCCATTAGACAATAATGACTTAAAGACAAACTTAGTACTAGGCCAATACACTGAATCGGATGTTAGAGGTGATTTTCTACCTAGCTACCGAGACGAAACAGGTGTCAGTCCAGATTCGAGAACCGAGACCTATGTAGGACTAAAAGCCTTTATCAATAACTGGCGTTGGAATGGTGTTCCTTTTTATGTAAGGACCGGCAAACGCTTACCAACGCGTGTTACCGAAGTAGTCATACACTTTAAACAAACACCCCACCCTGTTTTTGGGCAAAATGCTCCGGAAAACAAGCTCATTTTGAGAATTCAACCAGATGAAGGAATCCAAATGAGTTTTGGCCTCAAAGAGCCAGGAGCAGGTTTCAATGCGAAAGAGGTTAAAATGAATTTTCATTACGCCTCTCTGCAGGAAACACAGCTGCTTACTGCCTACCAGCGACTGCTATTAGACGCTTTAAATGGTGACGCGACATTATTTGCTCGTAGTGATGCCGTTGAAGCTTGTTGGGAATACGTGCAACCTATTCTTGATTACAAGCAAGACCCTCAATCGCTATTCGGGTATGCTTGTGGGACTTGGGGTCCTAAAGAATCAGACGATTTACTTAGACGTGACCAAAGAGAGTGGCGCTTCCCTTGTAAAAACTTAACAGACACGGACTATTGCGAATTATGATCAACCATAAGATCTTCCATACATCTGACCAAGTCGTCACGAGCTTAGCAAACGAAATGAAAGCCTTTAGCAATATGGGTAGAGCTGTCCATATTTCTCTATCAGGTGGCAGTACTCCTAAAATGCTATTCAAACTCCTTGCTTCTGAACAGTACGCCAAAGCAGTACAATGGAAAAATCTTCATTTTTGGTGGGGAGATGAACGTTGTGTTGCACCAGATAATAAAGACAGTAATTACGGTGAAGCAAATGAATTGCTCTTTAGTAAAGTAGACATTCCATTAGAAAATATTCACCGAATCCGCGGGGAAGATGAACCAAGTATTGAGGTAAAACGTTTTTCTGAGGAAATGCTAAACATTATCCCTAGCGACAACGGCACCCCCATATTTGATTGGATTTTACTTGGAGTCGGTGCTGATGGACATACTGCCTCTCTGTTTCCAAATCAGACTAACTACGAGGATACCAACTTATCCGTTCTCGCCAGTCATCCAGAAAGTGGTCAGGTCAGAGTATCAAAAACGGCAAAAGTTCTTGAGTCCGCAAAACGTATTAGCTATTTGGTGTTAGGCTCAGGAAAAGCAGATATAGTGAAAGAAATTAACAGCGTACCAGACTATACCTTGCCCTATCCAGCGGCAAAGATTAAAGCCAAATCCGGCTTAACAGAATGGTATTTAGATGCAGATGCAGCAGCAAAAATCGCATAAACAACTGTCCCAGATTTAGAGTATTGGAGATAAATAATGAAAGGTGATATCGGTGTAATTGGTCTTGCAGTAATGGGCCAAAACCTTATCCTAAATATGAATGACCATGGATTTAAAGTGGTTGCTCACAACCGAACCGCTGCAAAAGTCGATGAGTTTCTTGAGGGCCCTGCAAAAGGCACAAATATCATTGGCGCTTACACTCTCGAAGAACTGGTTGAAAAACTTGAAACTCCCCGAAAAGTAATGCTCATGGTTCGCGCTGGAGATGTTGTTGATAAGTTCATTGATTCTCTAACGCCGCTTTTAGATGAAGGCGATATTATTATTGACGGTGGAAACACAAATTATCCAGATACCAATCGTCGCGTTGCAAGTCTGCGAGAAAAAGGCATTCATTTTATAGGAACTGGCGTATCTGGTGGTGAAGAGGGGGCAAGATTTGGGCCTTCAATTATGCCAGGTGGTGCTGCAGAAGCGTGGCCAGCAGTGAAACCTATTTTCCAAGGTATCTCGGCTAAAACTGATGCTGGTGAGCCATGTTGTGACTGGGTTGGTAACGACGGTGCAGGTCACTTTGTGAAGATGGTACACAATGGTATCGAATACGGAGATATGCAGTTAATTACTGAGGCCTATCAATTTATGAAAGATGGGCTTGGAATGTCTGCTGACGAAATGCAAGCCGTTTTTTCTGATTGGAATAAGACAGAATTAGATAGCTATCTAGTTGAAATTACAGCTGATATTTTAGGCTACAAAGATGAAGACGGTGAAGCGCTTGTTGAAAAAATTCTCGATACAGCAGGTCAGAAGGGAACCGGTAAATGGACGGGCATCAATGCTCTCGACCTAGGTATTCCCCTAACCTTAATTTCAGAATCTGTATTCTCTCGTTGTTTGTCTGCCTTGAAAGATCAGCGTGTTGAAGCACAGCAGCTTTTTAATAAAACAATTCTTCCCGTGGAAGGAGATAAGAGTGAATGGGTTGACGCATTACGCCAGGCTCTGCTTGCTTCGAAGATCATCTCCTATGCACAAGGCTTTATGCTTATGCGTGAAGCATCAAATGAGAACGGCTGGGAGCTAAACTACGGAAATGTTGCTCTAATGTGGCGCGGTGGGTGTATCATTCGTTCTGCCTTCTTAGGAAACATCAGAGACGCGTACGAATCTAACCCTGATCTTGCCTTCCTAGGTTCAGATTCGTACTTTAAGAATATTCTGGATAACTGCCTCGCTTCTTGGCGTAAAGTTGCAGCAAAATCTATGGAGACAGGCATTCCGATGCCCTGTACAACTTCAGCCTTAACTTTCCTTGATGGCTATACTACTGCGCGCTTACCTGCAAACTTGCTGCAAGCGCAACGAGATTATTTTGGCGCCCATACCTACGAGCGCATTGATCGTCAGCGAGGAGAGTTTTTCCATACCAATTGGACTGGTACCGGCGGTAATACAGCGTCTACAACCTACGACGTCTAACCATTATTCACCGTTACTTATGATTAATAGGGGAGTTTACTCCCCTTCTGCAACCAAGCAATCTGAAGATACTTGGTTATTTTCCTTCTTGAACCCTCGAGGCAAGGCTTAACAATTGGCTTGCTTTGAAATCACTTGGGTATGTGTAGTGCTCTTAGCTTTCGATAAACGGTGTTGCGACTTATTTTTAAACTCTTCGCAATCTGGCTAATGTTACCATCGTATCTATGGTAAGCATGAATGAGAGCATCATTGATATGAGTATCGAGCGAGCCTTGATCTTCCAGACTCTCATTACATTTAAAACTAGCCAACTGAGTTTGCATAGACAGGGGTAAATCGTTAAGCCCAATCGCTTTGTTCTCATCAACCAATAAACTCGCCACTTTTAAACAATTCTCTAACTCTCGAATATTTCCAGGCCAATCGTGAGCCAACATCAATGACATAAGAGGCTCTGTAATTGTCTGGCTCCCCCTTCGATATTTGGAAAAAATTTCTGATATTAGCCTTATCTTATCTTCTCTATTTCTCAGTGCAGGAAGTGAAACAGTCAACCCATTTAATCGATAGTACAAATCCGAGCGAAAGCGTCCTTTTTGCACCAGCTCAAACAGGTCTTGGTGAGTAGCAGCGACGATTTGAACATCAATTGAGACACTTTCAAGAGCTCCTACTGGTGTAACTACCTTATCTTGCAAAACAGATAACAGACGGCATTGAGCATCAAGGGGCATCTCAGCAATCTCATCAAGAAATAAAACCCCTTTATTAGCTTGTCTTATACGTCCGATATAGCCCGCTTTATTCGCTCCCGTAAAAGCGTTGGCGGCATAACCGAATAATTCGGATTCTAGGAGATCTTTGGGTATTGCACCGCAATTTAGCGAAACTAAAGGTCCCGTCCTTCTTACACTTACATTATGCAACTCCCGAACAAACTCACCTTTACCAACACCTGTCTCACCATGAATCAATAGACTAACATCATTACCAAAAACCTTTTGCGCTTGATCGAAAGCACTAGAAAATTGCTTATCGCCATAATGAAGACTTTGAGAACTCTGCGCCTTGACCCTATATTTGTCGCTTTTTCTTAAACGAGTACTGTTAGAAAAAAAGGCCTTTGATTGTTGGTGATTCTCAATAAATCGATCATAATTTTGCCCGATTAGATTAGAGCAATTAAACAAAGTTGGAGCCGTATTATTGTGTGCTTTTATGCAGCGCGCCTCATCAAGAATCAATCTTGCTTGCCAACCAGTCTTGAGCATCGCAGAATTCAACGCGACATCAAGGACAAATTCGCCTTCATCCAGTTCACACAGCAATGAGTTCTGTACTAATTGCACCATATTTTTAACCAATTGCTGTGTGGTTAAGCCGTGTTCATTTTGTTCACTTGTAACATCAAGAATACCAATCAATTCACCTGCATGGCTGTATAGAGGGCATGCGGTACAACTAATGAAATGATAATGACGAATGTAATGCTGTTTAGCGACAACAGACACCAATCTCTTTTCATGTAGTGCGGTACCAATAGCATTGGTACCAGCGTATTTCTCTTGCCAACAGTACCCCGTATCAAGAGCAATCGTCATCAACTTTTCATGAAACTTTTCTTGCCCCCAAGTACCAAGAATAACCCCTTCATCGTCAGTTAAAATTAATCTGCTGCTTGTTTTGGCTAATATTTGTGTGAATAGGGGTAATGCAGTTTTTACAACCGCATCAATCAACTTACTCGATTTGTATCTTTTATCCAGTATCGAGGCGCTTGATACCCGTATATTTTCAGGAGCTTTAGTTTGGCGTAGTCCAGCTTCTCGACTTCTCTGCCATGAGGGTGCCAACCATGTTTCATCTGGCTTTGTCTTAGTAGTCATAACTGTTCCAATACTAAACAGCGTCTATGTGTCATTTTGCAACACCTATACTCGTCTGCTTTCTCTTATTTTGGGGATATTGAAACATAACATAAATTTTGCTTGTAAAAACATCACCTTAAATTAATTAGAACATATTGATCAAATTTGGTGTGATATTTGCGTTTGCTCTGCTGGCCGCTGCCACTTTATTGCTACAATTTTCAATCAAAGAACAACAATGAAAGGAAACATTATGATTTATCAACGTCCAGGTGAAGAAGGCTCTTCAGTACACTTTAAAACTCACTATAACAACTACATCGGAGGCCAATGGGTTGAACCAATTTTAGGAAACTATTTTGACAATACCTCACCTGTCGATGGGAAAGTTTATTGTAGCGTCGCTCGGTCAACCGAAGCTGACGTTAATCTCGCTCTCGACGTTGCGCACAAAGCTAAAGACAGTTGGGCTCTGACTAGTGCTACCGAAAGAGCCAATATTTTGCTGAAAATCGCAGATACAGTGGAAGAACATATTGAAGAGCTTGCCATAATAGAGACTTGGGAGAACGGTAAGCCGATAAGAGAAACCCTCAAGGCAGACTTACCTCTCGTTGTCGATCATTTTCGCTATTTTGCAAGCTGTATTCGCGCACAAGAGGGGACAGCGGCAGAACTTGATATGCACACTGCCAGCTATCATTTTCCTGAACCAATAGGTGTTGTTGGTCAAATAATTCCTTGGAACTTTCCTATGCTGATGGCTGCTTGGAAGCTGGCACCAGCTCTTGCTGCTGGTTGTTGTGTTGTGCTAAAGCCTGCAGAGCAAACGCCAACTTCTATCCTCGCTCTTATAGAAAAAATTGGTCATCTCATACCCCCAGGCGTCATAAATGTAGTCAATGGATATGGTTCAGAGGCGGGACAAGCTCTAGCAAGCAGCAACAGGATCGCAAAGCTCGCCTTTACTGGTTCAACAGATGTCGGACACCATATCCTTAAATGTGCCGCAGAAAATCTTATTCCTTCAACGGTCGAACTTGGCGGGAAGTCTCCAAATATTTATTTTGCCGACATCTTCGATCACGAGGATGCCTACTTGAATAAATGTATTGAAGGCACACTGCTGGCTTTCTTTAACCAAGGCGAAGTTTGTACTTGCCCATCAAGAGTTCTTGTACATGAATCGATTTACGATCGTTTCATTACCAAGCTCGTCGAACGAGCGAAAAACATTCAGCAAGGAAACCCTTTAGATACCGAGACTCAAGTTGGAGCACAGGCATCTAAAGAGCAATTAGATAAAATTATGAGTTATATAGAAATTGGTCGTGAGGAAGGAGCAAATTTAATTTTTGGGGGTGAATTAGCACCGCAAACTGGAGAATTAGAATCAGGCTATTATGTCCAGCCTACGTTATTAGAAGGCCACAATAAAATGCGCATATTCCAAGAAGAGATTTTTGGGCCTGTTATTGCTATCACAAAGTTCAAAGATGAAGAGGAGGCCTTATCGATCGCTAATGATACTGAATTTGGTCTCGGTGCCGGAGTTTGGACTCGTGATACCAATCTTGCCTATAGAATGGGTAGAAAGATTGAGGCTGGGAGAGTCTGGATCAACTGCTATCATGCCTACCCTGCGCATGCCGCTTTTGGCGGATACAAAAAGTCTGGAATTGGACGCGAAACACACAAGATGATGCTCGACCATTACCAGAACACTAAAAACCTTTTAGTAAGCTACGATGTCAATCCACTCGGATTTTTTTAATGACAAAAGCTAAGGTACATCACTAAAGCTCCGTACCCAAGTAGCCTAAAAGT